>JBDLJY010000019.1:0-35667 GCA_039714115.1 Pseudomonadota bacterium | reverse complement strand
AGGCATCCTTATCAGGAGCTTCCAGCACCATTCATTTCTTGGAACTTCAAGGGCAGGTTTATTATCTGCCACCCACCACAGACCTTCAAGTTTTGGAACACCAAAATCATCCCCTTTGTCTTTACAGACTTTTTTTATTCCATAAGCCAGAGGATATAAAGCTTCGACTTTGCTTGTAAATACATCACCGGCTGGCTCCCCCTTGCCCTCAATGGTCAAATATTTCGCAGCTCCAAATTCGACTATTTCCGGTTTTGTTCCCGCCTTGTAATAAGACTTGTATTCTTTGGCTAAATCTAGCTTTGCCATTTCTTTCTCCTTTTTTTACGCATCACGTCGCAAATCAGCCGATGCGTTAGCAGTCTGCTGGATTTTCCTTGCATATTCTACCAAAGACGGCCCAAAATCTCCAACGCGGCAGTAAATCATCGGCAAAAGTTGCAATACCGTCATAACCGCGAGCTCCGGGTGCGTCCTACGCACCATATCACCACGATTAATCTACAGCGACATCAAGAAGGTGCATGGGACGCACCCGGAGCTTTAAGGGCCTGTGCCGAATACGATGTTTTTCTGATGACTCATACTCCCTCCATTTGTTGTGCCATATAACGCCGCAAATCAGCCGACTCGTACCGCATAGCGACGTAAGGAGCGGCGCGGTATGTATGGGGTCGGCTGAATTTGCATTGATATGTTCATATATTTATTGTGCCTTCTAAGTACTTTACAACCTTACCGGCTATCAATACACGCTCTCCGACTAACTCGCACTGTAACTTACCTCCCCGCCTAGATAGCTCCGGGTGCGTCCTACGCATAATATCACTACGATTAATCTACCGCGACATCAAGAAGGTGCGTGGGACGCACCCTACGCTTCAATGCCATTAAGATAACTCTCCCCAAATCAGACCTGCTGGGAGACCCATACCCAGCAGGTCGTTGTAAGTTAAGGTAAAAATTAACCTGACAGGTTTTTGACACCTGTCAGGTTTGTCTTAACTTAATGGCATTGACCCTACGCTTGCTTGTTATGCGTTGTTACTATATTCACGTATTACCTCTACGACTTGCGTGCAATCCTGTCATAAACTGAACTTATTTTGTATTGTGTAACTCTGGCATTGAGGATTTTCCTTTCTTGACTGCAACAAGTAATACCACAGCATGAAACGATAAAACATCTTACCTATCAACCTTAATCAACAAAGGTGACAACAACAAAAAGTCAGTCAGTAGCGCGAAAGCAATAACAATAGCGGTGAGTATCCCCATTCCCGAATTAATATGAAAGTGGGAAAAGCCAAGAACGGAAAATCCCGCAATTAGTACTCCACTATTAATCCAAATCGCTGTGCCTACAGTAGCGAATGCATAACGTACTGCCTCTATTGCATTCAAACCGTTTTCTCTACGAGCGCGTAAGTACTTACTCAGAAAATGTATTGTGGCATCGACGACAATACCTAATGTCATTGCTGTCACCACTGCAATAGCCAAGGTAACTTGCCCAACCAATATACCCCATAAACCAAAAGCCATCGCTGCCGGCATCAAATTAGGGATCATACTGATTAAGCCAATCTTCACAGAGCGCAGAGTGAACACTAAAAGTAAAGATATCAAGAGCAACGCCACCGTCGTGCCGATAAGCATATTATAAATGTTGCGCTTGCCAATGTGGGCAAATATTATGCTGGTGCCACTACCCTCCGCTTGCATAATGGTTGGCGCATTATTCTTTAGCCAAGCCTGTGCCCGTTGCTCCAAAGCTAACAATTCGTTGTTGGACAGACTATCCAAAATGACGGTTAAACGAGTTGCCGATTTATCCAAATTTAATCGGTCATTAAGATCCAAACCGTAGGGCAGCGACATTTCATAAAGTAACAAATATTGGGCGCTCAATTCACGGGATTCCGGCAATTTATGCCAAGCCGGATTGTCGCCGTGCATATTTTTATTCAGGCGTTTGATAATGTCAGTCACGCTATAAACATAGCGCGTTTCTGGTTGTTGCCGAAACCACTTAGCGAATGCCTCCAATTCGACTAGGAAAGCCGGTTCGTTGATACCACCGACTTTGCCAGATTCCACAGAATAATCAATATAATCAAATCCCGTCAGGTGCTCAATAGTAAAATCCGTTGCACGACGAAATTCTATCGTTTCATCAAAGTATTTAAGATAGTTGTCGTTCAACTCGTTACGAGGAATGAATATGATGAACCCAAGCATAAGTAGCGTCACTCCCCACAATAGAACGCGGCGCCGCCGTATTACAAATTCCGCTAACTCAGTTATTGCCCGTTCTTGCCAATTTTGTTTGGATGGTACTTTAGCCGGTAAAATAAACATTAAAGCCGGTAATAGAGTCATAGTCAGAACAAAGGCAGCAGTCACTCCCATTGCGGAGATATTGCCTAAATCATGGAATGGTGGTGAATCACTAAAGTTCATGGTAAGAAAACCAATCGCTGTGGTTAAACTCGTCAAAAAAACGGGCTGAAAATTGAGGCGGAAACTTTCTATTATCGCAGTATGCTTATCTCTGCCATTACCTAGTTCACTGAAAAAATTTGCCATAATGTGAACGCAGTCAGCCACAGCTAATGTCATAATGATATTGGGTGCCGTAACGGATGGCGGAGACAGGATAATACCAAACCATCCGGCTAAACCCATAGCCACAATGTTCGACAGAAAAATTGCTACAATGACTATCCATACGCCGCTCAAGCTGCGTAGTAATAAACCCAAGGTGACGAGTAACACGATGAACATGATGGGTATCAAGAATTTCATATCTTGTTCCGAGGCTTCTGCAAAGGCATTATCTATGATAATCCCACCGGTAAGATAGATATCGAGATTTTCTGTACGCATTTGTTCTGCTAACTTACGCGCAAAGCTAACCACCTCTGGTACTTCAGTATTTAGATTATTACCGGGCAATTGCATGATAACATTAATGCCGGTTACATGGGATTGTGGAGAAATCAGGTAGTCAATTAAAAGGGGCTCATTTAGGGCAATTTTTTGAACTTGTTTTAATTCTTCGGAGGTTAAATTTTCCGCTTCAGACACCAAATCTTCCACCACCATAAAGTCTTCATCTGCCTTTGTGTGTTGGAAATTAGTAATAGAATCTACTCGACTGGAATAAGGAATTTGCCAAGCGGCATTAGTCAGTTTTTCCACCGTTGCCAAGGTTTCCGCCGTGAAAACCTTACCATCTTTGGGTGCGAGCACAAACATCACATTGTCATTCTTAGTATAGGTGTTTTGCAAATGCTCAAAGGCAATTAGTTGGGGGTTATCCTGACTGAAAAACATGCGATAATCAGATTTAAACTGTAGAAAACTGGCTCCACTCCCAGCCCAAGCTACTAGAGCTAAGACTAAAAAAATGACTCCGTAGCGCCAACGAATGATCCAAGCGATGTAAGAATTAATCATATTTATAAGTACCTAAACCTTATCCTGTAAGGCGTTGCCAATGCCTATCTCTAATCGGTTGCCGGTGGTTACAGCATCATCTGCAAATACGCTGAGGTGAATTGAACAGAATGCGAGTAGCACAAGTTGTTTCATTTTAGCTCCTGAATTGGCTGTTTAATTAAAGTTGGAGTAGTTTACACAATCCCATATAACATGGCTAAAACATGAAAAAATTTTTTTTAATTATTTGCCCGTAATCGTGGTATTAGGAGTCCAAGACCTATGTTTGATGAGACTACGCCCAAACTAAAGTTTGGACTCCAAAACGCTTTAATATTTTAAAAATCAATAGGATATATTTTTATCTGTTTTTATCATAAAATACCAGTCACATAGACATAACATGGATATAACATGACAAGCTTTGCAGAACAATTAACCGCCGCTATGGAATATGCGAAAATCTCAAATGATAGGCTCGCTAGAAAACTTAGACTTAGCCCAGTCACCATCTCGCGCTGGAAAAATGGCACTGTCATCAACGGCAAACTTCAGCTACCCAGTCAACGTGAATACTTATTGGCTGGTATAAAACCCTTGCGTTTACCACAACAAGAAAATGGTTTTCAAGCCTGTAATCGGCTGTTCCAAGCGGCGGGACATGCGGTGCTGGATTTCGAGGAACAGAAAAAATATTTTCCAGAGTCGATAGCAGAGCCATCCCCACCGCGACAACATTGGGGAGAAATGCCAGAAGTTTCTATTTTCTATGGACGTAGCAAAGAGTTGGAGACGCTGCAACGGTGGATTGTCACTGAACAATGCCGCCTCATCGCCATTTGTGGCATGGGCGGCATTGGTAAAACGGCACTGGCTGCCAAAATCTCACAACAAATTAACGGTCATTTTCAGTACATCATCTGGCTCAGTCTCCGCGAAGCGCCGCCCCTGTCGAAATGTTTGACCGAACTTCACAAATTCTTGTCTCCTAAGCCAGATATTAATTTACCAAACAGCCTTGGCGATAGCATAACTCGATTAATAGAGTATTTACGTTATTCACCTTGTCTGGTGGTACTGGATAATGCGGAGGCTATTTTACGAGGTGGGACTCACAGCGGGCAATATAGAACTGGATATCAAGACTATGGACAACTAATTAAACGAGTGGCTGAATCCCAACATCTTAGTTGTTTACTGCTAACCAGTCGTGAAAAACCGGTTGAAATCGTTTTACTGGAAGGCGAAAAGTCTCCGATTCGTTCATTACAGATAAGCGGTTTAAATAGCTTAGAAGGACAAAAATTTTTTACTCAAGTTGTTTGTGACTCTGATCTCAAAAAAATTATTGAACACTATGCCGGCAACCCCTTGGCATTAAAAATCGTGCAGGCAAATATTCGAGACTGGTTTTCTGAGGATATTTCCAAATTGATAGCCAATTTGGAGCAAGGTGAATTTATTTTTGATGATCTTAGCAAACTGTTACAAGAGCAATTTGAACGTTTATCAGAGTCAGAACGCGAAGTCATGTACTGGTTGGCAATTAATAGAGAGGGGGTTTCTATTTCTCAATTAGCCGCTGATGTGGTTTCACCCAGTATGAAACGAGAAATCCCTAATGCGGTGAATTCTCTGCGGCGGCGCTCACTGATTGAAAAAGCGGCGGGCGGATTCACGCTGCAAAATGTGGTAATGGAATATACCACCGAACAATTTATTACTCAGATAGTTGCAGAGATTTTGAGCACAGAACTTTTACTCTTTAACCGTCATGCACTGCTAAAAGCTTCGTCAAAAGATTATGTGAGAGAAACTCAGGCTCGCCTGATTCTTAAACCGGTGATGGATAGGCTTATCGCTTCGCTGGGTTTAGACAGTGTTAAAAATCAGCTCAAACAAATTCTCATCAGCTTGCAAAAAGACTCGCAACAAAAACCGGGCTATACGGGGGGTAATATTCTAAATCTGTTATGCCTACAAGAAACTCAGTTAAGCGACTACGATTGGTCTTATTTAAGCATTTGGCAAGCTTATCTAGTTGAAGTGAATTTGCGAGGGGTCAATTTGGCGCACGCTGATTTAGCTCACTCAAGTTTTGCACAAACTTTCGGTCGTATTTTTTGCCTTAAGTTTAGTCCCGATGGCCAACTTTTGGCCACGACAGATAGTCAGGGGCAAATTCGTCTCTGGCAAATGCCCGAATTTAAAAATCTTATGACCTGTCAAGGCCCTGATGAATGGATATTATCAGTGGTTTTTAGTCTTGATGGTAAAATCCTTGCCAGTTGCAGTAATAACAACACGATAAGGCTTTGGAATGTGCATGACGGTCAATGTTTCAAAACCCTGCAAGGACATACCAATACGGTTTATTCAATTGCTTTGAGGGGTAAAACTCTCGCCAGTTGTAGCCGCGATCAGACCGTGAAGTTGTGGAACATTGATGACGGTTTATGCTTTAAAACCTTACTGGTACAGAACGGCCCCATCTATTCAATCGCCTTAAGTCCCGATGGTAAAACCCTCGCCTGCGGTGATGATGACTATAATCTGAATCTCTGGGACATTCATCAAGGACAATGCCTTAAAAGCTTGCAAGGGCATAGCAATCTGGTTGGCCCCATTGTTTTCAGTCCTGATGGTCAATTCATCGCCAGTGGAAGTTATGATCAAACCGTCAGAATCTGGAATGTGCATAACGGTCAATGTCTCCACACTTTGCAAGGACAAACACCTTGGCTATGGTCAATGGCTTTTAGTCCCAATAGTAAAATGTTAGCGAGTGTTGGTGACGATTTATGTGTGAGGCTCTGGGATATCCATGATGGAGACTGCCTTAATATTTTGCAGGGACATAGAGCAATGGTTCACTCAGTCGATTTCAGTCCCAATGGTGAAAACCTTGTCAGTGGCAGTGAAGATAAAAGTATAAAAATATGGAATGTTCGGAATGGAAAGTGCCTCAAAACCTTACGAGGATATAGCAATCAAGTGTGGTCAATTGCGATAAGTCCCGATGGTCAAACCCTTGCCAGTACATACGATGATCATTGCATAAGGCTCTGGAACCTTCCTGAAAGGAAATGCTATCAAACACTGCAAGCACACAAGGACATTGTCCGCTCAGTCGCTTTTAGTCCAGATGGTCAAATCCTCGCGAGTGGCAGTTGTGACGAAACCGTCAAACTTTTTAAGGTTCATAATGGTCAAAGCATCAAAATATTGAAACATAACTGCTGGATACCTTCAGTGACTTTCAGTTGCGACAATCAAACCATAGCAACGGCTCACACGATAAATCGGTGAAACTTTGGAATACAATAACCGGTCAATGTCTCAACATTTTGCGGGGGCATACTCACCGAGTACTGTCAGTCGCTTTCAGTCCTGATGGGCAAATTCTTGCCAGTGGCAGCGAAGACAAAACGGTCAGATTATGGGACGTTCAGACTGGTCAATGCCTTAAGGTTTTACAAGGACATACGGGACAAATCCAAGCCGTCACATTCAGTCCCCTTAGTCAAATTTTAGCCAGTTGCAGTTATAGCGATCAAACGGTGAGACTTTGGGACCAAAAGACCGGTGAATGCCTCAAGATTTTGCAAGGCTATGGCAATATTGCCTCAATCGCTTTTAGTCCAGATGGTCAAACGATAGTAGGCGGCGGTGAACATGATATAATCATTTGGAATGTGAAAAACGCGCAATACATCGGCAGTTTACGTGGTCATCTTGGTGTGGTGCGTTCAGTGGTTTTTACTCCAGATGGTAAAACTATAGCCAGTGGCAGCGAAGATGATACAATCAAGCTTTGGGATGCCACTACATATCAATGTCTAAACACGCTAAGAGTGCCTCGCCCCTATGAAGGTATGAATATCACAGGGGTTAGCGGTTTAACCGAGGCTCAGAAAAAGACTTTGAAAGTTTTGGGGGCGGTGGACGAGTCATTAAGTTAAGTTTAAGCAAAAATCCATACATGTAGGGCGGATTAAGCGGAGCGTATCCACCCTACATGAGCTTAACTTAATGGCATTGACGTAAAAAACGCGCAATACGTTGGCGATCATCTTGGTGTAGTTAGATCACATGTTGAATGCGGTTTTGTGATATTATTGCCGAATGGGTGTGATAAAGCAAACTTGATGAGACGCTGAAGCGTGAAAACCAGAAAAAATAGCTTATGTCATATATTACGGAATTTTATATTTCGGGTTTAGTCGGTAATGATAAAGACTATTCCCAAAAGTTAAATAAAGATGTCAACGTGTTTTTTGGGCTGAATGGCAGTGGTAAAACTTCCTTGCTTAAAATACTGCACTCTGCCATGAGTGATGATCTTGATATTTTGAAAAATGTGCCTTTTAAAAGTGCAGAAATTAAAATTTATTCTACTGATTTAGACAAGGTATTTACACGCACTATCAAACAAGTCAATAATAGGCAAACTAATGCGTTTGATTTTAGGGACACTTTTTTAGATGATATCTTAGATGATATTCCATTAGATGAACTGCCTGATAACGCTGTCAAAAACTTACTATTACTCAAAAAAAATGTGCGAGCCAATGATCTGGCTTGGAAAACTGAACCAAAGACAGCAAAATTTAGAGGATTACGTCACAAATATCTTCCCACCTCCCGGCTAGGTGGAAAATCATGGCGTTCACTCAAACAGCTTTCGGAAGAACAACTTGATCTGTTTTTTGCCCGTTCCTTACAAGAACTCTGGACACATTATTCTGCTAATACATTAAGTGTTATTCGTAAAGCTCAAGAAGACGGAATTGCCAACATTCTCAAGGCAATGTTATCCACAAAAAAACCAAATAAAAAAGTGGCTCCTAAAATTGCTCCTAAAACTGCATATAAACGTGTTCAGGCTTTCTTAAAACGACAAGAGGGTGCCATTGCCAATATTTTGGGTACACCTGAAGTATTTGAAAAACGTTATTTGACAGAACCACATATTCAAAGTGTTGTCAGTGACATCAATGAGATAGAGCAATAAATTGAACAAGCCATGAAGCCACGTCAAAAATTAGAACAACTCATTCAAAATTTGTTGAGTGGCAACAAAGAGGTAGAATTTAAAGATCAGACTATTGAGGTTAAAACCCATGATGGCACAAATATTGGCTTGCATTCGCTGTCATCGGGAGAAAAACAATTGATATTGACCTTACTTGAAACCTTTTTGGCAGGAGAAAGTAGCATTTTAATTGATGAACCATAAATTTCCATGCACATAGATTGGCAACAACAACTAATCAATGTGATGACACAATTAAACCCATCAGCACAGATTATTTTAGCGACACACTCGCCAGAAATTATGGCAGATGTGGATGATGATAGGATATTTCGTTTATGAATCGGCTCACACATTCTATGAAAGGCTATCGTCGTAAAATGCAAATGTATGAAAATAAAATATTTATATTTAAAGTTACTATAAAATAAATCAGGGCTTTCATCAGATAAATTTAAAAGTGCTTTTAAACGAGTATCGAAACAAGTTGATGATTTATATACGGCTGGAGAATATGATCGCATTTTCAAAGGCAAAGCTATTACTATGACATTAGATTTTGATGCACCTTGGGCTAAACACTTTAAAGAACCTGTGAAAAAATTAATAAAAAAATTATAGTGAACAAACACCTAGCAAGCTTGTGAGAAAGGCAGGGCAACCATAAAGGATTGCCCCTACGCTGATAATATTGTTGAACAGTGAGGTATTGACTTACAAATGAAAGTAGTAAAAGTCATCCATGGATTCCCGCCTGATTATATGGCAGGTTCTGAAATTTATTCCTATCACTTAGTGAAAGCACTGAGAGAACAGGGCGAAGACATTTCAGTTTTCACCAGTGTCGAAAACGCTTTTGATCCGGAATATAAAATCTATGATGAGTGCTATCAGGACATTCCTGTCAGACGGGTAAATAAATTTCGTCGCGATTACCAATATCAAGACAAATTTTATGACAGCCAAATGGACAATTTGTTCAAAGCTTACTTAGAGGAATTAAAACCTGATTTAGTTCATTTTGGTCATTTATCCCATTTATCCACCCAATTAATACCCATCACAAAACTAGAATATGGTTTGCCAATTGTTTTTACTATCCATGATTTCTGGATGTTTTGCGTTAAAGGGCAACTGATCAATCAGGATGGCAAAATTTGTCAAGCACCCTCAGTGGAGCGTTGTTTAGCTTGTTCGCCTTATCATCCCACCAAATCAGAAGTCGAGAAAGCATTACAACATATGCAGTCGGTGATTGATTTAGTAGATATTTTTCTCTCACCTTCTCATACCTTACGTGACTTTTATATCAAGCAGGGCATTCCCAAACAAAAAGTTATTTATTCCAAGTATGGATTTGATACTCCCAAAATAAGTTACCGCCCTAAAAGCTATACTCAACAGTCCAAAATAAAATTTGGTTTTATGGGGCGTATTATTCCCCCTAAAGGAATCCGCGTCTTGATTGATGCTTTCAAAGGTATTGACGCGACACTGAATATTTATGGGGAAATCGGATCAGAGAAGCGATTTTTGCAATTTGATAATATTCATTTCAAAGGTGCTTATGATAACCATTCCATTCAAACGGTGTTAGCCGATATAGATGTGCTGATTGTGCCTTCCTTATGGTATGAAAATTCACCTTTGGTTATTCAAGAAGCTTTTTTAGCGGGCATCCCGGTGATAACTTCTAATCTTGGGGGCATGAAAGAATTGGTAAATGATGGTATTAATGGTTATCTGTTTGAAGTGGGCAATGCACAATCGCTACAAAATTTAATCCTTAAAATCACTGCCAATCCGATTATGTTAAATTCACTCACAGTGTCTCCGCAAGATGTGAGAGATATTCAAGAGGATGCTCAGTTTGTCAGGCAAATTTATCATCAAGTGAAAAACCCATGATTGAAAAAAAACTTTGGCGTATTACAATTGATACAAACCCAGATCAATGTAATCTAAATTGTATCATGTGCGATACACATAGTATCTATGCAACTAAAAAATCGGTTAAGCGTAAACGCATGGAACCAACGCTTTTGCGTGAGATTTTAATTGAAGCCAAACAGATTGGGGTTAAAGAAATCATACCTAGCACGATGGGAGAACCTTTGCTATATCCCTATTTTCATATTTTTATTGATGAAATTTCCCAATCAAATATCAAGTTGAATTTAACCACCAATGGCACTTTTCCAAAACTAGGTGCTGAAGCGTGGGGCAAAAAACTCTTGCCAATTACCAGTGATACCAAAATTTCCATTAACGGCATCTCACCGAATATCAATGAAAAAGTGATGGTAAACACGCAGACTGAAGAGATACTGAATAATATCAAAACCTATCTCACAATCAGAGATTCACTCCAAAGTCAGCCAAATCCACCCACGGTTACGCTACAAGTCACTTTCATGAAAAGCAATCTGGAAGGAATCCGCGAAGTTATTGAATTTGCCATTCAGCATAAAGTCAATCGTGTCAAAGGACATCATCTCTGGGTTAATTGGCAACAATTGGAAACCGAGAATATGCGTCATCCAGATAACATCGGTATATGGAATCAGTTTATTAACAGCATTGCCCGTCGTCATATAAAATTGGAAAATTTCGACAAACTAGCCGAAAAATATAATATTGAGCGATTGATTCCATACGCTTACGAATGCCCATTTCTTGGTCAAGAACTGTGGATAAATCAAGATGGAAATTATAACGTATGTTGCGCTCCCTCAGAAAAAAGGCTAACGCTGGGTGATTTTGGCTCATTTAAGGAAATGGGCATATTAGAGATGTTTAATTCCAAGCAGTATAAAGAACTATGCTTAAACTATAAAACCAAGGATATCTGTCAAACATGTCTGTTACGAAAACCTTGTTAAATTCTATTCAAATTTCGCTTGATGAAACTCATCATCTCATTGATGGAAAACCCTTATATGAAACACGATTTCAGCGCGTGATGAGTTTTCATTATCCGCCCGGATATGCACCTGTTGAAAATAATGGACAATCCAAATTTATTGATATTCAAGGAAAAAATATTTTTCAACGTCAATTCAAAAAAGCCTTCGGTTTTTATGGTGGTATTGCCACGGTGGCTGATGAGCGTGGTTTTTTTCATATTGACGTTTCGGGACAGGATATTTATCAGAAACGCTATGCTTGGGCAGGCAATTATCAAGAAGGTGCTTGTGTGGTTAGAGATCAACAAGGCAGTTATTTCCATATTAATCAAGAAGGCAAGCCATTCTATTCCCAAAAATATTTATATGTAGGAGACTACAAATACGGTATTGCGGTTGTTATCAATGACAGTGGCTTATCAACCCATATTGATAAACAAGGTGAACTGATTCATGGGATGTATTTTGAAGAACTGGATGTTTACCATAAAGGCTTTGCGATTGCCAAAGACAGTCAAGGTTACTTTCATATTGATAAGCAAGGCAAAGAAATTTATCAAGCCCGCTATGCTAAATTGGAACCATTTTATAATGGACAAGCCGTTGCGGTGACGCATGATGGTATTAAAATCATTATTTCAGAAACTGGCTTGGTGACTCAAACGATTGATTCTCAAAAAATCAAAATTAATAAAATCAAACACAAATTTGCCCATAAAGCCTTTGAATATTGGGATAGCAGAATTTTAGCTGCTATTTTAGAAATTGGTGTTCTTGAGCAATTAGTCACAGGGAAAACTAAACATGAACTTTATGAAGCTACAAATCTACCAGTTCAATCTCTGAATATAATCCTGAGTTGGCTACAGTTACATGGTTTTATTAGCATACAATCAGATATTCTATCATTAACTTTGAAAGCTAAAACCATTCTTGAAGAAGTCAAAGAAGTTTTTCTCTATTGGCAAGGCGAAGCTTTTAATAGTTCTTGTTATTTGCTTGAATCTTTAATTTCCCACCGTGAATCATTCAGTAAGATTTATCAAAGTTCATTTTTCGATTATGTAGAAAATAACGAAGTCTTAAAAAAACGACTTTCTTCAGTCATGACTTTTTATGGTAATGATTATGAAGCCCTGATAAAACCACTGAATCTGTTTAAACAAAAAGTCTGTGATATTGGCGGCGGTAATGGGGTATTGATAAAACAATTGCAATCCCATTATCCAAATATACAAGCGATAATTTTAGATAGATATTGTTATATTCAAGACAAAAACATCACATTTATTGAAACTGATTTTTTCTCTGATTGGCAAATTGATGCTGATATTTTTATCATGAGCAGAATTCTTCATGATTGGAATGATCAACAAGCGATTGCTTTGCTTGCACAAGTTGCTAAAAATATGAGTCAACATACGAGGCTTTATCTATTTGAAACGCTACTCCCTGAAGAGCCAATCAAAGATAAAGGTATTACTGTGAGCTTTCATTTATTAAATTCATTAGGGAGTCGAGAAAGAACACTATCAGAATTAACCGAATTAGCAACTCAAGCCGGCTTAAAAATCATCAAGGTACAATTTCCAGAAGCACTTATTTCGCTAATAACTTTAGTCAAAAAATGATCTACTTAATTCGACATGCCGAAAAATCCCTAGTTGGAGAACAAACACTAACCAAAAAGGGATTACAAGATGCTTTTTTTTATGGTAGAAAACTGTCACAAACAGGTATTTTCTTTGATTTAATCAAAACCAGTCCAGTAACTCGTTGTGTTCAGACAGCAGAAAAAATTGTAGAAGGTATGAATATTGATATACCTATACAAGAGTCACGATTACTGGGTAATCCGGGTATCTTTGTTAAAGATGATCAGAAAGCAGCCAAGGTATTTAATCAATATTCAGTGTGTGAAGTCATTAATCAATTAATTCAAAATAAACACCTTGAAGGATTTTATCCAATCAAACAGGCAAGTCAATTATTGATTGATGAATTCGCACTACTCACCAATCAATCTATTTTGTATATTTCTCATGACGCTATCATCATGCCATTTGTGGCTTATATAAATGGAATAACAGAAATAGATGAAAAACAAATTGTGGACTTTTTACAAGGTTATAAAATAATAATGAGCGAGCGTCGGGTGCATCCTACGCACAATATCGCCACGATTAATCATCATTGCCCCTTATGACAACAACTTCAAAAGAGCCTTTTGATGAAACGGCGAAAGCCTTTTGTGCGCCATCTGTTTAAAACTTGGGGCGTTGAGGTGGAAACGGAGCGAGTCGTTAAGCGAGGCAGACCATGACAAATTACGGGACACCGTGTTTGCCCATTTTAAATCGCTTAATGCCCTTGAACTCAAAGGAATTAATGACCCACTCACCGTAGCCGAGTATAATCGGATTCTCATGCGAGCGAGCGTAGGGTGCGTCCTACGCACCATATCACCCAATGCTATATCGTGCCGACAAACCAGCTTGTGAATTTTTTATTGAGTTTACAATGACCTGCTGGGTATTGGTCTCCCCTCTGATAAAAAACAGCCCAAGATAAATCTTGGACTCCAAAATACAGTTTAACGTGGTATTCTGAGTCCAAGCGGCACGATATGGCATTGGGTTTGCAACAACCCCATCCGGCATATTATTACTTTTAGATACCGAACCGGTGGCGACGATATTTTTGCCTTGTTGTGGCTACAAAGCTTGGGTTTTACAAGGCAAAGCCGAACTATTCGCCGTGACAACGGTATTGGTAGAATTTACATAACTATTAATTTACTGATAACTAAAATCATGTCATCGCTTTCACGTTTGATAATAAAAGGATTTAAATCCATTCGAGAATTAGATTTGCAGCTATTGCCGTTTAACGTGCTGATTGGTGCCAATGGTGCCGGTAAAAGTAACCTGATGGCTTTTTTTAAGATGCACCATGCCCTACTACAAAGAGAATTACAATTGCATATTGCAAGACATGGCGGTATTGATTCATTTTTACATTATGGGCGCAAAGAAACAACGGTGTTATCTGCCAAGTTGTATTTTGGCTCAAATTGTTATGCTTTTGACTTAGAACCCACAGTCGATAATAAATTGATATTTGTCAAAGAAACTTTGCAGTTTCAAGGAAATTCGGTAATCAACTTGGGTGGCAGTCATACTGAAAGTTTAGCACCCTCGCATGATGACAATTTAGCAGATTGTGCCGTTTATCATTTTCACGACACAGGCGACACTGCCAATGTCAAACGCTTACAAGCTATTAATGATAATGTCAAACTGCGCCATGATGCCGGTAATTTAGCGGCTTTTTTGTATAAGCTCAAAAGGATTTTCCCTAAACACTATGAACTTATTCTCAAGACGATTCGACAAGTTGCCCCTTTTTTTGGTGATTTCCATTTGAGACCCTATCCAGAAAATCCACAAAAAATTCAATTGGAATGGACGGAAAAAGGCAGCGACTATCCTTTTATAGCCAACGATTTATCGGATGGTACTTTACGGTTTATGTGTTTAGCCACTTTGCTGTTACAACCTGAAATGCCCCCAACTATTTTAATTGATGAGCCAGAATTAGGATTGCACCCTTTTGCTATTTCGGTATTGGCGGGATTATTTCGGGTAGCCTCGCAGCGTTGCCAACTCATTGTCTCAACGCAATCATTAAATTTTGTCGATGAATTTGAGGTAAATGATGTGATTGTTGTCGATAGAGAAAATGGGCAATCGGTTTTTCGCCGTCTTTCCGATAAAAAACTGAAAAGTTGGTTAGAAGAATATAGTCTGAGCGAATTATGGGAAAAAAATGTTATCGGTGGGAGGCCTACACGATGATTCGTGTCAACATTCCATCCAACTTTTTGAATTTGAAGCTTTATTATTTTCAGATGTGCAAACGATAGACGAATGTGTCACGTTGACACTTGATAGCCCGAGTCAGTGAAAATACAGCACCTTCAAAACGTTTGGGCGCTTTATATCCACATTATGACAAGGTATTACACGGCAGTTTAATTAGCGAATCTATTGGCTTAAAAAAATTGAGACAAGAATGCCAGCATTTTGACAAATGGGTATCTTGCTTGGAAAATTTGGTGTAGTTAGGGGACAATGCCATATCGTGCCGCTCAAAAACGTGCATTATTAATGGCTAATTCTCTCAATTGCGCGGCCATTTCATAATTTACAGCGAGCGTAGGGTGCGTCCTACGCACACACAATATCACAACGATTAATCTACAGCGACTTCAAGAAGGTGCGTGGAACGCACCCTATGCTTGCTGCTCGCTTTGGACTGGATGCGGCTCGTCCAAAGCGAGCAGTATTGTCGATTCCAAGTGCTTTTGATGTCAAGCTCAAAAAACTTGAACATCGAGTATAATACTATAGTTGAAAATAAAGCCTTATTTACAAAACTTATGTTATGGTGTAACTACAAAGACTAAAGGGGTATCAATGCCAGACTTAAAGGAGATAACTATGCTAACTTTCAAGTTAGTTCGTCGCATTCGTCAACTTATTTTTTTAGTTGTCGTATTTTTGATGGCAGTTCAAAGCTTTGCTGATGAATCACCCACGCTGGTTGAGATTTACCAAACGCTTCAAAGCAAAACCTTTGTCGATCTCACCCATGCCTTTGAACCTGGCATCCCACATTGGAAGGGTTTCCCAGATGAGAAACGCGAAACGCTTTTTTGGTATGAGGAAGGTGTTGGCACACTCGGTACGGGTTTTTTTGCCCAACGCTATTCGATTGTCGGACAATGGGGAACACATGTAGATCCCCCAGCGCATTTTGTCAAGGGTTTGCGGACTGTTGATCAAATTGGGCTTAAAGAAATGTTGATGCCATTGGTGGTGATTGATGTCCATCATAAAGTTGCTAAAAATCATGATTATACGCTTTCAATGGCAGATATTCTGGCTTGGGAAGCTAAACATGGTAAAATTCCAAAACAAGCATTTGTAGCGATGCGGACAGATTGGTCTAAACGGTGGCCCGATCCAGTAGCGATGGCAAATAAAGATGCCAAAGGGATTGCTCATTACCCGGGTTGGAGTTTGGAAGTCTTAAAATATCTCTATGAAGAGAGAAAGATTACGGCTTCTGGACATGAACCTACCGATACGGATCCGGGGATTGCCACCAGTCAGAACGATTATTCCTTAGAAGCGTACATTTTGGGCCAAAATCATTACCAAATTGAATTGCTTGCTAACCTTGACAAAGTTCCCGAGGCGGGTGCTTTGGTAATCGTTTCTTTTCCTAAACCCAAAGGTGGTTCAGGATTTCCAGCGCGGGTATTTGCGATTTTACCGTAAAAAAATATTTTGGCCCTCTGAGGTTTTGAAAACATCAGAGGTTTTTATAGCGCGACATTTTTCTGAAAGTATAGTCTATATGTACATAGTCAACTCAAAAAAGATACCCGAAATAGATGTTTTTGTCGATAGAATTAATGTTTCTGAGGACTATCTGAAATATATTGTAGAATCAATATCGATGCCAAGACATTATATAGCTGAGCGTCATAATAACTCGGTTGTGAGGGAGTGGATTAAAAACGAATTTGATAGTTTGGGATTAATAAGTTCATGTCAGGGTAATTATAAAAATATAATATCAAGATACGAAGATTCTCCGACCGATTTCTCTATAATTGTTGGCGCACATTACGATAGTGTTCCTAATTCTCCCGGCGCTGACGACAATGCCAGCGCGATAGCAGCAATGTTGGCAATAGCAAAAGCACTCAAAGAGTACGATAAGCTTCCAGTATTGTTTATTGCGTTTAATAGAGAGGAAGATAATTTATTGGGAAGTCGTGAGTTTGTCAGCTCATTGTTGAAAGAACAAACAAGAAAAATCAAGTGCGCTCACGTATTAGAAATGGTTGGCTACTGTAGTAGTGAACCTAAGTCACAATTGGTGCCTCCCGGATTACCAATAAAAATTAGCGATGTAGGTGATTTTATTGGGGTTATAGCGAACCGGTATTCAAATAATCTAGTAAAACAAATAATATATACTGCTGAAAAATATGTGCCTTCACTTCCGGTTACAGCCTTAAAAGTGTTTCTTGGAATGGAGAAAATTTTCCCACATTTATTGAGAAGTGATCATGCGCCTTTCTGGGAGCGTAAGATTCCTGCCTTGATGTGGACAGATACGTCTGAATTTAGAAATCCTAATTATCACAAATCTACCGATACTCCTGATACTTTAGATTATTCATTTTTGTGTAAGGTAGTGCAGTTACTTGGAAACTGTATAATTGAACAAGTCAATGTGAGTGAAGGCTAACAACACGAACCACCGGCCGGTTAGCGAGCGTAAGGTCAATGCCATTAAGATAACTCTCCCCAAATCAGACCTGCTGGGAGACCCATACCCAGCAGGTCGTTGTAAGTTAAGGTAAAAATTAACCTGACAGGTTTTTGACACCTGTCAGGTTTGTCTTAACTTAATGGCATTGGAGCGTAAGGTGCGTCCTACGCACAATATCACTACGATTAATCTACAGCGACATCAAGAAGGTGCGTGGGACGCTCCCGGAGCTTGCTGTGTTAGTCTGCTTT
This sequence comes from Pseudomonadota bacterium, assembly GCA_039714115.1. GTDB lineage: Bacteria > Pseudomonadota > Gammaproteobacteria > Beggiatoales > Beggiatoaceae > Thiomargarita. The sequence continues at coordinate 17,680 of JBDLJY010000019.1, read as the reverse complement.
AGCAGACTTTAGCTATTAGCCTTGGGATTTATCCCAAGGTTTATGATCTGTTGAACGATTTGTTATATGGCATTTCGTTTGTCTTCGATGTGGATGACAGCCAAGCTCTCCGCATCTTGGTTACGCTTTGAACGACCCAAAAGACCAACTGAAAGGTCAGTTGGTTCGTCGCCACCTTCTTCAGGAGCAACATAAGTCAGGATATCGTTGTGATGACTGGTAACAACCCATCCTGAGTCGTCTTCCAATGTAATGGTGGAGAAGTCCCCAGCCGACGTTCCGGCGTGAACTGGCCCCCATTCTTTCATCAGTTCAACAGCTTGGGCTGAAAGATCCGTTTCCGGTTCCATGAGGATGACGCATGTGCCATTTTCAAACAGCACCCATGATTTGTCGTCGCCGACGATGATGTTGCGCCACTGCGCTACAAGTTGGTCATTCATATTAGGTTTAAATATCTATAGTAACAATACTTAGGACAGTTTTTTGAATTGAGAAGCTAGAGTATCAATTCCTCAACTTTCCGCGTAGCGGATGGAAGCTATTAGGTTGATCCAATTGTTATACTTTGTTATTCGTTGATGACAAACAATGACTCATCTTTTGGCCAATCACCATCATATGTATAGCACTCTAGCGTGGATATATAACCATATTTAAGCCAAAGCAGTGCTCCTGCACCTGCTTCAAGCTCTGGATGTTCCAAGTGTATTTTTGGTGTTTCTTCAATATACCAATTGCTTTTACTCAGAGTTCGACAATTCGGATTAGCTTTGATGTCAGTATATAAGCCAACACCTGTGTAATCTCTTTTAGTTACTGTGGCTCCGTTTAGTTGTGAACGAATTAATTCTTCTTCTAGCTCTCCTTTGATCAAAGCGTCTAATACATATAATTCAAATTCACTCAGGTTCATTTATTTCTCTCATAACGGTTGACAAGTAACTCTCTTCGCTATTTTTCCTACTCTGGTATAACTACATGCTTTTTAAGATATTCGATTGTTAAGTTATCTATACGTGGGGTACCTACATTGAGGTGAATAGGATATGCTTCAATATTTCCTGTTCTTTTATAACCACGACGCTCATAGAAAGCAATAAGCTCTTTTCGTTGTGATATAACAGCCATCATAAATTCTGAAATCTTTAAATGATTAACGGCATAACTTTCAGCTAAATTAAGAATGTGTTTGCCAAGCCCTTTATTTTGATAGGCTGGGTTTACAGCAAGTAAACCTATGTATGCCTGATGGTCATTTTTCTCTATACAAATACATGAAATTATCTTGTTATTTTCTCTTGCGATGAACAAGTATGTATTAGGGCTTGATATTAAAGACCGAATTTCATGATCTGTTGTTCTATTTCCGTCAATAATTTCTGTTTCTTTCGTCCAGCCTAGCTTTCCTCGATATGCTGCATTTACAAGATCACATAATTCTTTTATATCATCATTATTAGCCAATTCAAGTTTTAATTTTAGCGACATAGTTTATGGTAAGCCTTTATTACATATAACGCCTTGCTAAGGGGCTTGCGGCTCCAGCTAAGCTTAAATGCCAATAGTTATTGAGCGTTCTTATCAATCTTTCTCAGGTGATAACAATAAAAAGCGAGCGTAGGGTGCGCGATACGCACCATATCTATCACAACGATTAATCTACAGCTACATCCATCAAGAAGGTGCGTGGGACGCACCCGGAGCTTGCTTATTTATAAATATGATTGCACGATCCGTACAAAATATAGACACCACATGCTAATTAAGGTAACGACACCAAGCATAAAAGCTCTCATCCGGTGCCTGACGTTGTTGTATGTTGTGTGGATATAGCTATGAATGTACCTTGAAGCGACAAACACCCAAGCCATAATTATTTGAGCTATTTCAACTTTATCCGTAATGAGTAGCAAAATTGAAATGACGTAAAAGAGAATGGGCAACGCCAGTAAATTGTCATAGTTATGGCTTACTTTTGCTAAGTAATATGGGACTTTTCCGCCTCTATTGAGTTCATAATACCTTGGATTAAGATCACCCTTCTTTACTGCTGTGAACCTTAGTTTGCCAAGCCATATTCCTATACCAAATGTAAGAAATACCAAAGCGAAGACCGGTAATAATATTGCATATTCCATTGTTTATTCTCTTCTTTTGTAATCTAACAAGCGAGTAGATATACTGCTCGCTGTTAGCGACTTCAAAAAGGTGCGTTGTACGCCCCCTACGCTTGCTTATCGCCAACAAAAGCATGTATAAAAAAAGCGATTATAGAAATAATTCCTGCACTAAAAATGTACAAGTTCAGAAGCTACCTCCGGTTTTTTTTACATTCAAATGTCATCTATGAATTACCTAGCCAAATAAATTCTACCCGAATACCACTTGGCTCATAACACATCATGTGTTTAGCAGGGCCCTGCCTTAATAACTCAGGTGAAAACTCAATTTTTACCTTATTTTCCTCCAGCTTCTGATGGATGTTGCTTAGATCATATTCACTCTCAACAAGAAACGCTACATGATGTAATCCAATATTTCGGTTTTTATCGAATGCTGTTGATGGTTCTTCTTTGTTTTTCCATAGCGTAACCATGATACTACCATCACTTACAAATATAGCCGGATATTCATTATCTCTTCTCACTTCTTTCCAGCCTAAGAGTGATGTAAAAAATAATGCACTTTCTTCAAGATTTGATACAGTAAGGCCTATGTGATGACTGCCTTTAGTTATTGGATTGGTCATAATTAATTTTCCTTAAACATAATATCGTGCTTAACTTAGAAAATCAGGTGCGTGGGACGCACCCTACGCTTGCTAACGCCGCAAATAACCTGATGCCAAAAGATGCATCATGCATAGCGGCGCTACTTAGAGTTAGTTGCTCTTGGTTCCGGAATATACTGCATATCTATAATACTGGTACCAACAATTAACGTTTTTAAATCCATGCTCTTCTAAAATATTAAGTTGTGTTGAAAGAGGAAGTGTTTTATCAGCTTCCATTCGCTTTAAGGCTATTTCAATCTATAATTCTGTACACCCGTTTGATTTTGCTTGATTAAGCCATGCTTCCTCATAAGCGGTTTCGATTTCAGGGTTTCTGCCCAATATCTGATCAGCATTGATAAAGATACCACCTGCATTTAAACATAAAAACAACTTACCGAAAATAGAACTTAACTCTTTCTGGGTGGAGTGGTGTAGTGATAAGGCAGATATAACTACATCAAATTTACCATGAATTTGTTCATTGATATAGTCATGCTGAATGAAATTAATTCGCTCATGATTGCTAAATCTTTCTTTAGCCTTTTCGAGCATCTCATTAGAGATGTCTGTTAGCGTCATTTCGCATGATGGAAACGAATTCCTAACAATAGCCGAGAAAAGACCGGTACCAGCACCAAGATCAAGAACTTTAAAATAATCGTTTTTTCTATATGGGACACAGTCTAGTGCCACACCATATAAATCATCAAAACACGAAATATATTTTTTTCTGGTTGCATCATAATCCTTTGCTGCGATATTAAATACACTGGCAATGTCCAATTATTTATTTCTCCTAATTGTTTTGCACCTAAGGACCAAGCTCACCTGCCGCTGCGAGCGTGCGTTTTACGCACCATATCTCTACTACGATTAATCTACAGCGACTTCAAGAAAGTGCGTGGATCAAGAAGGTGCGTGGGACGCACCCTACGCTAAATTTTAGCATATGTACTGATGTAAAAGGGTTTGCCTGATTCTATAGTGATGACATTTGCCTCTATCTCCCGTAAACCAGCTTTATTTGCCATAGATTTAAATTGCTGTGGAGATATTAGTTTCATTATTGAATTCAGACTCTTGAGACTAGCGTAAGGGGTATCGGAAACTTTTGCTAAATGCCCCGCTGGGAGTTGAAGAATGGAAACCATCACCCCTCCGGGGCACAAGCAGCTAGCTATTTTATTAAGCAATGCTTGAGGTTTTAGGTACTCAAATATTAACCCAGCAAATACCAGAGTGTATGCTTGATTCTCAATAGTGCATTTTTCAAGATCAGCTTCTACTATCTCTAATCTAGGAAGAGAATATTCAAAGCGTTGCCGAAGAATCTCTAAGTATTCAGGATTAATATCTATAGCTGTTATTCGCTTTGTGGCTTTATTGTTTATGTACTCAAGACCGTTTCCAGTAGCACAGCCAAGTAATGCTATAGATTTGCTTTCATGTTTATTCAGTACTTCCTTGAAGGTTTGTGCCAATAACGTTAGCTGGGCGACTTTGGGACTTCCCAGATGGCCCTCATAATCAGAAGCTGGAATTTGAAGCCAAGGATTTATCATTCATGCCTCATTGTTCTTGTTCAAGCCGTATTTCGTCATGACGCATAACGACCAAGCTTATATCGGCTTGGAAATTTTGTTTTTTATCAGGCCATTAGCTTTTTTCTAAGCTCCATTAGTAGCAAGCCTAACATATTTTTTCCATTTCCATCTCCACCATCACCCCAATATGAATCATTTATTGTATGCTCAATTATCTTGGCATTATTTGTATTTAGTAGTGCTTCTCGTAGTTCCTGATATTGGGTAAATTTAGCGTATAACGCCTTGCTCATTATATCATTTTTTACAGATTCCCAGTTTTTTCTCAATGGTCGTTTTCTATCCCGCCCCATTCTTGCTGCTATCATAGGTGACTTCGCCAACCTGATTTCCTTTTCATGCCTTGTCCCAACAAATTTTTGTGCTTGAAAATAATGTTCTGATGTTGGCCAAACTTTTCCTTTTAGTTTTATTGGGTATGCAGCAAAATTTGATAAAAAACCATACTCATCATTAGTGCTATAAAATCTTATTTCATTCATGTTATTTAAATTCCTTATTGCTAACTATTTATCAATACAGTTTTCGTAAAACTAACATTTTTTTATAAATAATTATAGATAAATTCTGGCATGGTTTTCATTAGCCATGCAATAAGTTTCCATCTTTTTGTCACATAAACATGTTTCCTTTTTTTCACAATTGCCATGAAAATCTGATGCGCTGCTTTTTGTGGGGATGCTACCCAAAATAGACTATCACCTTTTGCCATAGCAGTATCAACAAAACCGGGTTGAACATCTGTTATAATAATAGGCAATCCCGCTTTTGATACTTTTTTCCGTAATCCAGCCATATAGTTTGAAATAAAGGCTTTCGATGCACTATAGGCAGGTGCAGTATCATCACCCCTTATTGCTGCAATTGACGATACACCAATCAAATGACCTGAACCCCTATATAAAAAGTGATGCATAGCAATATTTGCCATAGCTATAAAGCCTGAGACATTAACATCAATCGTTTCTTTCTCTTGAGCCCAATTTAAATCATGATTAATAAATCCAATACCTGAACTTATTACAATGATATCAACACCATCCATTTCAGAAATAAGGTCGTTCAATTGATTCATTGCTTCATCAGGTTTGCTAACATCGATATGTTTAATAAAAGAATCGCCCGGGAGTTCTTTGACAAGTTCATCAAGCAATTGAATACGTCTAGCTACAAGTCCAACAATATAATTATTTTGAGACATGACTTTAGCCAACTCTTTCCCTATTCCTGATGATGCTCCAATAATGATTGCTTTCTTTGCCATATTATTTCTTTTCTTTTTTTAAACTTATAACGGTTGATTTAAGTAAACAAGTAACCTTCTTGGTTATTTGAATTACTTTCAACTAACTTTTAGTATGATAGCTAAAACTTTAATAAATTCCAACTTGAATCCTGCGATTGTTAGGTGTTCATATTTTCTGGAAGTAATACAATCTTTCCCTTAATACCCCGTGATTCAAGAAGAATATGTGCATCTCTTGCATCTAGTAAAGAAAATGTTTTGGAAATTACTGGTTTTATTTGCTTTGCTTTTAGCATGGATAATAGAGTCAAAATATCTTCTTTATACCAAGAAGGATGTTTTTGCTTTAGTGCTGCAATTGAATATATTTTTGTATGTTTTTTGTTAGGCAACCAACCTCGAAAAAGTAAACCAATATAACTCAGCATGGCAAAAAGCTGACTTTGCTTTCCAACTGAACTGACGCATCAATTTTAGGAATGCTAACGGCTCGCGTAACCAGATGCCCGAAGCAGCGCTGCTTTGATAGTTTACGCGATTTTTATGCCTTTTTGTTTAGCCATGTAAATGAATTCTTCACAAACTGACTACCATTACCAAAGATACATTCACCATGAGATAAAATTATATTTTCTGCTTCCCAAGACAATATGGTATTAAGCGATTGCTTAGCAACACTGATATTACCAAAAATAAAACTCAAGCGCCAATCTATCGGCATTTTCCCATCAGGGTGCAATATGCCCGCAAACCGTGCAAGTCTTTTCTGCCACCAGTTTAATGTGTTTGGATTAAAATTCTCAATTAAATCCGTCAAAATTATAGTTTTTGATAATCTATGATGAAAGATAACTTCTTCCATTGCTGGACTACCACTGAAAATTGTCTGGTCTATCTCCGTTCTCCATTCATTTTCCGCACTTTCAGTTAACTCAGCATCAAATTTTATATCCTTTCTTTTTCTGGAAAGGCCCGGAGCAGAATATTTTATTGCTTCTGGGTATTCCTCAATCCATTCAGATAAAAATAAATGATGCAACTTATTAGGAGATATTAGATATTTAACAGCGCCTAATTTGGATAGTTCATTCTTCAATTCATGACTAATTTTTTCCGGAGAGTGAATCCATAAATTTCCATCTTTTAACCTCACAACTGTCATTCTTGTGGGAAATGGAAATCCGTAAAAATTTACTTTGCTTCCTTCGTATATCCAAATTTCATTTCCAATTTTATGAAGCTGCACAGTATTCTCTCTTTATGCATAACGATTAAACTCACCTGCCCAAAAGCCTTTGCATAAATTTGGACAGAACCTATAAACTTGAAATTTTATTCTTAACCTTAATTTGCCTTGTTAGCTCATTATTTCAATTTCTGGCAGATTATCTGCCACTTCTTTAAAGCTTATATAAGATGTAAGTACTTTGAGAACCTCAGTTAATGGTTCTGACCATATTTTAATAATCTTGTTTTATTTGTTCATAAACTAGCCCAACCAAGGAAAATCAATCCGCTTAGCAAGAAACATAAAATCCATTGTCCGAGCACGATAATTTGGTTATTCTTTGTCTTTGAAAATAAAACGGTACCAAACCACGTCACGCCAACAACAAGAAAGTATATACCTAGCAACAATGCGAGAGTTTTTTCCGCTTCCAGATAATTTGTTGCTGATATTAGTAGAAGCACTATCCCAGATAGCAGTAAATCGACACTTACCCAGTGCCAACCACTACGACCTTGAATCCAGCTAAGTATTTTCTTGTTACTTTCGTCCTCATTATTCGGGAGGATAAGCTTGTATTCCTTATCGCCAACAAAAGCATGTATTAAAAAAGCGATTATAGAAATTATTCCTGCACTAAAAATGTACCAGTTCATCTGCTACCTCCGGTTTTTTTTACATTCAATTTCATCTAGGAATTACCTAGCCAAATAAATTCTACCCGAATGCCACTTGGCTCATAACACATCATGTGCTTGGCAGGCCCTTGCCTTAATAATTCAGGTGAAAATTCAATTTTTACCTTATTCTGCTCCAGCTTCTGATGGATGTTGGTTAGATCACATTCACTCTCAACAATAAATGCTACATGATGTAATCCAATATTTCGGTTTTTATCGAAAGGTGTTGATGGTTCTTCTTGGTTTTTCCATAGCGTAACCATGATACTACCATCACTTACAAATATAGCCGGATATTCATTATCTCTTCTCACTTCTTTCCAGCCTAAGAGTGATGTAAAAAATAATGCACTTTCTTCAAGATTTGATACAGTAAGGCCTATGTGATGACTGCCTTTAGTTATTGGGTTGGTCATGATTCTCCTTGAACGTCGCGCTTAACCTGCTGGTTTTGCGCGGCACAGCGTAAAACCAGTCCTTGTTGAAGCACCTTGTTAGCGTGTGTTGTTACTATATTCACGTATTACCTCTACGACTTGCACATTATAGGACTTGTACCATTTTGAACGCCCCAGTTTTTGTGCGACTAAATGCTCTGAATCTGCTTTCCATTGTTTTATTTGTTCTTGGTTTTTCCAATAAGATATTGCAATTTATTGAGTTCCCTCAGTTATTGAGATGAACTAGGTACAGCCATACTTATTAATGGCTAATTCTCTCATTTGCGCGGCCATTTCATAATAGGCTTTATCTAACTCATTAATTTCTGCCTTGAATATTACAGCATACCTCATGTATTCTTACCTTCCTTTAGACACATAACGTTGCAAATCACCGGCTGGCAAAACGGAGCGACGCTTTTGACTGTCCGAGTGAATTTGCTTTGTTAGGCATTTTTATTGGGCATATATTATGTATTTTTACTCATAATATATGTTGGTATTCCATCCAGACTATATTGGTTATTGTTTTCCCAATATTCAATTACGCGCTTATCGCCTATTTTTCTATGTAAATCATTTAATTGTTCTCTTTCAGCAACGTAATCAAAAAAAGGCACTGCCATACCGCACGAAGTTTGAACAAGCTCAATGTTAACATCAAAAATCTGCCTTGAAGCAGGAATTGGACTGAATAGTGAAATTAGACTTTCCCACTCTGGGTCATTTTTATGGATAACTTTAGCCTTACCATAAAGGCGAAGGATCATTGGTTTTCCTTCAAAAGCAGCAAACATTATTGTCATTCTTGGATTCTTCTGGACATGAGCAGATGTTTCATTTCCACTACCTGTTGCATTGAGCCAGACAACCCTATTTTTATTAATGACCCTGAAAGAATCCATTCCTTTTGGTGATATATTTACTTTACTAGCTTCCGCTGCTGTACCAACAAAAAATATTTTCTGCCTAATGATGAATTCTTTGATTTTTTCAGATATTTCAGAGTATTGTTGTGCCACTACATCACCCGTTTTTGTTGCCTAAGGTTGAGATAAGGGGGCATACCACAAGCGGCGCTTTTAGCCGTCCGAGTTAATGCCATTGTTAGATGATTTTACTTGCAACATTTCATTACCACCTTTTTGAAACTCATAAGAGACCTTTTTGATGTTGCACATATACCCACTTTCTTCCAATTTCTGGATGACATCATCAAGGTGCCTGGATTTTTTCGCTCCTAGTTCAAGAAGAGGGAATATTCTTACTTCCGAGGCTATTCTGCAAAGCTCTTTTATTGAGCCAATGTGAAAATTAAACGATTGTTGCTCGCTATAAAGAAACAATAAATGGGAACATAGAGCTAAATCAAATTCTTGGTTTTTGAACGGGAGAACAGGTAATTCGCCGACCACATAACGTTCATTTTCTGTTTTGAAATCATTCAAAAATTCTTCCATTGCTTTCATTCTTATTTTTTTCAGCGCATCAATAGAATGTATATGATTCCATACAAATTCATCTTGGTTTTTTATCGTTTGATCTATTACGATCTTGCATGTTTCATCTATCCGCGCTCGGATTTGTTCTGATGAAAATTGATAAATGGGATCAACAGAAACAACCATGCCTCCGCGTTGTGTCAACTTGGCATTGAAGCCGGCAGGGCCATCACCGCAACCGAGGATACGTTTATCTAAGTCTGTATCCGAAAGAGAGAACATTGACACATACTCATCAAATGAACGCCCCCACGGAACGACTTTTTCAAGGGTAAAACTCATACGGTTCCTTCATCATCTAAAGATAAGGGGGCATACCACAAGCGGCAGGCCCCGTGTTAATACAAAGAGCAAATCTACAAGCCATCAGCATCGCTCAACTACAAAGTGCCAGCGGTATGCTCCGCTTCATCGCTTTGTTAGAATCAATGGAACTCTTACTTTAAAACGCCAAAACCACAAAACCGGCGTGGCATGGTCTATGTCTAAGGAGTAAGCTCCCTGAGGTGATAAACCATCTATCACCTTTGTTATTACCTTGGATATCGGTGTTAAACTTTATATATATATTAAAGGGCAAACCCGATAGGGTATGCCCCTACACAGGCAACCTCCCCTGATTGCCCCTACACAGATTTTGAGGCTGTTTTGTTAATTTTTCCTTTAGTTTACAATGACCTGCTGGGTATTGGTCTCCCGTAAAAAAACGCCCAAGATAAATCTTGGACTCCAAAATTTTAACGTGGTATTCTGAGTCCCAGCTTAACTTAATGGCATTGGGTTTGCAACCCCATCCGGCATATTATTAATCATGCCAATAGTGCCGCATTTCTTCACGGGCTAAAGATGGCGTAGCCCCCGCCGGCACTACTCACCTTTGGTTTGGCACGATAACACTTTGCTGTCCACAGATATTTTACTAAAAATATCCTCTATTTTTTGAGGCGCACTGCTTAGCACTTCATCCACCACTAAATTTTCCAACACACTTTGCGCTCCGCCAATATGATCATTATCAGCATGACTAATCAAAAGTTTGTCAACCTGTTGAAGCCCTTTAGTCTGGTTTCTAACGTCGCAAATCAACCGATGCGTTAGCGTGCCTTGTTATGCGTTTAAGATTCTGCCATAAACGGCCCAATTGAGAATATCCTTGTAAAACAAACACGCATAACAATATTAGTCTCAGCAAGCTGTGCGTGGGACGCACAGCTTGCTCTAGGTTAACTTTTGATCATCGAATTAAACGTAATCTTATGGGCGATCCACACAATAAAAACAGATATGGAGAAATTTGGCCACAACATCGAATAGATGTTAGCCTTTAAGAGCTTGAGTCGATTAAGCCATTTATCGTGGTGGCTGGGCATGGCATTTTATGTCACCCAAAGGGCATGTTGAATTTAAACATGCTCACGATCATAAGGATATTGATCTTTTTGTGGCCCCGGAAAATGTGGCTACAGTCGTTAGTCTCTTAAAGGGAAGAGGCTTTGAAAAAGTCTGGACCAAATATGATAAACTGCCAAGTATTTCATATTTCTCTACGGCCCATTTTCAGGTGAATAAGCGCAACCCTATTACCTTGTGGGTTTTTTCTTTCTTCAATTTCATAGGGAGCAAAACCAAAGCCTGAATATAACAACAATGCCGGAGTGTTTTCACTAAACACTGAAATTCTTACCTCTGGTAGATTATGTTTTTTATAGGCTATTTTTAGCATGTATGAAATGATTTCTTTTCCCAATCCTCTACCCCGATGGCTTTTGTTAATTACTACATTACCTATAAAAGCATATTTGCTTGGCTCGTAATTATATAGGTTGGCAAAACCAATTATTTCATTTCGATCAACTGCTACGGTTAGTTCTTTTCTTACTTGAGAGAGTTCTCTAACTTGTGCTACAGTAAACGGATATTTGCCGCTTGGGTAAACTAGAAATAGTTCTTCCTTACTCTTGACGAGCTTGCATATTCCTTCAAAATCATTTTCAGTGGCTTCCCTGAATTCACACATATTTAAATAGCCCTCCGGTTAACCCGCTTTTAAATGATATCCAAATCCAAAAAACCGCCCAAGATAAATCTTGGACTCCAATAATGGCATTGGGTTTGCAACCCCGTCCAGCATATTATTAATCATGCCAATAGCGCCGCATTTCTTCACGGGCTAAAGATGGTGCTGAAATTCCCTCCGCCGATAAACGAAAACTAATAGCCCCCGCCGGCACGGTATCCCATACCGTTTTTTGCGACATAATTGGCAGGCGGATGTAAAATTTTAAAATCCACTCCATCCCATTGCCAATAGCCGGCATGATAACACTTTGCTGTCCGCAGAGGGGAGATAAAAAAATAGCTACCTAGAGCGGCGGAGTGTTGCCATACGCTCCATTTTTAACTGGCTAACCAATCTGTAAAACGACTCGTACTCACGGCAATAGATGTTATACTAATAAAAATTTATTGCATCTTACTTTTAGATTCCGAGCCGGTGGCTACAAAGCTTGGGTTTTACAAGGCAAAGCCGAACTGGCGAGCTTCACCATAAAGATATTGGTATAATTTATATAACTATTAATTTACTGATAATTCAAATCATGTCATTGCTTTCACGTTTGATAATAAAAGGATTTAAATCCATTCGAGAATTAGATTTGCAGCTATTGCCGTTTAATGTGCTGATTGGTGCCAATGGTGCCGGTAAAAGTAACCTGATGGCTTTTTTTAAGATGCACCCTACTACAAAGAGAGTTACAATTGCATATTGCAAGACTTGGCGGTATTGATTCATTTTTACATTATGGGCGCAAAGAAACAACGGTGTTATCTGCCAAGTTGTATTTTGGCTCAAATTGTTATGCTTTTGACTTAGAACCCACAGTCGATAATAAATTGATATTTGTCAAAGAAACTTTGCAGTTTCAAGGAAATTCGGTAATCAACTTGGGTGGCAGTCATACTGAGCTTGGAAAATCTGGTGTATAAATAGCCCAAACCCTAGTACAGGGATTGACGGAATAAGGGGATTGGCTCAATAAATCTGCTTGTCATTTCGATTGGACACCATAATCGCCAACATCAACTTCGCTCCGCACAAATATCTCAAAACAAAACGGACAAACTCGACACAACTAACACCCCAATCCCGCCCTTCGGGTAAATCCCTGTACTAAGATTTCTCTTCGCGGCGAAATGACAACCAGATTTCTCTACTGCTAACTATTAACCTACGAAGTTTGGGTAACCTCGTAGGTTTGGCTTAACTTAAAGGCATTGAGGTAAGCATGGATAAATAGGTATGGCGGATTTTATCAGGTTTCAGTGTTTGGTTTTTTATTCGTTGTTGCTCATTAGCGAGCTCCGGGTGCGTCCTACGCACCATATCTATCACAATGATTAATCTACAGCTACATCAAGAAGGTTTTGGGGGTAGTGGCGGGGCAATTCGGTGAGGGGAATATCAGCATCTCGCACATCAATATGTGTTGAGTTGCATGGTGACATTGGTTTGGCTGGGATATGTTTATATGGTATATTGATAGCCTCAGAGCATCCATAACCGCATTTTCGAGCAACGAGGAAAAAATGATGCAAAAAAGATTTAATGACACCGGATTATGTATTCCTTATCGACATTATATGGTTGATATATCTGCTAAACTCAAGCAAATTATTCAATTGACGGAGAGGGGCGAGTATTTCACTATCAATCGCCCGCGTCAGTTTGGCAAAACGACAACCCTATTTTTACTCGCTAAACAGCTAAACCTGCTAGATGATTGTGTGGCGTTAAGGATTAGCTTTGAGGGCATAGACAGTGATACCCATCAGCATCAGGAACGCTTTATCACAGAGTTTCTAATCATGATAGCCAAGCGGCTTGAGTTGTTGAATTTTTCACATTCCTGCCAATTTATTGAGGAACATCGCTCAGAGATCTCCAATTTGCCAGCGTTATCTCGTTTCATCACCAAGCTAGTGGAAACAATGCCCACCAAATCGTGGGTATTGATGATAGATGAAGTGGATAAAAGCACTAATAATCAGTTATTTTTGGATTTTTTGGGTATGTTACGGAATAAATACCTGTATCGAGACGATGGTGAAGAAACCTTCCAATCAATCATTTTGGCGGGAGTGCATGATATAAAGACGCTCAAAGCCAAAATCAGGCATCAAAGTAGCGGATACAACAGCCCGTGGAATATTGCGATTGACTTTAAAGTTGATATGACTTTTCTGCCGCATGAGATTGAGACAATGTTGCGGGATTATAGCCTCGATAAGCAGATACAGCTAGACATCTCGGCTATTGCGGAGCGGTTATATTATTATACTAACGGTTATCCATACTTGGTTAGTAAACTGTGTAAATTTATAGATGAAGACATTATTCCAAATCGGGTTGATAAAAATTGGTCAGTTGATGATGTCGATGCTGCCTTCAAAATGATTGTGGATGAAGGGTACACGACTACCTTATTTGATAGTTTGACCAAAAATTTGGAGAACAATCGGGAGTTGTATGAGCTGATTTTCCATATCGTCATCAATGGCAAAAGTCTCAAATTTACGATTGCTGATCCGATGATTAACTTGGCTTATTTATATGGTATCTTGATACCATCAGAGCAGAAACGCTGTCAAATCCATAACCGCATTTTCGAGCAACGGATTTATGCCTATATGATGTCCAAGTTCATGCGAACCCGATCAGGGGATATTAATGGTTTTGGCGGCCCGGAGTATTTGACCGCTGATGGTTTGGATATCAAGCTGATATTACAGCGATTTCAAGCCTTTATGCAGGAAAATTATTCTCGGCGGGATGTAAAATTTTTGGAACGAGAAGGGCGGTTATTGTTTTTAGCTTTTCTTAAACCAATCTTGAACGGCAGAGGATTTGATTTTAAAGAGCCAACCGTTGCAGATGAACTACGCATGGATATCGTTATCACTTATCAAGATAAACGCTATATAATTGAACTCAAACGCTGGTACGGAGAGAAATATCATCAACGTGGCTTGCAACAGCTAAGTGATTATCTGGATATTTTATCATTAAAAAAGGGGTATCTACTGATTTATGATTTTAATAAAGGCAAAAGCTACAAAGAGGAGCTGATTCAGTTTCATGATAAAGAGATTTTTGCGGTGTGGGTTTAGGTTGCAGGCATTCCCACGCAGCGCGTCAATGCCATTAAGTTAAGACAAACCTGACAGGTGTCAAAAACCTGTCAGGTTAATTTTTCATTGAATTTACAACGTGCCATGTTTTGGATACCTGGCAGGTCTGAATTTTAGGGGTTTATCATACTGGCATTGACGCAGCGCGTGGGAACGAGGGAAGGTATTACACGGCAGTTTAATTAGCGAATCTATTGGCTTAAAAAAATTGAGACAAGAATGCCAGCATTTTGACAAATGGGTATCTTGCTTGGAAAATATGGTGTATAAATAGCCCAAACCCTAGTACAGGGATTGACGGAATAAGGGGATTGGCTCAATAAATCTGCTTGTCATTTCGATTGGACACCATAATCGCCAACATCAACTTCGCTCCGCACAAATATCTCAAAACAAAACGGACAAACTCGACACAACTAACACCCCAATCCCGCCCTTCGGGTAAATCCCTGTACTAAGATTTCTCTTCGCGGCGAAATGACAACCAGATTTCTCTACTGCTAACTATTAACCTACGAAGTTTGGGTAACCTCGTAGGTTTGGCTTAACTTAAAGGCATTGAGGTAAGCATGGATAAATAGGTATGGCGGATTTTATCAGGTTTCAGTGTTTGGTTTTTTATTCGTTGTTGCTCATTAGTTGTACTCGCTCGTTGAAAAAGTACAGCTAATGTTCAACAACGAATAAAAACAACAGGAATTTCTTTCTGCCAAGTTAATCTACTCCGCGTTGTTGACTTAACCGGTGCCGGACTGGATTTGCAATCCAGAAATTAATTTTTATTGATACCGTTATAGATTAGTTTAATTTAAGGAGCGATCTGAAACATTGCGGACGGGGTTGCAAACCCAATGCCATTAAGTTAAGCCCCCAAAAGAAGACCTGCCAGGTTTCCAAAACATGGCACGTTGTAAGTTAAGGTAAAAATTAACCTGACAGGTTTTTTACACCTGTCAGGTTTGTCTTAACTTAATGGCATTGGGTTGCAAACCCCGTCCAGCACAAAAGCGAAGTTGATATATTAGTTTCAAAACGCTCAAACCCCATATCCGTACTTAATGTATTGATTTATCCACGCCAAAAAGCGCAACGTCTCCATATAATCAGTGATTTAGGGGGTTGTATTTTTTGCCATTTTATGAGTAGAATATTCCGCCTCCTACCATGCTGCGTGTAAATGGCAGCAGATTTTATCTAATAATTAAATATTATTATGAAAATAAACCTACGCAATTTAGGTGTTATTAATAACGCCTCGATTGATTTAAAACCTTTAACGGTTTTTATTGGTGATAACGGCACCGGTAAAACTTGGGCAGCTTACACTTTATCAGCTATCCTTGGACTAGATGGATACGAAAAATACCATCGAGCCTTTTTTTTTAGAAAGTCAAACTCAACAAACATATCCCCCCCTTAGATAAGGCTATTAGGCAATTGCTTGAAGAAGGTAATGCACAAATTGATTTAGTTCAATTTGCCAACGATTATGCTGAACTCTATATCAATGAAGTGGCACGTCTCGCGCCCAAATGGATGCGAACATTTATGCTTTTCCTTTTCACCACGAGGCGATTAAAAAAAATGAAAAATCTGAAGAACGTGGAAATATTAATTGGCTGGCACCCATGATTGCGGATGCCTATCTTCCAAGTATTTATGGTGATAGAGAAGAGCAAATCAAGGAAAATCCCCAAATTTTAGAATATGTAAAATTGGCTGACATTTTGGAAACCTAAATTTTGCAAGGAAAGTTATCTATTGATACTTCAGGATTATTCAAAGAACTCCTTTTCCAACCTGCTGGGAGCCAGAACAAATTAGAAATGCCAATTGTTTCTTCAATGGTAAAAGAACTGGCACCGTTAGTTCTTTATTTGCGCTATTTTGCCGAACCCAATGAATGGCTTATCATTGACGAGCCAGAAATGAATTTACACCCTGCCGCCCAAGTGGAAATTATTGAATTTTTTGCGATGTTAGTAAATGCGGGCTTGCATGTCTTAATCACTACCCATAGTCCTTACATAGTCGATCATCTTGCTAATCTCATGCAAGCGGCTAAACATGATGATAAGGATGGCATTGATAAACTGTTTTACTTAGAACAGAGGAACGCTTTTATTCCCCAAGCGCAAGTCTCAATTTATCTTTTTGAAGATGGCACTGCAAAGAACATTGTTGATGAAGACGGGATTATAGATTGGAGTACATTTGGTGATGTCTCTTCAGATGTATCGAGTATGTTTCCCCAATTACTGAAAACGACGAAGTAAGGGGAGAAATAATGCCTATTTCAGAAAATGGTTTGCTCCCCGGTAATAGGAAAGCAAAGCGTCGATAACGGTGCAACCACAACATGATGAAACGATACTCGGTTGCGTCAACGCTTATGGGGAAAGAGAGAGGGTGCGAGCGTGTAGAAAGTTACTAACGGTGTTTAAGGGTGAAAACAACGTTGAATATAATGGCAAGCCTGATGAGTTGGGTGATTTTTTGCAACCAGCGGCGTTAAAAGGAAACGGAAAGGTAAAAGGCAGATAGATAGTCGGATTGTTGCTTAAAGAACTGTCAGGTTTTGAAAACCTGACTGATAGCTTTGATCATCGAATTAAAGGTAATCTTATGGGTGATCCACACAATAAAAACAGATATGGAGAAGTTTGGCCACAACATCGAATAGATGTTAGCCTTCAAGAGCTTGAGTCGATTAAGCCATTTATCGTGGTGTCTGGTGGCTGGGCATGGCATTTTATGTCACCCAAAGGACATGTTGAATTTAAACATGCTCACGATCATAAAGATATTGATCTTTTTGTAGCCCCGGAAAATGTGGCTACAGTTGTTAGTATCTTAAAGGGAAGAGCCTTTGAAAAAGTCTGGACCAAATATGACAAACTACCAAGTAAGGTAGATTTTAGACGCTATGAAAAAAGAGTGGCGTTGGCAGATGGAACTTCGGTCAAAATCACAATAGATTTTTTTGTCAGTTCTGAGGTTTCTTATAGAGT
>JBDLJY010000018.1:0-35839 GCA_039714115.1 Pseudomonadota bacterium | reverse complement strand
GATTTTGGGCGAGTGTTTCTAGGATAATCAGTTGGTTGGCTGACATTTGGTTGTCTCCTATCTGTAAATAGGAGATACAATTCGGACAAAAGAGTGGTATAATTGCCCTTTCTGACCATTTCGGTTGAGAGACTCCAATCAAACAAGCCGAGATGGTGGTTGTATCTCCAAATGAAAATTAGCAATGTTATCACATTTTTGGTGGTAGCATTGCATTTATTTTTAAATCTCTCAAGCCGCCAACCGATAATAAGCCTCGTTAATCTCCAATCAAATCCTCCTCCCGACTATCCCATGCTGACAAAGTCATCACTAGCAACAGGGCTATATTGCTTTTTGCGCCTGAGCAGATTTACACAAATAGGATAATTCATACCATGATTAGGTTTATGCTAGTGTTGCTGACTGTTTTTATCGGCTCGCCACCGGTTATAGCCGGGGAAGTGCATATCGCCGTCGCCTCGAACTTCACTAATGCCATAAAGGCTATAGCCGAGCGATACCAAAGTGATGATAAAATCGTCTTAGTTTTCGGATCCACGGGCAAATTCTACGCCCAAATTATGAATGGTGCGCCATTCGATGCTTTTTTTGCGGCGGACATACGTCGCCCCGCATTGCTCGAACAACAAGGAGTCGCATTGCCCGGCAGCCGTTTTACTTATGCTCAAGGTAAAATTGTGCTATTCAGTCCCAAGGCTGGTTATGCAAGTGCTGCGGTACTCAAAAAACGGGCGTATCGCTACCTCGCCATTGCCAATCCTAAGTTGGCACCGTATGGTGGAGCGGCTAAACAAGTCTTGGAAAAATTAGGGCTCTGGGATAGGGTGCGGTTCCAACTGGTGCGCGGCGAAAATATTGGTCAAGCCTACCAGTTCGTCATAAGTGGAAATGCTGAGTTAGGTTTCGTCGCTCTCTCGCAAATCAAGCAGCCGGACATAGCAATCAGCGGTTCCTACTGGGAAGTGCCAGCCGATTTATACCAGCCTATCAAGCAACAAGCTGTGTTGCTTTCCCATAAAGAAAGTGCCCACGCATTCATGGAATTTGTGCAGAGTGAGGAAGCTAAGGCAATCATCCAAGGTTTCGGTTACGAGGTTCCCGAGCGGTGAGGAAAGAAGTTAAGCCTAAAATTAAGTCATGGGAGACCAATACCCATGACGTTGTAAATTGTGCAGGGCGGGGTTTGCAACTGGGGTGTTAAATTTGAAGCTATGAAAGCGGTTTATTTTTCACCCGATTTTTGTTCCGTTTTTAGAAATCCGATTTTTTGAAAAAATCTGATTTCTTTCATCATGAACCACAACCGGAAATGGCATACTAGAATGGTATTCTTCACTTCAATAAATTTTCCGAGTTGTCCTTTTCCAATGCCATCCAAAAATTCCTTGAAGTTTTGCCGGGCATCACTTTCTGCGCTTTAGCGACTTCGTAGGCGATAAATCGCCTACTACAAACGGTCGGCTCGTAGTAGTCGCTTTAGCGACTTTTCCGGCTGCTCATGGAAGGTAGATGGGGGTTATCGTTTTCGTGTTGAATTGTTGCGCCGTTGGATTGCCGAGTACAAACCACTCCGTCGTGTTCAAGATGAATTGGATCGCGTTGAGCCAGTCGCAGATAACCTGTACAAAGCGAGCTTGGGTTTATATCGCACAGGACAGTTAGAAGCCACGCTCCCAGTGCTACGCCAAGCGATTAGCTTAAATCCTAATCATGTGGGAACCAATCAATTACTGGCTGAGATTTTATTGGCACAAGGGCAGGCTGGTAATGCCCGTGAAATTTTAGTTAGAGCGGTTGTACAAATATCAACCAGCGGCGGCACGTCCTCGGTTGATTCAAGCTTTGTTGGCGTTGGCACAATATAGAGTTGATAGAAAGCGTCAAATAACTGGCCTAACGGGTCAATGCCATTAAGTTAATGGCAAATGATTGATTTTTTTTACAAAAAAACCGTGCCGGACGGGGTTTGCAACCCAATGCCATTAAGTTAAGGACAACTTATTGATTTTATTTAAATTTTTTTTAAATCTTATTTTTGACGGAGCTTGGCATAGCAAAAAAAATCCGATTCGGACAAAATTGATTTGCTTGCTTAAAAAAATCAATCAGTTATCCTTAACTTAATGGCATTGGGTTTGCAACCCCGTCCGTAACTTAATCTACAACGCTGCCCACGACAGCCACAGGGATTAGCAGGGATAAATCTAATAAGATTTTGACTTATCCCTGTTAATAAATAATCCCTGTAGTTAATTAATGAGCTAGTTTTTGTTATGTCGGAGTCCAAAATTTATTTTGGACGAGTCAGCGTTATATATTATAAGAGTTAAAATGGCCTAACGGGTGCGTCTCAAATCATCAATGAACTTCAAATAATCAGGATTGAACGTGATAAACAACTTGATCTGTTCATATAAGGGAAATAACTAATCCCTTAGAAACTGAAGCCGCACCGTTGTTCGATGGAAACATCCTTTTTAAAGCGGATTCTGTCACGGATGAGCTGGTGCAAATATTTATTTCGGTTGAGATATAGGTATATTGGAGTCAAAAATTTATTTATAACTGCATTAATAAATGTACATTGGAGGCATCCTACGCGAGCCGATAGGACTTTTAGTTAAAATGACAATCACGCAAAACCTTGTTTTTATTATATTCTTAAATTTTACCCCTCATCCAGAGATCAGCTTCATTCGGACTCTTATATATATTAGAAAGCGTAGGGTGCGTCCCACGCACATTTTAGGATGGTGCGTAGGACTTGCAACCAGCGGCGGCACGTCCTCGGCTAATTCAAGCTTTGTTGGCGTTGGCACAATCTAATGACAATGAAAATGAGCAACTCAAGTTTTATGAGCAAGTTTTAGGCTTGGATGCTGAACAACCATAGGCTAAAAGTGGCCTGTTAGGCATTTGGCAGCAACGCGGTGATGAGGCGCATAAGGCGGGTGATTTAGAGACGGCGTTAGCTGCAAAGAACTCCGCCGCATCGTCAATCGCCTCATTAAAGGATCACCGTTCAAACTTATTTGGGAACAACTCTATTATTCAAATGTAGGCGCGTTGGAATGTTTATAATGTTTTTGCGTCACAAATGTTGGAGGTGACTCCCTCCAAATATCAAACCCGCTTGGAATGCTTGCAGGCGGCTGTCGTTTGCTTTTCATAATAAAATCGTTCACGTCTTCGCGTGACGGTTCAGGAAGTCCCAAGGCAGATGCGTTTTCCATGATAGGGGCTACCATAGATTAGTCGGCTATCGCTAATATTGGAAATTGTTCTCAGTCAAGCGAATGGCAATAATGGTAGCGTCGCCTCTGATTTCTGGTTTTTCATCCATTGCCCGTGCAAGAGCCAGTTGTAACAGACGATTTTGCTCTCTGTTCTCTCGTCAACTGGAATAAAATATGAAAAGCATTTTGAGTTTGTCTTTTGGATAATTTTTTATTTTTAACCGCATCGTAACCTTATTTTTAAACTGAATAAAATCAACAAATTAAACAATGTTTCCTCAAAACCCTTATGTTGCCGGCAATCCCGTCGGAGACTCCGCTGCTTTTGTCGGGCGAGCTGATGTCTTGCGGGAAGGCAGCGGCGCATTGGCAAAACTTCGGCATTACAAGAGTTGCAAGCCCAATTGCTGAAAAAAGGGGCCTATCAGCCAGTCTTTTTTGACTTGCAAGATAAAGCCAAATGGCCTTTGGAGCGGGTGCTGCGGGGAGTCAGGGAGAACTCCCCCTGATCGTTTTTTTGACTAGCTGGATGACTATACTGGAAGTTGGCAAAAGTTAGAGAAAACTGATAAGCATTAGAAAATTCCTGCTTCCCTCAAAGCCTGTTTTAACAAATCATCAAGCCTTAACTCTTTAGCCCACCTAAAAAGGTATTCCATATCCAATGAATCCTTCTGTATTTTCAAAACACCCTGTATATCACGCCATTGTTGCTCAGAAACATGACCACCGAGACGAAACCAATCAAGTTTATTGAGGATAATATCTTCTGGCGAAACCACGTAAAATTTCAAGGATTCATCTTCTTCAAGCGTATCCTTTCTTCTTCTCTGGAGAGAGGTTCGATGATAAGGTTCATCTTTGCTAATAAAGATATCAACTTTTATCATCGTGTCAAGATGGATCAAATTAAAACAAGAGCTAAAGCTAATCGCCTCTTTTATCATGTCCTCATCAATGTAATAAGCCGATTGAAGTTGTTCTAGCAAAAAATGGACATGCTCAAGCTTCAAGTTTGTTACCATATCGACATCCTGAGTCGCACGTGGCATTCCATACACTGAACTGGCCACCGAACCGCCGATATAATAGAGAATTCCTAATTGCTCAAACACTTTAGCTACCGGTTCCACAGCAGCTGTAATTTTTACTTTTTTCATGGCACCCTTAATTTCATTTAAATAATGACTTAAACGATCAGCTAACTCAGAACCGTATAAGTAGCTAACGAAAAGTATATCCAACTTTCGCTCACTCAATGTCGGATTGGCGCGTTTAAGGGCACGTCTTGAAAGTTGTCGTGTGGTTTGAGAAAGAGAGCACATTCTAGATGCTCTCTGAGCTGTGGATTCTTGGCGAATCATTGAAATTTGAATTTTTTCTATATCTATATGAGTGTCTTTCGATTGAGCCAACATATTTACACACCAGTGATGTACATATTTTCAGAAAAAGTTAGCCTTACAATCAGTTTTGTTTAACCAAGTACAACAACACTTAGGATAAACGAATAATTCATGATTTGTAAAGAAAAAACTGTCCTTGTAGTTATTGTTTTTAGGAACAAACAATGCCATCGTACTTTACGGGCAGCGGCGCATTGGCAAAACCTCGGTATTACAAGAGTTGCAAGCCCAATTGCCGAAAAAAGGGGCCTATCAGCCAGTCTTTTTTGACTTGCAAGATAAAGCCAAATGGCCTTTGGAGCACGTACCATCAGTGGGCAAACCGCGCCAGATTTAGGGGCCGAAACGACTTTCCGTCAAGTCTGGCTGCCCTTTCTCTGTTCAAAGGTACACCTGCTAAACGAGTATCCCTGCTCAGTCGTAAAGATACCACAAATCTTGTGCGTCTTGCAGAGGCCACCTGTGGTCATCCCTTTTTGACGCAACATTTGTGTGACAAAGTTTGGGAAAATCTTTATGACGACGATCCCGATGCTCCACCGACTGTGACCGTTAAAGACGTAGAAACGGCCATTCATGAGACTTTGGATGCCAGAATGGTTGTGGGATGGCTTGCCACCGGCTGAACGGGTAGTGGCTGCCGCTTTAGCAGAGGCGGGAGCGGGTGTGATTTATGATGCACAGTTGGAGCATTTGTTGTATGAAAGCGGTGTCCGAGTGGTGATTCGAGAATTGCAAAACGCGCCACAATTGTTGCAAGATTGGGATTTGATTGAGCCGGAAATGCAACAAGCCGTGTTGCTTTCCAATAACCGAGAAAGTGCCCACGCATTCATGGAATTTGTGCGGAGTGACGAAGCTAAGGCAATCATCCAAGGTTTCGGTTACGAGGTTCAAGAATAGGCGATAAATCGCCTACTACGAACTGGGCATTATTTGTGCTGGACGGGGTTTGCAACTCAATGCCAACAGGGATTGCCAAGTTCGTAGTAGGCGATTTATCGCCTACATCTTTAAATTTGGTACTATGCCTGAACCTTCTCCGCCAAGGGTCGATACATCAACCCATAAAACATCTCCAAATAACGCTGAGTTTCTGAGCGTTCCAAATTCGTCGCATATTTCCAAAAACCGTACACCTTTGAAAGTGTCATCAAACGCTTCGCATACAATCGCCAGTTATAACGGCTTTGCACTCGCTTGATAGCCCCTAATGAAATCTGTTCCCAATAATCCGGTTCACGGTTGCACCGCTCAAAAAAATCAATGAAGCGAGCAATAGATTTATCACCATGATTGGGTTCAATATGAAATCCCGATACCCCATCTTGAATAATCTCCAAGGGACCACCGTAACTGGTTGCAAAAGTGGGTAACCCAGAAGCCATTGCTTCAATGACTGTTAAACCAAAAGCTTCAAACAGAGCAGGCTGAACAAAAATACCTTTTTTATCAGCAATATAACGATACAGTTCTCCCGCCATGCGTTTGTCCAAATGTCTCCCTACCCAACGCATCTTGTCATCCAGTTGATAATGTGACATCAAATCATGCATTTTGGCAATTTGGTCGCGTTCATCGTCATCAGTAGAATAATCTTTATTGATATGCCCCGCTATGACGAATAGATTAGCCAACTCTTGCAATTCGGGACGACTGCCATACCATTCCACAAGGCTAGTCAAATTTTTAATCCGATCTAACCTTGCCATCGTGAAAATAATTGGTTTTTCTTTATTGGCATATTCTCCTCGGCTATCTTCCGAAGGGGCGCCAAAAATGAGCGTTTCTATCTCACCCTGTAATTCTGGTATTCGTCGCTTGGTGTCGGTGAAAGGAAAATAAATAGTTTCATCCGCGCCCGGCGAAACGATGTTGAATTTTGGATCGTAAATATCTATTCCATTAACAACTCGATAAAGCCCGGGCATGGTAAACGCACCGTAACTCTCATATTGGCCCACGCTATGGCTATCACCGGCAATTTCTTGATAGGTGCTGGTAATGATAAAATCGGCACTATTCATAGCAATCAAATCCGCCGTGAATTGGGTGGAAAAATGGTACTGATTGTCGTTTTCTTTCCAATATAAATCCGAGCAAAGATATTTAGTCTTTTCCAAAGCATGGGCGATGCCACATTGAGTCACTTTGAGTTTTTGAGACAACAAAGTAGCGACTAAATTGCCATCAGAATAGTTACCAATAATCAAATCTGGTCGTCCACCTAACTGGGCAAGTAATTCCTTTTCAACATCAATAGCAAACCGCTCCAAGTAAGGCCAAATCGAAAAACGAGAAATCCAATCGGGTATGATTTCTCCCTGCTCATTGCGAAAAGGCACCCGCAAAATCACCGAATTTTTAGTCCCTATAATAGGTTCTAATCGTTCATTGCAGTTGGTATCGCCAGCCTCTGGGATCAAGCGAGAAATAACGACAATTTGGGGTTCAATATCAAGCCCTTGTTTATACAGGCGTTGATACATTTCAGCTTCTAGTGCTTTCACTTGGTCTAAAATATAAACGACTTGTCCCCCAGTATCTGGCATACCAAACACGCCGGCTTGACCAAAAAAACCATGTGGCGAGATAATAGCCACTTTAAAAATCATTGGAATACGGGCTAAAAATCGTTCTAAATTGCCCGGTTCGGGGGCTTCTAAAATATCAATGAGCAAATTGATGCTATCTCGCATTCGCTTAACTGTGCGTCCCCAACCCGCTTCAAATCCCATTTCCTGCATGTTATGAATGATCTCTTGCCAAGTCACCTTTGCGGGTTGTGAAGACAGATATTTTTCTGCTTGATGCAATGCCTCCTTGAGTGCGCCCGGATCGGTAATCCGATCATTAAGCATTAACTGTCGCCCTTCGCATTGATGCACCCGCAAAAAATCAAACAGTAATTGATCACCTTGATTCATGTTAGCAAAGAGGCGGGTAGAAAGGTGACGATTAAGAAACTCCACACCGCGACCGATAGAACGTTGCTCTTTCAGCTTAGGAAACTCTCGGTTAAACGGCCCCAAGTCCACTTCAAAAATCCAATCTTCGTCTTGCTGAGCGTGTTCAACTAAGCGTTCTTTAAATTGTAGAAATAGATTCACATCAATCGGTTCTTGTTTCAGGTTCTCGATATGAAAGCGGAAAAATTGACACCGTCCAGCCCCCTCCCTCATCGATAGGTAAATCCAAGGCTTAGTAACGACGACCTCTTGAATATTGGCCATAAATTGTGCCAATGGCCCGCATCTTATCCCCTCTTCGTCCTCATGCGCTTGGCAAAACGGTTCAAACAGCTCCAAAATCTCTGAGCGAAGAAAAAAGTTTTTATTTTCGGATAATAACTTTCCCAAAATAATATAAATGGCCTTGTCATCCAATATCATCCGTTTGCTCCTTACGGCAAAAAACCTATAAAGTACTGTAGTTACCCACGACAACACCGAGCGCGTCACGAGTAAATGACATTCGCCAACAAGTTATTCTGTTGTAGGTAACGTTCAAGTTTATTGCATAAATTGTGCCAATGGCCAGTATCTTACCCCCTCTTCGTCCTCATGCGCTTGGCAAAACGGTTCAAACAGCTCCAAAATCTCTGAAGAAAAAAGTTTTTATTTTCAGATAATAACTTACGGCAAAAAGCCTATAAAAAACTAAAAGCTCTGATTCCTTCTAGGATTCCTAGAGCATAATGGTCTTTCGCAAAATAAATGCCCGGTTTTCCCTTGAGTTTTTCCAGTTCAGTACTGTAGTTACCCACGACAACACCGAGCGCGTCACTGTTTAACATCTCTTCATCATTACCAGAATCCCCCGCCACCAAAAATTGCCTCATCGGTAAACCCCACCGAGCGGCGATATGGCGAACGGCTAACCCCTTAGAGGCTTTGATGGGGAGCAAATCCAGAAATTGACCATGCGAGTAAATGACATTCGCTAATAAGTTATTTTGCTGTAGGCAACGTTCAAGTTTTGGTAGGCTCTGTTCAAACGCTTGGTCCACAAAAAAACTCACTTTGAATTCGCGTTGATCAATGTCAGGTTGCAATTGTAGCCCTTCAAACCTTGCTAATAATACTTCTCGCAGCTTTTCAGGTTCCCAACCGTAATTAATATGTTTTATCCAGTCATTATCCCTCTCTAAGTTAGGGCCATAATAAATTTCACTGCCTACCGAGGTGATAAAAATATCTGGTTTGGGCGCCACACGCCATTCTTCAAGCACAGAGCGGGCACTATCCAGCCTACGCCCAGTGGCAATACCAAAACTGAAAGAACGGTCAGCTTGATGGAGATAAGCCAGAAACTCATTCAGTCCGTCAGCGTCACCGAGCAAGGTGTTATCAATATCAGAAATAATAACCGGGTGAGATTGATGCTTAAGCACTGCTCAATTTTCCTCATCATGGGGGGTTAAAGTGTCATTCAAAAAACCAAAATGCGCGATACCTTCTAGTATTCCTCTGGCGTAATGACCTTTGGCAAAATAAATGCGAGGTTTTCCTCTGAGCTTTTCTAGCTCAGCACTGTAGTTACCCACGACAACACCGAGCGCCTCACCTTTTAACATGTCTTCATCATTGCCAGAATCACCCGCCACTAAGAATTGCTCCAACGGTAGCCCCCACCGATAAGCTAAATAGCGAACCGCCAAGCCTTTAGAGGCTCTGATAGGGAGCAAATCAAGAAATTGACCGTAGGTTAAAATGACATTCGCCAACAAGCGATTTTGTCGCAAACGTTTGACAATTTGGTCGCGGCGAATCAATTTTTTCTTGACCCGTTCTGTGTCTAATAAATAGCTGATCTTGAACTCGCTTTGGTTGGCTTGTTCTTGCATTTCTATTCCTTTAAAAGATGACAACACTTCTTTCAGCCGTTCAGGTTCCCAGCGATAATTAATATGTTTTTCCCAGCCAGTATCCTTGAGTAAGTTGGGGCCATAATAGATTTCAGTGCCCAACAAGGTGATCAACACATCCGGGAAAGGCACATCCCATTCTTCAAGCAATTCAATCACTTCATCCAATGTACGAGAGGTAGCGATACCAAAACTGAAAGTGTTGCCGGCTTCATTGAGATAGCCGAGAAACTCGCTAAGTGCTTCTGGATCACCAATTAAGGTTTGATCAATATCAGAGATGATGAAACGTTGAGTCAGGGGGAGTTTTACGATACCAAAATGCGTTCTTCTCTGTTGTGAACTCACCCGTTTTTGATAAATGGGATTTAAGGGAATTTCAGCAATGGCTTTTTCAATGTGGTTAAGATAAGTTTTGGCATGGCTAGTCCATGAATAGTGGCGTTTTACACCTTCAATCCCCTTTTTAGACCAAGTTTCCCAACGGGCTTTATCCGAGAGAGCGGAAACCAGCGTGTCTCCCATCGCCTTGGTGTCTAGTGGATCTATCAACAAACCATTTTGACAGTTTTTGATAATATCTATGGGACCACCGTCGTGGGTAGCGACAATCGGTAGTCCGCTCGCGGCGGCTTCAATCAGCGTCAGTCCAAAAGGTTCGGTGAGTGCCGGGTTGACAAAAATACCTTTAGATGCCACTGCGAAACGGTAAAATTCAGGCACATCACTGGGTTGATGGTGTTTGGGATAAGCCACTCGCCCGTAAAGATCATAACGATCAATGCCTAACAAAATTTGGGTCAATACTTGCCGAGTGCCTTTGTCCATGGTGGTGATGTCATCGCGGTTGCCTGCTACGATGACTAAGTTAGCGCGTTTTTGTAACTCGGCATTTTCACCATAAGCCTGAATTAATGCGGGGATATTCTTACGCTCATCCGCCCGCGATAGGGCGAGAATTATGGGTTTGTTAGGCTCCGTGAGAAAGCGTGAAAGTTCTTTTTCTATTTCTCGGTTATAATCGCTAACCGGATAAAAATGTTCTAAATCAACACCGGGCGGGATAACGAACATCCTATCGGGTTCATAGTGTTGATATTGTTCATATTGTTCGTGGATTTCTTGGTGCGTACTGGTAACGACCATTGAGGCGATATTGAGCGCTTTTTCTTCAGCCTCGATACGGTGGTGAATATTGTATTTTCCTTTGATAGTTTCCTCACTCACCCCCTTTTCAAGCAGCCTTGTCTTTTTGACCAATCCTAGCGAGTGCCCGGTAAAAATAAAGGGGACTTCCAGCACATTAGCCAATACTGAGCCAACATAGCCCGCATCCGCATAATGACTATGAATGACATCTGGCACTTGAGCCAGTTGTCGAAAATGTTGGAGCGTGTGGTCGAGAAAACTTTCTAAGTAATTCCACAACACTTCTTTTCTCAGATAACGTTTAGGACCGCAGGGAAGTCGAATAATATAAGCATTTTCGCTGAGTTGTTCCTTTTGTTGAGCATAGTCTTGACTGACTTTTGGGTCAATGACTTGGCGGGTAAATAAATCCACACGCGCCACTTGCTCTTGTTTACCCAACTCTCTGGCAAGTTCCACCACATATTTGATCTGCCCACCGGTATCAGCATCTCGCCCCAATTCAATATTTTTTCCACGGATAAGCCCATGAATACTGAACAGAGCAATATAATAACGTTTGGTTTTGTTCATTTTAGCTCCGCATATGCCTTCCTCACCAAAACATTCCAACAATCGCCAAGGTAAATTGCTTATTGAAGTGGCCACAACCACGCCGCTCCACGCACTCCGCTCGAATCTCCAAACTTCGCGGGTTTTAATATCGTATCCACCCGATCTGAAAAGACATAACGTTTCCATAAACGCGGCACTTCAGTGTACAAATGCGTCAAATTCGACATCCCGCCGCCCAATACAATCACCTCTGGGTCTAACACATTGATTATAGAAGCTAATCCTCGTGCTAAACGGTCAGCATAACGCGATAAACAAGCTTGAGCGGTACTGTCTCCCGCCTGGGCTAAGGCGACAATCTCAGGCGGTGAAAGTGCCTGTCCGCTGGCCGCTTGATAATCACGCGCCATCCCCGGCCCCGAGAGGAAAGTTTCTATGCAGCCATATTTGCCACAATAACAGGATGGCCCCGGCAATTCTTCTGGTTGGGGCCAAGGTAAAGGATTATGCCCCCATTCTCCGGCAATGGCATTAACCCCATTTAATACCTGTTGATTAATAGCAATACCGCCGCCGGTGCCGGTGCCAATAATCACGCCAAAAACGACGGATGCCCCCGCCGCCGCACCATCTACGGCTTCAGATAGGGCAAAGCAGTTGGCATCGTTGCTTAATTTAACGGGACGCTGCAAGGCGGCACTGAGATCACGCTCTAACGGTTGCCCAATTAACCAGACTGAATTGGCATTTTTGATCAAACCCGTTGCTGGGGATAATGCGCCGGGCATGGAAAGGCCGACAGTGCCTTGAGCATTTAAACGCTGCTCAATGCGGTGAACTAAATCGGTGAGGGCTTGTATTGTAGCGGTATAATTTTTGGGCGTGGAGATTCGTTCACGGGTTAAAATTTGCCCTTGGTTATCAAGCGCAATGATTTCGATTTTGGTACCACCTAAATCAATGCCTATGCGTAAAGACATATTTTTTTACTCCTTAAATTTAATCCAACAGAAATAGTATATTTTAACACACCCCAAGTCTTATCTAGGACTGAGGCATTGAAAACAAAATTTATTTTATAAATAAAATAGTTACAAATAATACTTAAAGTTATATAAAATATAAACAAATGCTACTAATAGCTTGAATTTACATATTAATTAATTTTTAAAAGTGTAATTATTATTATCGTGAAGATACCACAAATCTTGTGCATCTTGCAGAGGCCAATGACAGTCTTTATGACAATGATCCTCCTAAACGGCCATTCAGGAGACGTTGGATGCCAGCCGTAATGGTTGTGGGATGGCTTGCCGCCGGCTGAACGGGTGGTGGTATCCGCTTTGGCAGAGGCGGGGGCGGGCGTGATTTAGTTTGCGCCAAGCGGTTAATTTAAACCCAAATCATGTGGGGGCTAATCAATTATTAGCAGATATTTTATTGGCACAAGGGCAGGCTGGTAATGCCCGTGAAATTTTAGAGCGGTTGTACAAATATCAACCGGCGGCGGCACGTTCTCGGTTGATTCAAGCTTTGTTGGCTTTGGCACAATCTAATGACAATGAAAATGAGCAACTTAAGTTTTATGAGCAAGTTTTAGGCTTGGATGCTGAACAACCAGAGGCTAAAAGTGGGCGGTTAGATATTTGGCAGCGACGCGGTGATGAGGCGCATAAGGCGGGTGATTTAGAGACAGCGTTAGCTGCTTTTCGGACGGCTCATCTTGATGATAAAGTTGCTGAAGTTGAGCGAGAAATACGGGATCGTGAATTTAAAGCGCGATTAAAGGCGTTAAATGAGGCTGAGCAAGCTAAGCAGCAGAGTGTTGAAAAACTGACAGAATGTCGTCAACATGAGAAAGATTTAGAAAAAGCTGTCAGTCAGTATCAGCAACAAGTGGCAAGCCTAAAAAATGAATTGGCTGCTAAAAAGAAAGCATTGCAGAAAGCCAAGGGAGATCTTCAACATGACTGGTATTGGTCCTCCAGTACTCGGACGGCACGACCCACGCATGGTACGTGAGCCTCAACGTGGGCTGCTACGCCAAGACGGACACGAACTACGTGTGGGCCGTCCGAGGCGGACATTGATACTTTGGCCCTTTGACTCTTTGAATATACAATAAAATTCCTGATTGGCACTAACGTTATGACTTTAAAATAAAAATTGCAAATATTGAAAAACAGAGCCGAAGCCGCCAACCAAATTGACTGGGAAGCTGAAAAAGCTAAGTGGAGCGTCTCAGTTTCAAAACTTTATCAAGACATTGAAAAATGGTTGGATGAATTAGTGACTGATGGATATGTCCAAATAACCAAAAAAACGATTACGGTGACTGAAGACGAAGTGGGTACCTATCAAATTCCTCAATTATAAATCGCTTATGGCGGTAAAATAGCCATTCTCGAACCGATTGGCGTTGATATGGCTTTTGCTGATGGCAGAATTGATTTCTATTTAAAGAATGAAAAAGAAAAAGGCTATGTATTGCTCTTGTGGAAAGATAAGAAAGGCGAGAATAACTGGCACCTTTACAATGAGAGAAGCCTTGAGCGTAAAATATTGCCATTCGATGACGCTATTTTTGAAAAAACCTTAGAAAACTGGTTGGAGCCGTTTTTGTGGTAATTAGCGTAAAACAACGAGGAAAGTGTTGTGAGTTTAAAAGCTAAATTACATAAAGCTAACAACCACTCAACCACCGTTAATGATTGGGTTGTTAGAAAAGAAAAATGGTTGGTATCTGTTTCAAAACTGTATGAAACAGTTGAACAGTGGTTGAGTAAGTTCATAACCGAGGGATATATCCAACTTACCAGAGAAGAAATGAGCTTGTCTGAGGAACACATTGGAGAATATCAGATTGCTAAGCTAGAAATAGGGCTTGGTAATCACGCTGTCGTTCTTGAACCCGTCGGAACAAGAATTAGACGTGCATACGGGAGAGTTGATTAATTTATAAAAGATTATAAAATCCCTATTGTTTTAAAAAAAAATGCTCAAAGAGACAAAAACATTGATGATTATTTCACAGCACTTGAGTAATAGATAATTGACAATACTTTCATAAACTTAGTAGCTTTGAAAGGATTTGTTTTTCAAAACTCCCCAATGCGATTGGTTTGGTAAGAAATATCGTTGCAGAGAATTATCCTCAAGAAAGTCCATTTCATCTGACGATTAGATCGTTTATTAAAGATGCCAACGAAATTAATAATCTTGCTACTGTGCAAAAAATGTTGACTGGAAAAATTTCAGAATCACTATCAGAGCAATTAGACGACATTATCAGCTATCGCAATAGAGTGGCTCATGGTAAGCGATTTGGTGAAGACACCGATCTGACTTTGAAAGATGTTTTGAAAATTTTAAGTGAAATAGTGCAGAAAATTGGATAGGAATCTAAACAACATGACTCTCTTCACACCCAACCCCTTTTATCACGGCAACCCCGTCTCTGAATCTTACGCCATCATCAGTGAGCCACGTTGCGGTAAAACTTCGCTATTATAATTTATCGCAGCACCAAAAAATAGTGTCGCCTTTTAGAAAAAGGAGAGCAACTATTATTTACCTATTTAGATGCTCAAACGCTTAATAGCCATTGCACACCGGCACAATTTTGGAAACAAGCTTTGCAGCCCCTTGAACAAGTCACTGCCCAAAATCCACCGCTATCTCAAGCTTATCGCAATTGCCAAGGCGAGACTTTTGATGCTTTTATGCTTGACACTATCGCCTTAGACCATACACCGACTTTATTAGGCCATAGAAAATTTCATAGCGATCCTTTTCTGAAAAGCTTAGGAGATTTTGGGCAAGAATTGCGGACATTAGAAACGCAAGGTTTTGTGATTAAAGATAGTACACTCTCAAGCGGTTATCGCATTGAACCACAAGTTTTTGTGTGGTGGTTGAGCCATAAATTGACTCAAGTGGTGCGTGACGATGGTGCTTTTAATGAATGGTTGCAACAACAGGAAATAGATGGATTATTAACCAAAGGCCAAAAAAAGCAATTGAGCAAATTTGCAGGCGGAGTTACTGAGTTATTCAAAAGTGATACAGTTGCTCATTTGATTGAAATCGTTGCTAAAATATTTTAGCTGATGTTTTTCTTATTTAGTTTAAAGATCATAGTTGCAAAATCTATCTATAGAAAAATATGATTTCTATAACTTGTTTACACCTTCAAAGAAATCCTATTTTTGCCAAAAATAGGATTTCTATAAAACAATTTCAATAAAAAAACCATATTCACCCTCATTTTAATAGGACACAATGTTAATTATTCGTATTTTTACTATTCTGTTTCCCATTTTTGCCATTGTGATGCTGGGTTATTTATACGCACGTTATCGCCCGATAGATATGGCAGTGATAAACCGTCTCAATATGGATATTTTTACGCCAGCGTTATTATTCACTGTTTTATCTGATCAATCTTTTAATATCATGGATTATCAACAATTGGCATTCGCGACAATATTCATCCTGCTTGGCTCTGGTATTATTGTATTGCCAATAGTTTGGTGGCGTGGTATCAATCCTAAAACTTTCCTCCCGTCTATGATGTTTGTTAATACCGGTAATATGGGTATTCCAGTAGCATTGTTTGCATTTGGAGAGCTTGGTTTACCTGCGGCGGTATTGTTTTTTATGATTAACGCCATTTTAAATTTTACTTTAGGTATTTATATGATAAGTGGACAGGTATCTTGGTGGGGATTGTTGAAATTGCCACTGATTCAAGCCACTTTGGCAGGATTGGTGGTGAGTGTGACACAGTTACAAGTGCCGATATTGTTGCTCACACCAATTGAAATGTTAGGGGATTGTGCGATTCCAATGATGTTGTTATCACTTGGCGTGCGGCTCAGTGATATGGATTTAAGTCATTGGCAAATTGGTTTATTGGGTGCGATATTGCGTCCATTGTCGGGGATATTGATGTTTTTGTTGATCTATCCTTGGTTGACATTAACACCCATACAGACGGGCGGCTTATTGATATTGGCAATGCTACCACCTGCTGTCATCAATTTTGTGATTGCTGAGAAATATCAACAAGAGCCGCACAAGGTTGCCGCTATTGTAATGTTGGGCAATGTAATGAGTTTTATTAGTTTGCCAATTGCCTTGGTATTTGCTTTGCCACCCAATGTTTAATCATCATTTAATTATATAAGGTGTATGGATTGATGGTGTGTAGGACACACCGTTAACGCTGTTGTTTAGCGCGTTTTAAACACTTCTCTGACGAGAGAATCTCGCTCTTTTACCAAGCGACGCATCCAATCAACTACTTTGGTAAACTCCTTTGGAAAAGGTGCTTGCAGTATTTTCAACGCCTCTTCAAATCTGCCTAATTGTCTTAGTGCCTCAATTTTCAGGAGGCGCTGATTTGGCTCCGTTACCGAGAGCAGTTTAACCAATTGCTCAAGGTTTTTTCGGGCCTTGGAACCTGGTAAAAATGGGCTGTGTTGAGCTTCATTCTGTCGCAGCGGATCATTGGCTGCCCTCCAAGCGAGGAGTCTGAGATACAATTTTTCCTCTTGAGTTCGGCCCATCTCAATGGCTTCCAAGTATTCCGCTTCAGTCAAAAAGCGAATGTATTTCGCCTGTTTCCATTCATCAGGTACATTTGAATCATCGCCCCAACGGGAAATTTCGCCAAGCTCTTTAGCATCAGAAACCCAAAAAAAGGGCCCATCGTCACCACATCGCGTTATTTCGGGTGAACGGGGTAACATGGGATAAACCACGTAGCCATCACTCCAAACCCTAGCACCTAAAGTATTACCCGACATCAATGTGGCTTTTTTTACCACCCTATCTGAGTTTGGACATTGAATAATCATGTCAGGCCCGGGCAACATAGCCCAACTAGAAAAAGCAAACAAACCCATCAACGGGCCAATTATCCATCGAAGTTGTTTCATAATAGTTCATCCAATTTAAGTGCTATACTCAACAATATCAAACCTGTTTGGGAAAGTAAAAAGACCAACGTGCGGTGCGTTAGGATATCTGAAGGCGACTGAAAAACAGATTTTAGATTTTATTATATAAGGTTTTTTTCACTCAACTCAATACTCAATGCCATATCGTGCCGCTCATGTATGGTTTTATCCGGCACTCTATGGCATTGGTTTGCAGCCCCCGTCCTAAACGTTTTTGAGCTAAAGAGAACGTCACTTTCTGAGCCAGACGCCCCAACAGCTAATCAAGTGTAGCAGCTTTAATTGACGGAGATTCAGTTATCAAAGTCACATTGACCGATTTGAAAGCAGGAGTTTTACTTTGTTCATCAACTGTTTGAGGGACAAGTACATTCGCTTCTGGGTAATAAGTGGCAATATTGCCTGATTTGATATCAAAGGCTTTAACCACAATATTTTCCATGACTCCAGTTTCATTACGCAAAGTAACTTTGTCATTCTCCTGCAAATGATGTTTTTCCATATCTTCTGGATTCATTAGAACGATCCAACGATCTTGTTGGTTACGATATAAATCTTCCTCTTCGTAAATGATCGAATTGAACTGTCCTTCACTACGAGTAGTCATCATTTTAAATTGGTTCAAAACTACTTTTCTATTAGGGCTTTGAATCACTTGGAAATGGGCTTTTTTATCAAGCGTCCCAAATTCAGGCGTATAAAAAGTTCTATTCGTAATGTGGAACTCTTCTTTGCAGTGAACGATTTCATCCATTTTGGCAAAACCGGGTACAATCCCAGCAATCGCCTTACGAATCTCTTGATGTTGATTAAAATTATCGAAGTCAAATGTCGCTTTTGAAACCGTTTTAGAGGCAATTTGGCTGATGATCTCAACTTCTGAGAGCACATTATCAAAACGGATAATATTTCCATCACTCAAGCGGACAAAATTAAACATTGATTCTTGTGTGGTAGCCTGTTTTTCTTCTTCTCTCACAGCCACTGGTAAAATAATGACTTCTTGATCGATACCATGTACATGACCGATATTCATCGTGGAAGTGAGATAAACTTTAAGCGGAATATTGTTTAAGGCTTGCTCCGCAAATTTAGAATCAGGCGTAGCAGCGTATAAATTTCCGCCTAACAAAAAAGCAAAATCAATCTTTCCTTTTAAAGCCGCTTGCAAACAAGCCATCGTATCCATGCCCGTTTGGGTTGGCAATTTAACGTCCAGCTTTTGCTCAATATTTTGGAAAACGGCGGGCTTTAACTGAGGGACAAAACCCTGCGAACCCACTCCCTGTATATTGCTATGACCCCGTAACGGCAAAAGTCCAGCACCTTGACGGCCTAACATGCCTCTTAATAAGGCTAGGTTCACAATTGATTTAACATTGTCAACTCCGTGTAAATGCTGTGTTATTCCCATACCCCAAGCAAAAATGACTCGCGATGATTGGGCATAAATCTGAGCAACAGATTCTATTTCGGTTTGAGTCACACCAGATTGAGTGCAAATTTCGTCCCAAGTTGTTTTTTCTATTGCGCTTTTGAATGCCTCAAAATTATGGGTATATTGTTGGATAAAGGATGAATCGATCAAGCCTTTTGCAAGCAGATACTTGGCAATACCTTTGATAAAGGCAATATCACCCCCAATAACAGGCTGTATATAAACAGAAGCAATCTCGGAGCCGCCACCGAGTAATGATTTCCAATCGCTAGGAACGGAAAATTTTACCAATCCTGCTTCTTTAACAGGATTGATCACTATCACATGACCACCCCGACGACGGCATTGCATGAGCGCTTTGATAAAACGGGGATGGTTTGACGCTGGATTAGCACCAAAGACAAAAATCAAGTCTGATTCCTGTAAATCTTGATAGCGAATCGTGGCAGTACCAGTACCAAGTGTTGCATTTAATCCTACTCCTGAAGCTTGATGGCAGAAATAGGCACAGTTATTCACATTATTAGTGCCATAAAGGCGAGCGAACAGTTGTAATAAGAAGACTGCCTCATTAGAAGATCGTCCAGAACTGTAAAAAAAAGTCCGTTCGGGAGAAGTGTTGTTCATTTTGTTGACGATCTTCTCAATGGCTTGCGAATAACTGATGGGTTGGTAGTGAGTTTCTCCGGTTTGTTTGTATAAAGGAGTGGTTAAACGTCCCAAACATTCAATTTCGCGTCCAGTCAACTTTTTTAGTTCGGCGAGACTTTGCTCAGAGAACAAAGTTGTGGGAATCGCTTCTTGTATATCGGTTAAAGAAGCCTGAATATTCTTTTTACAAATTTCAAAATGATGACCTAATTCATTCTGGAAACCACCCCGTTGCCCGCCGGTACCAAAAGCGCATGTCTTACATGAATTTTTAGAACGAATAACATCGAGCAACTTTTTTATGCCAATTTTCCGGCCTGCTTTGAGTGAATATTGGACAGCCTTCATACCACCGGGGATACTTTTATTTTTATTCATAATGTTAATTGAGAGTTAAAAGAAGTATGTACACATATATATTATAAGATATAGATATAGATAAATCCAGTTTGTTTAAAACGGGTGAAGATAAAACCAAAAAACATAGCCCGCGTGGTCTGCCTGGGGCCCCTTAGAGCCGTTCGTCAAAAAAAATCCGATTTTTTAAAAAAATCGGATTTTTAACGGGCATCTACGTCAAAGCGTTTGCCCGTTCCTATCAACGATCCAATGCCATCTCGTGCGGCTATTTGTTGTCTTGCTAGGGCATATTGGTGGGGGATATCCGCATCGCAATTGGCATCACGACTTGTTATCATCTAACTGTTCTAATATTGTCGCCAAGGGTGTCCCTTTTTCCACGGCTCTTCTGAAATTATCAGCATTTTGCTGAACTATGTTAGCTTTTTGCTCTCCCAACTCTTCTGCGAGATCAGAAAATTCTAACCGTCCACGCAAAAACCACTTTAGAGATGTTATTTCTTCGCCCTGTTGAAGACTTTCCGCACGGACAAGCTCTTCATTCCCCCGATACATTTCACTAACTTCAATCATTTGTCTAATAATATCAATGTTACCGGATAATATCCTTTTTGCTTGAAATTCGCAAGCACCGTTATCATCACCTCTCTTTGGTGTTTAGTCAGATCGCCATATACCATCTGATGTGTTTATGACCAGAAAAACCTACCCAGGCTAAAAACGTTTAACCGTGAGAGTAAAGCGTAAAATCCCGGTCAATCCAAAGAATATGGAAAATACTGCCATCTCGATAACCTACCATCGGGGCCTTACCATAAAATCGAAAGGCAATAAAGGTCACATCGTCGGTGAGATGTACAGGTATCGGCGCACGGATACTCGTTCTAGCAATTTTCTCATAACCTAAACCATGTCGAGGTGAGTTTGTTATCGTAGTCCAAGTTAATTGACTCAATCTGAAAAGTGTTTCAGCAAAAGCGGCTTTTTGCTCTTTAGTACATGCACTAAGAGAATAGTTTTCTTTATCCAGATACTTGAGGCAAAAGATGGGATGTTCTTGCTGGGTTGAAACATGAGAATAATCATTGATTCGAATACCCTTTATGAATTTAGCTGGTTTTTTCTTCTTGATTTTTCCCATGATTAAGTGACAACCTGCGTTTTAAAATAATCGCGCATCGCTGAAAATGATATTTCATGCCCTACCGGTGTATTTTTCCAAGGCGGTTCTTCATGAGTCATCTTATATAACTTCCATGCTGAAAATTGACCAAATACCGTATAAACTTCATCCAATAACTCCCGTGTTTGTACACAGTAGATAGAAAAGTCCATATCGCGTGGTGGTGGAATAGCACCCGCCTCATAGCTTTTATAGGTATGGAACAAGACTGGCACCGCGGGACCATGTATCCAGGCTTCAAGTGCTTCAGGAAATAAGGGATGATCAGATAAGGCTAAATTGATACCTTGAGCATAATAGACTAACTTTTGCAATTTCAGGTTTGATATCAAATCACCTGCATCTTCATCGACTTGGGCAAGAAAATATCTGGCGACATCATAACAACTTAACATGATTTTTCCCTTGAATATTTACGATGAAAAAATTGTGGGGATAGGCGGACAAAAAATCAAGTGCTAAAGATTTATAGTCTCATTATATAACAATTATATCTACCTAATGAATTTAGTTCTTGACTGATTTGGCTGATCGGCTCTCTCATGCCAATAATGATTATCGACTTTTAAATCAGCCTCCTTACATCTGTTCAGACAGATTTAATGACAGTTTTCCTTGAAAGGGGAGTATTTCAGATATTAAGTATTGGTGGGGGATATCCGCATCGCAATTGGCATCACGAGTTGTTATCATCTAACTGTTCTAATATTGTCGCCAAGGGTGTCCATTTTTCCACTGCTTTTCTGAAATTATCAGCGTTTTGCTGAACTATGTTAGCTTTTTGCTCTCCCAACTCTTCTGCGAGATCAGAAAATTCTAAGCGTCCACGCAAAAACCACTTTAGAGATGTTATTTCTTCGCCCTGTTGGACACCTTGTTGAAGACTATCCGCACGGACAACCTCTTCATTCCCCCGATACATTTCACTAATTTCAATCATTTGTCTAATAATATCAATGTTACCGGATTTGTCCGCGTCATAATATCCTTTTTGCTTGAAATTCGCAAGTACCGTTCTCATCACCTCTCTTTGGTGTTCAGTCAGATCGCCATATACCATTTGCCGTATTTCTGACTCATGTTGCCGTATTTTTTCAGGCGTCACTTTGCTAAATAATCAAGCAGCGCGTGAAGCAAGCGTTAAACTATTGCAAAACATTAGAAAAACATCTTTTGGCTACGCACAAAAAATGCGTTAAATGATCTCAAAGCCATTAATGAGGGCATAAAAATTAAGCTCTGAAGAAGCCATAGAAAAACTCGATCAGTCTCTTTTTGAAATTATCGGTGGATTAGCGGAGCGTAATCCACCCGACATTTATTAAAGTTGTTGCAAAATAAAACCGCCCTTACCCTAATCAGATTGATGCTCCGTTAAAAATCCATCTGAAAAGCTTGTCGTCCCGACGAAAGGAGGGAACTTATTGAGGGATCTGATTTTTTTGGTATAGACGCTCCGTCAAAAATCATATTTTTTGAAAAAATATGATTTTTTTTGGCTATGCCAAGCTCATTAAAAACCCCGTCCGGCAGAGATTTTTTTATTGTGTGGCCAATAAATTAAGTGCTAGACGCTGCTGCATTTAATGAATTAATATTAAAAGGCATTTCTTGACCGAGTTGTTCTAAATCGTATAACTTAATCGTCGTGCCGGGTTTTGCTTGTAAAATGCCGTTAAAGAGTGTTTCTAAACTCACTTTGTGATGGAAACGAACTAAGCTATACTTTTGGGTAATCAATTTTTCCCGGACTTTTTCTTGTTTATCATCGTAATAGCGGTGGCAATAACCGTTACATTCTAACACTAGCATTAATTTGGTGACAAAGAAATCAACCTTGTATGGGCCAATCGGATAGTTAAAGCGCAAGTCAAAACCTTCAAACACTTTGGATAGCACTTCTCGCCATTGGATTTCTTCTTTAGTCGTGGCATCTTTAACAAAAGAGCCAACCTGTCCAAAGACTTTCTTTTTTAGTTCTATACCAACGACACTATCCATTCCTAAAGCTATCTTGGTCACATCGTCCAAGTGATAACCATTCATGCGTGATGCTTTACCACCGAAGGATCGAATAGTTGCCGATTTCAGTTTAATGGGTTTGATGTCGTTTTTGTGTTTCCTAAGAAAATTGTTGAGAGTGCTTTCTGGGATATCAAGGAATTGGGTAATGTCCTTTTTGATAGCAATGTCATCATTAACGGAACAAGTAAAACCAAAGTCTTTGATGAGTTTGACTACATCTATGTAATGCTTTTGGGCGGTTTTCTGAATGTTGGGGGAGAGTCCGCAGGCTTGCTTGATGGCAGTATCAAGGGCTGTTCGTACTAGGGATGACTGTAAAATGACACATCTTTTGCCAATATGATTTTGATTTTGTCTAAGAGCATCGTATGCAAGTGCCAAAGCATAACCGCGAATAAAAGATTCAATAAAAGAAGTCTCATAAACGGTAATGTTTCTACCTTTATGAGGGCTATTTTTGGCGACCACTTTTACTGAGTTAACTACCACGCTCAAACCCTTATCAATAAACGGTTTAAGCGTTTTTGGAGGCCAGTTAGCTACCACGCTTTTCAAAGAAACATGTTCTATACCTAGTAAACTTGCCGTTCCTCTTAAACTCATAACGGCTGTCTCATCATCCAACACATAGCCATCACAAACAATGCCGGGTATTAATTCGACTTGTCCGTAATAGACGGCGGTTCGATCTGTCATATATGTACCTCGTCTGTAGTTTTTTTAGCTACCACTTAGTTAGTCGTCACGGTCAAACCCTTATCAATAAACGGTTTAAGCGTTTTTGGAGGCCAGTTAGTCTTCACGCGATTTATAGATATTTTTCTAACCTAGTATAACGCACTCTATGTATTGACGTGGCGCATTGTATCATAATAACGATACATCATCGACAGGATAGGAGGTGGCAGCTTTGCGACGCTGACTGCGATGCGACGTGATAATCCAGAGATGTTTGGACGCAAAAAAAAGCCAGACAAAGGTTATCTGACTGATATGCTCAAACTAAATATTGAACGCCTCGAAGCCTTGATGCAACTAAGGACAATAGAACGGGATCGGGAACGGGAACGTAGGGAACGGGCTGAAAATCGCGTCAAAGAGCTAGAGGCCGCCGCTGCACTTGGCAACGGCTAAACGTATTTCGGAGTCCAAGATTTATCTTGGGCGGCCCAAGATAAATCTTGGACTCCTAATATCACGTTGGGCAAGTTCCGTTTCAAGGTAGTACGGAACAAATACAATATTTTACAATTATATATAGGTATATCAATATATTATAAAATATACACACTAAATTAGTGTAAAATCAAATGAGTGGTTGTGTTAAAGTCTGAAAATTATAAACCCAAACTACAAAGGACATAACCACCCATATCTGAAATTATAACATCGAAATGACAGTGTGAGCCATTTGGCGAAGGTATTAGATTGTTTAAAGGATAACGTAATGTTTTTATTTGGTGTAGAATTTGTGTTTGCCAGTTATATAGGGTTCAGGCTGTACGAAAAATTTCACAGTAAAGTCGTTGATAAACATAAAAAACAGACAAAACCCCAAGGTAAATTACTGAAACTCAAGCAGGTAGTCGAAGATGGCGAGCGCGAAAAAAACCTGCATTACATGAAAATGAGCGGGGTATCAGTAGGACTAGCATGGCTAAGCCATTTTAATCCGGTGTTTTTGCCAGCCATGCTGCTGGTGTTTACCTATTCCGCGTTCCCATATCTGCGTGTAATCGAACATTCCCTACTGAAAAAGAAAAAAGTCGATGGTTATGTGCTGTATGGTATTGCCGATTTCATGACGCTGGGCTTAGGACGTATTGCTACCGCATCGTTTGCTGTGGGGCTAGTACACACGGCACATTTTGTCATCAGCAATGCGGAAAAAAATTCTAAACAAAGCTTAGTCAATATTTTCGCCAAACAGCCCAATCGTGTGTGGTTGCTGAAAAACGGTGTAGAAATAGAAACCCCGTTGGAACAAGTCACTCTGGGTGATATTGTGGCGGTCAACACCGGCGATGTGATTCCTGTAGACGGTACGATAATCAAAGGCGTTGCAGCAATCGACCAACATACGCTGACGGGCGAATCGCAGCCAGCGGAAAAAGCCGAGGGTGATACGGTATTTGCCTCTACCCAAGTCATGACAGGCCGTATCCATGTCCAAGTCAACACTTCTGGCAACGATACCACGGTAGCGAAAATCACCGACATTCTGAACCATTCCATTGACTTCAAAACCAATTCTCAACTCAAAGGAGAACAGTGGGCGGACAGTTGGAATCTGCCGGTGCTGGGGTTGGCTTTTGCCAGTATGCCGCTGCTAGGACCAGTCGGCACAGTAGTCATCCTGAATGGACATCTCGCCCAGAACATCCGCATTGTCGCACCGTTGAGTACGCTGAATTATCTTAACATCGCCTCACACAAAGGTATTCTGGTCAAAGACGGGCGGGTGCTGGAAGATTTACCCAATATAGATACTTTCTTGTTTGATAAAACCGGCACTCTGACCAGTGAAGAACCAGAAGTTGGGCGTATTTTGGTGTATCAAGAAGACTACAGCGAGGATGATATTTTAGCCTACGCAGCGGCGGCCGAACGCAAATTG
The DNA here is from genome assembly GCA_039714115.1 of Pseudomonadota bacterium. Lineage (GTDB taxonomy): Bacteria > Pseudomonadota > Gammaproteobacteria > Beggiatoales > Beggiatoaceae > Thiomargarita. The sequence goes on along the minus strand of JBDLJY010000018.1, from coordinate 10,386 downwards.
GCACACCCGATTGCCCGTGCGATTTTGAATCATGCAAAAACCACGGGCGTTACCCTGCCCGAGGTGGATGATGCGGATTACACTATTGGTTATGGAGTCAGCGTGCATATTCACGGCAAACTGATTCAGGTTGGCAGCCGTCGTTTTATGCAAAGAGAAAACATTGCATTGCCAGAAAACTTCGACGAAGAAATGCAGTACGCGCACGATGCGGGGCATTCTCTGATTATGCTCGCCATTGACAACCGATTTGTTGCTGTATTAGAAATGCACGCTGCAATACGTCCTGAGGTTAGTAATCTGCTTGCCAGCTTGCGGAAGCGGGGAGTGAAACATCTTGCTATTGTTTCTGGAGATCATCGCCAACCAACGCAAAAATTAGCAGAAACCTTGGGTATGGATGATTACTTCTATGATGTTTTACCACAGAATAAGGCAGAAATTGTGGAGAAACTGCAAGCTGAAGGGCGTAGCGTATGCTTTGTTGGTGACGGTGTGAACGATACCATTGCAATGAAAAAAGCCAATATTTCCATTTCCCTCAGCGGTGCGACTTCGGTTGCCACCGATACAGCACAAATCGTTCTTATGGATGCTTCACTCAAACGCTTGCCAGAATTATTGGATATTTCCCTAGAACTGAATAACAATTTGCATAACAGTTGGTTGTTCAACATCGTACCAGGTGCGCTTACCATTATCAGTGCTTTTGCTTTACGTATTGATATTATCGTCGCCCTGCTGCTCAGTCAAGGCGGACTCGGTTTGGGTGTTGCTAATGCCATGTTGCCTTTGCACCAAATCAGCGAAAAAGAAAGGTTACAACTGCAAAACATGCGTGATGCTCAGCAACTATCTAAAAACGCTAAGACTCCCTAAACTTTCATCCCAACCAAGGAAATCACCCTATGAACTCACTTGCTTTTATCGTCATTGCATTCACTGTGCTCACCATGCTGCTTGGGTTTTGGACCTATTACCAAGTCCATGATCGCGCATTGAATTACTACAAAGCGGGGGGTATGATGTCTTTCTGGGTGGTTGGCATCACGCTTTGCGCTCAGGCATTTGATGCTAATGGCTCAATAGGCACAGCTAATATGTCGTTTGCTTCTGGTTTCTGGACAGGCGCGAGCATCCCGTTGGGTTTGTCCCTATGCCTGTTGATTACCGGGTTGTTTTTCGCCAAGCCGATTCAACGCATGAACCTGATGACTTTAGCAGATTTTTATCATCGCCGTTACAATCGCAGTACGGAAACTTTGGCAACCCTCAGTATGCTTGCCAGTAACATCATTTTAACGGCTGGCAATTTAGCTGGACTAGGCTTAGTCTACAGCCTAGTGTTTGGCATAGATTACCTACCCATGCTGCTGGTTGTATCCTTGTGCATTCTCGCCTATGCTATCACTGGTGGTTTGTTCGCATCCATTGCCACCAGCTTGATGCAAGTCGCGGTATTCAGCGTCGCAGTGCTTGTCTGCTTCATTTGGCTGACTTGGCAGTATAACTGGAATGATTTAATGGCAGCCGTGCCTGATACGCATACCGGATTCTTAGGCTTAACCAGTCCTGAACACGGTGCTTAAATTGGGCAGCGTTAATATCCTTAGGTTTAGGGGATGTCATCGCCATTGACTTTATGCAACGAGTAATTTCATCGCGTTCACCAGAAGATGCACAAAAAGGTTGTTTTATGGGGGCGGCGATAACCCTCATTGTTGGCTTGCCAGTCGCTTTTATGGGTTTGTACGCATTTCACATTCATGGGCTGAATGGTGAAAACCTATTGGTGGATATGGCGATGAATAAGCTGCCGGCTGTATTGGGTACGCTGCTGATTCTTGGCATTATCGCTGCCAGCATGTCCACTGCCGCTGGTGTAATTCTGGCACTATCCAATCTCATCACGCGCAATCTGGTGCAACGCTATGTGACACGCCTGTGGGATAATCAGATGATGTTACGCTTCTCACGTCTGATTTCTCTACCGACTTTCCTCGTAGCGGTTGCTTTTGCTTACGCAATTCCACAGCCCGGTATTTTGCTGATTTTGGCTTTTGATGTGGTGTTAGCAGGTTGTTTTGTACCATTGGTATTGGGCATTTATTGGCGTAAAGCCAATGCCGCTGCCGCTATCAGCTCTATTGTCATTGGCGCAATCAGCCGTCTCACCCTGCACTTTACCATCCCCACTGAATGGGCAGGTTTTGATACTTTGATTCCACCTGTGATCAGTTTGCTGACCTTTGTCAGTGTTACTTTAGCAACACAGCAGATATCTAAACCTCAGTATAAAGCTTTTGAGTAGATAGCAATTCTATTGATAACTATTGATATGTGCATACTAAATGGAGTATGTCTATCAATAATTATGAATAAGGGAGGTATCAACCCTTTATCCATTCGCCTAATGATGGCTCAGGTTACTTTTCTTCGTCTTTCTAAGTTAATCCCAAATTGCTGTTTTTTAGTAGGCAAAGGTCGTATTCGCACGCTTGGGTGCAACCATTCTTTAATCCTTGCGCCTATCTTTTTCGCCAAGTTTGAGACGGAAAAGTCAGAATCAGTCTTGCTTAAAATGTTAAATGCACCATTTACATCGGCATTCACAAGCGTTCCGTCTTGGGACTTATACAAACCACGTTTGACTCGTTTGCCACTAAATGTACGTTTTTGTTTTGTTTTTTTGTTGTATCGCTTCGGCATTTTATCACCATCCACAAAACTCGCTTTGGAAGTATAGCTTTCGTCTGTCACCACTAATTCGATACCGTGTGACCCAAGTTTGTAGCTAAGTTTTTCTACAAACTGGCCTAAAGCTAGATTGACAAAATTTGGGTTGGTTTTTTGGCCTAAGTTGATTTGGTTCAGTGATTTAACAACGTCACCGACAATCACTTTAGAGATGCCATGTTTAACGCAGGTATTAACAACAATTGATGTCGCTTTGTGGATATAATCATTTACCACGGCATTGCGCCTATCGGTTAAACGTTGAAGTCTATGCGACCATTTTTTCCCCCTCGAAGATAGTTTTGATTGCATTTTGGCCTTTCTCTTATTGTAAAAAGCGTTTATTGATTTCAAACGCCGACCATCAATAATGAAAGGCTCAATAACGCCATTGGTAACGCAGGTAGCCAGGTTGTTCAAGCCCAAGTCAATGGACATAGTTTTCTCACTCTGGCTTACCTGAATGAAGTCAGCAGGGTTTTCTTCATAGACAAATACAGCGTGGAAGCTCGATGGTTTTGGGATAATTTCCACCTGCTTAATGTCTTTATCCCACAATTGCTTAGGAACTGGTATTTCCAACCCCTTTTCTAACACTACAACTTGCTCATACCGAATAGATTCGCCGGTGGGAAAGGTTTTTCCGTTAGGCAATGAAATTTCAGGGCCTTTTTCAATAATGAACCAGCCTTGGATTCGGAAAGCTTGGTAATCAAAAATTAGATTGTCATGCGGCTCGATTTTGTACTTCGGCGGTTTGGGCTTTCCCTTGTACTTGCCAGGGTTCTTTTTAAAATCCTGAGTAGCACTAAAAAAACCTTTGAAATTCTTATCTAGCCGCCGTAAAGTTTGTTGAGCAACTTTTGCTTTCAACAGGCGATAATTAATTTCACCCTCAAGATTTGTGACCTGCCGCATAACTTTATCCATCTGGGGATATGAAAAATATAGCCCAGTAACGGAAAAAGCCTCTCGCAAAGTCCACAACGTTTGGTTGTAAAGATTTTTAGCATGATGGGTGAGTTCTTTGAGTCGCTTAAATTGGGTTTTTTTCAACCCCCTAATTTTCGTTTTTAGTGCTCTCATTTAACACCTCGATAGCACGTTTGACACGCCTTTTAGAATAATGTTTCATTGAAAAACAATGAATTAATGTAATTATTTCATTCATGATTTCTTCACTATCTAGTTTTTCATTAGCATTGCCATTTGCTACAACTATTTCTGTTCCAAATTGTTTAAATAAATATTTAAACATTTCAAAACCGACTCGACTGAGACGGTCTTTATAATTTATAAAAACTTTTTCTACCTAACCTTTAAAAACTAAATCAAGCAATGAAAAAAATTGTTTTCGTTTTTCAAAATTAATCCCGCTAGCAATATCAGAAAAAACTTCATCAATCTGAATACCTTGAGCTAAACAAAAGTTTTCAAGCGTTTCAATTTGACGTGCTAAATCGGCTTTCTGTTTGCTGGTCGAAACTCGCGCATAGATGAGGTTTAGGTTCCTGCGTTTTTTCCCAATATATTTGTAAACATCCTCTGCATTATAAATGTAGTAACCATTAGGTTGTTTTGTCACACGAAATGTGCATTTTTTTACCAGCCTTGAGAGGTGACTTCGTGTGATACCAGTTAATTTTAAAACCTCTTTCGATTTCATGGCTACATACTAGACACTTATGGTATATGTATGTCAATAGTTATCAATATTTTTGTGTACTATATTCCCACTGAAAAAGAGTTAGTGGAAGGGCTGGACCATTGCTGAACGCGGTTATCAGCTAAGCTAAATCTATTTTCGTCCAAGATAAATCTTGGCGTTCCCACGCCGGATTCCAGAGAAGGTTTTTATTCGTTGTTGAACATTAGTGAGCTCAGGGTGCGTCCCACGCACAGGAAAGTTAGGGTAACGGGTAATCATGTGACTTATAGTCCGTAGACTTATCATCGACAAAAAAGAGAAAATTGTCCACTATGGACGATTATAAATTACTTGAATTTGTAGGCTCTCGTATCCGCAAGTTTCGCAAATGGCAAGGTATTTCACAAGAAGAATTCGCGTTTAGGTGTCATCTTGACCGCACTTATATTAGTGATATTGAAAGAGGAAATTTTGATAAATCGTCGCGGTGAGAAATCCTATTTTTTCAAAAAATAGGATTTCTTAACTATCGTCACGGTGAGAAATCCTATTTTTCAAAAAAATAGGATTTCTTAAATTGCTAAAATGACGATTCTCTACGAAATACCTGACTACGCGCCGTCGCCAGTTTGTCCCAACCCGGACGATGGGCAAGTTCCGTTTTCTTAATATTCACTAAGACGGTGTTATAAGCAAACGCGCCCGCTGGACTCGGATTGTCATCAGTGAGAAAGTCGGGATTCCCCGCACGATCTACTCCGTTTTCATCCAAATCCATCCACGCGCCTTCGTGTATCACCGCTACTCCCGGCATACAACGTTCTGTCACATACGCCGGTACGACCACTTTGCCACGTCCATTCCACACTTCTACCGTGTCTCCGGTTTTGATGCCAAGCCTTTTGGCATCACTGGCATTGATAGTGACTTCTTGTTCGTAGGTTTCCCGTAAGATCCCAATGTTGTTGAAAATCGAGTGAGTGCGCCAACGCGGGTGGGGACTCACTAAATGGAAAGGATAATCCTGAGTCTTCTCGCTGCCCAGCCATTCCCATGGCTCAATCCATTTAGGAATCGCCGGAATTTCATAGCCGTAAGCGGTTTTGGTCCAATCAGTATAGCGAGCCAATTTGGTCGATAATATCTCGATTTTTCCAGAGGGCGTGTACCACTTTTTGCCCTTTTCAACGTTGTCCTGAAAGGCTATATGGGGGCGTTTTAATTTGAATTTATACACGCCGCGTTTTTTAAATTCTTCCCAAGTCAGCTCAACGTGTTGCTTAGCCATCACTTGGTTTTCCCACCATTCACGCAAATAGACTTCGTCCACTTCTTCGTTATTGTCGAAATAATCCCGCGTGGCTTTGGGATTGTATTTTTCGCCAAATCCTAAGCGATAGGCGAGTTCGGTGAAGACTTGGAAATCGGTCTTGCTTTCCCCTAGTGGTTCGATCACTTTGGGGCGGTGGATGTAATAATGGCCTTTGTACCAAGGTAGGGCTGCATCATGCCGTTCAAAATGGGTGGCGATGGGTAATAAGATGTCCGCCCATAAGCCTGATGGGGTAATGGTGGAGTCCATGCAGACCACCAATTCGAGTTTTTTGATGGCTTCAATTTCCTTATTGATATTGGTCAACTGGTTAAACCAGTCGGAGCCTTGCCAGAAAATGCCCTTAATGTTAGGGATTTGTCCATCCGTATTGTCGCTGCGAGGCCATAGGCCAATTTCTTCTCGTTTGACATTGGGATAATTCAAGACACAGTGCGCCCAGCGGTCAGATTTGATGGATTGTTTCCAAATATTCTTGTATTTGTCCTGAGGATAGGCACTTGATTTGGGTGACCAGGCTTTGCCGACTCCTTCTGAACAGCCGCCTAATACGCCGATATTACCGGTCATAGCTTGTACAGCCGCTGCCATGCGATTGTATTGTTCACCGTAAGCATTGCGCCCGGGTGCCCAAGAGGCTTTTAGGGCTGCGGGTTTGGTGGTAGCATACATCTCAGCCAGTTTTTTGATGTCTGCTGCTTTGACACCGCAAATGGGTTCTGCCCATTCTGGGCTTTTTGGCTGCCCATCGTATGTGCCGAGAATGTAGTCTTTGAAATTTTCGCGATCTTTGGCCCAATCAGGCATGGTGCCGGCATCCATCCCTTGGGTGAATTTGTCAATAAATTCTTGGTCTTGCAAGTTATTAACAAAAATATAGTGGGCCATGGCTGCCAACATCGCGGCATCTGTATTAGGTCTGATGGGAATCCACCAAGCATCATAAGTTGATGCGCTATCGGTATATTGCGGATCTATCAGCACAAATTTGCAGCCACGTTGCTTAGCGAGGCGCATGTAGTAGAAAGTATTCCCGCCATGAAAGGTGTAGGCGGGATTCCAGCCCCACATTATAATGAGTTTAGAGTGGGCAAAGGTGTCGTCTTCGTTGCCATCTTTGATGGTGCCAAAGGTCATGCGGGAACTGAAGGTGGTGCCTTGATAGGAGGGGACTGACCATGAACTGGTCCGACAGCCATACATGCCCAAAAAACGCCCTAATAGGCCGGTGATTTGGTCAGATTTGTGCAGCACTCCCCAGGAGGCGCCGGCATAACTTTGATCTAATAGGGCGGTGGGGCCATATTTTTCTTTGATATATTCCATTTTTTCGGCGACAAAGCTTAACGCTTCTTCCCACGAAACCCGTTTAAATTTGCCTTCTCCGCGTTCTCCTACCCGCATCATTGGAAAGAGGAGACGTTCTGCTGAATATAGGCGCGAACGATATGAGCGTCCCCGTAAACAGGCACGCAATTGTGGCACTTCTTCTGTGTCGGTGTTCCAAGAGTCTCCTTGGTATTCGCCAGTGTCGGTGGACAAACGGACAATGACATCCCCTTTTTTGTGGGCCACGAGCATGTGGCGTGATCCGCAGTTGTGGGCGCAACTGGTGACGACTGTGGTTAAGTCATCGTCACGTAAGTAAGGTTCGTAAGCAAAGGCTTTGCCATCACGGTGTACTAATCCGCCGGCGATTGCCATCGTACCTGCTGACATTTTTAAAAAGCTTCGCCGCGTCATATTTAAGCGAGAGGCGAGTGACTTGGCAGTGTTACTCATTTAGTTTTCCTCTTGTTGTGAATCCTCTTCGACTCGACCTTTGTTATGTGGTACAAAAGCAATCGAAGGATTTGTCAATTCTGGATTAGCCAGGTTTTTCACAGCCCGCACGGTGGTCTCACCAGGACCAATTGCTTTGGTTTGATAGGCGCCGGCACGGATTTGGTCAATTGGTCCTATGTCTAAAACGCGCATCATGCAAGCCATGACGCAATAGGGTTTGCGCCCCGCTTCCAGTTCGTCTATACACATGTTGCACTTTTTGACTAGGCCATCTGAAGGGTCAAACTGTGGGGCTCCGTAGGGACAGGCTGCTTCACAGCGGCGGCAGCCAATACAGAGGGTGGAGTCAATATCGACTACGCCATTATCTTTTCGCTTGAAAATTGCTCCTGTTGGACAAGTCGGCAAACAAGCTGGCTCAGCACAGTGATTACAGGACATGTTGAGCTTGTAGGCATAAACTTCGGGAAAGGTGCCGCCTTCAATATATTGCACTCGGCGAAAACGAGGTCCGGGATTTAAGCCGTTTTTGTCTTTGCAGGCTATTTCACAGGCGCGACAACCAATACAGTCAACATTGTTATGCACAAAGCCGAATTGCACATCGGGAACGACGGGCGTATAGGTTTCTCGTTTGTGACGTTTAATCGCGTCCCTGATTATTTTCAGTGGGCTTGATTGAGTTTCAGACATGAGAATTTCTCCTTTTTATTTCCGAAAACGGGCCTCGGATTCAGTCGGACGGTCTTTAGCCCAATCTGGCACAACGGGAGCTTGACCCGGCCAAGGATGACGGGGATAAGGATAAGATATCCGATACCATTGGCGGCCACCGTGACAACCGTAACAGGTATCCGAGTTTTCTTGTCCGGCTTTTTCAATGGCTTCGGCATTGAGGTAAGTCACTTGATGGCGATTGGTACGAATCGCTTGGTGGCAGATCATACAGTTGTTGTTAAACAGTTTGCCGTTTTCGGTCCATGGGCCGGGTAGTCCCATCACTTTATAGTCGTATTTACCGTGGCATTTAAGACAGGTGGTTTCTGGATTGACCATCTTGCGTAGGGTAAAGCTGGCTTTGGTGGTGGGAGGAATAGGCGCTTCTTCACGCGGATCATGGCCTTGATGACAGAAATTACATTGTAAATTCATCAGTTGTTTAGCCATTGGTGTGACTAGATGGCGACGGTGGAAGGTTTCTTGTTCGCCTTGATAAACGTCAAGGGTTTGATACCAGGCGAGTGCGTTTGTCGCTTTGACACCGGCTGGGGATTGTTCCTTGACTTTTCTGTCTAGAATGGCTTGGTGGCATTCCAGACATTGTTCATTCGTGGCACTGTCAATCGCCGGTTTAAAATGAATCGGGTGCCATCGTGCCCGTTCATAATCCAATCCGGCGGTTTCAGCAGCCACTGAAATCAGAGGCGAACTGCTGAGCAGTAAAATAACGGTGCAAAATTTGGCAAACTTCGCTTTTTTCATTTCAATTCTCTCCTTTTTGATCGGTGTGCCACCCACGAATGTCATAGCGACCAACCATGCCGGGTTGGTTAAACGGTGTGTACCAATTGCCTTGATAGTCCAAAAAACTGAAACTGGATGGATAAGGGGGCTGTAAACCCGTCAAGGCTTTGTCGTACCAAGCGCGTTCCATTCTGAATTGTGTGATGACAGGTGCGCCAGCAGGACGTTGATCGGGGTTGACTCCCGCGACTGGTGGCACATAGTCTGTCTCAGCGGCGTTGATATTGATAGATATTCCGCAGGCTATAACGATTCCTAAAAAAACCGTTTTTTTCATTAGCACTCTCCCATATAAGATTAGATTTCTCTGGCTAGTCTGAAGCCCAATGCCATTAAGTTAAGCCCAAAGACGTTCTTTTGTAGGTGGGCTGGTGGGCAACAAAAAGACGTTGCCCACCCTACATAAAATCCTTAACTTAATGCTTATGAGTTTGAGTCGTTTGCTTATCCTCAAAAATAAGAGGGGCAAATATTAAAATATTCTTATGTATTTAACAAGGCGATATTCGATAAATTAATTCATGTACCAACCGTACCGCTTTTTAATTAACCATTTTTTATAGGCTATTACCACAATTAATTATTATAATTAATGATTATAATAAATAATCATTATCAAATTTTGAAAAACAATTGCAAGATCTATAATTAATGTGATATTATATAAAAAATAAAGACAATAATATAAACCTCATGACGGAGGTTTAAGCTTCCAGAATTATGTTTTTTGCCAAGTTAATTATATTATTATATTATGTAATGCTAATATAGCTTCTATATTTATGGGGGAAATATGTTCTATTATATTCTTTTCAAAGCATTATCTCAAGAAATATTAGATATTTTGCGGGATTATACGGACGCGAATTGAGTATAATTTCCTTATATTTTAAAAGGTTATATTAATTTGTTAGAATTTATCTCGTTGATATGACAAAAAAATTTTGCAATTTAGTAGCTTTTTGAAATTGAGGTCTGTATAATTTGCACCCGTTGACGGCACCTACCGTCATACCAAGCTCTACAGAGCGATCTGTCATACCAAGCTCTACGGAGCGATCTTTATTTTCATTAACTACTTATTAGTAGGAGTATTTGAAAAATGACTAAAACCCTTACTTTAGCCACCAGTGCCATGCTCAGCCTCGCTTTAGTTGCTAGTCCCGTTTTCGCGGGTGAAGAGATGTCTGGTATGGAAGGCATGAGTGGTATGGAAGGCATGAGCGGTATGGAAGGCATGTCTGGTATGGAAGGCATGAGTGGTATGGAAGGCATGTCTGGTATGGAAGGCATGAGTGGTATGGAAGGCATGTCTGGTATGGAAGGCATGAGTGGTATGGAAGGCATGTCTGGTATGGAA
>JBDLJY010000017.1:0-35859 GCA_039714115.1 Pseudomonadota bacterium | reverse complement strand
CCCTTGACTCTAGCTGCTGCGATGTATCAGACTAAACCAATTAGAACTTGTCAAGAAAATATTTAACTATCTATTTTTCTAGTAAAAAAGATAAGACTGATTTTTGTTAAATATTATTCATACCATCGACTCGTGCGCGTGGTAGCGTACTAAACCAATTATAATTTGTCAAGAAAATATTTAACTATTTTTCTGGGCCCCTTCGATAAGACTTAGTTTTGTAATATATTATTAATATTTGTTAGCAAAATATTTACTATGCATAAACCGTTTATGCCACCTCATCAATACTCTAAGGGCAAACTGACTGTTTTGCCATCGCGGGCTGAGAGGTAAGCCGCAATGAGAATTTCTAATGATCTTAAACCTTCACGTCCATCGGTTTCTTTTTCGGCTACACCTCTCAACACATCAATCACATTTTTGAAGTAAAGCGGATGACCAAACCCATAAACTGAGGTGGTTTCGTAATTAGCCTCTTTGATTTTTTGATCGTAGTCTTTTTCGTCCGCAAATGTCCAATCTTGAATTTCATTAACGGCCACACCACCCACTCGTACTGTCCCTTTTTCACCCAGAATTGTGATGGAGCCTTCATAGTTTTTAGGATATGTCAACATAGTGACGCTCATGGAGCCAAGTGCGCCATTGCGCCAACGAACATTGAGAACTCCAGTATCTTCAACTTCGATATCACGCGCCAAAGTGCCTGTCATTGCCTGAATGCTGTCCACCGGCCCGATTAACCAATCAATTAAATCGACATAATGACTGGCTTGATTCATAAAGGCGCCACCATCCAGTTCCCAAGTGCCACGCCATTTGGCTGAATCGTAATAGGCTTGGGGACGTGTCCAAAACACATTGAGGTGGACCATGTAGATACGACCAAAACGTTTTTCTTGCACCGCCCGTTTGAGCAATTGCAGTGTCGAATTACGACGATTTTGTTTGACGATAAAAAGATGCACATTGGCTTCATCACAAGCCTTGACCATATGCAAAGCATCTGCCCAACGTGTGGCCATCGGTTTTTCTGAGATCACATGCACACCTTTTTGGGCGATTTTGATCGCCTGTTCAGAATGCAAACCACTGGGGGTGCAGATACTGACAATATCTAACTTTTCCTGATTCAGCATCTCATCTAGGCTGAAATATCCGCTGATCTGATATTGTTCTTGATGGTTTTTTAAGACATCGGGATTGCTATCACAGACGGAAACCAGTTCTAAATGTTCGTTATGCTTTTCGATGGATGCAAAATGATTTTTTGATATCCGACCGCAACCGACGATGCCAATACGGATTTTTCTATTTTTAATAGGGACGTACATAGTTATTCCAGATAAATATTTTAGCAGTTATCCAAGATAAATCTTGGACTCCTATTTTCGGTAGCTACCGAGTACAACTAATGCAAGCCAGTCGAATAAAATCTAAATCTTAATTCTACTTTGTCACCTTGAGCCGCTTGGTGGAAAGCTACGCAATAGGAGCCACCTTAACCCAGGCATCATCACTTAATCTCTTAATAATATCTGAACTTTTCATGGTTTTTTATGCCCATTAATAAAGAGGGCGTATTTGCCAAACCCATCTTCTCCAAGGATAAACGCTAGATAGAGTTGGAGCAACAATGCCAGCCCGGTGGCCAGTGTTTTGACAGCAAATTGGCTAACGATTAGCCAAACAATTTTCTTACTCATTCCTGTAAAATCAAAATTTAACCAGTTTTATTGGGCCTGAGTCCGCAAAAACCAGTCCACCGTTTGTTTAAGGCCCGTTGAAAGTGTAGTCCAATCCTGCGCTTCACATCCTAAACGTGGTGCTGTATGATGCACATTAAGATTTTTTATGCCTGTTCAATATAGGAACGAGTGTCTCTACCAATTCACTTAAGCTGGTTTCCTTAGCAGCGGCAATTTGAAAAACTTCTCCCGCCTTCCTTGGTTGCAGCCAATCGGATGGCTTGAATGAGTTCATCTATATAAATCAAGTCACGAGTTTGTTTGCCATCTCCATAGATTTCTAAGGTTTCGCCACTGAGGGATTGTTTGATGAATTTAGCCACGACACTGTTTTTATGACCTGATCCCGGACCATAGATATTACCAAACCGTAAGGCAACGGTTTCTATGCCATAAGTACGAAAATAGGCGGAACAATAACCTTCTCCAGCCAATTTACTCGCGCCATAAGGAGATACCGGGTGTGGCACCATTTCTTCGTGAATAGGGGGCGTACATTCTCCAATGGGGGCACCACTTGAGGCAAATACAAATCGTTAAAAATCAAACGTTACGGACGGGGTTGCAAACCCAGTCCAGCATATAGGCAAATACAAATCGTTAAAAATCAAACGTTACGGACGGGGTTGCAAACCCCGTCCAGCATATATTCTTAAAAATCAAACGTTGTCTCGTAGAGAACTTGGGATCTCGTAGAGAACTTCAGAGGAACCCGTCCAGCATAAAAATTGTGCCTATTAAAATAAATAAAATGGCTATAAACTCAGTGTATGCATTAAGGCAGCGTCAACTTGAGTCATCGATAGCCAACCGATAACACGCTCAATTTCAAATTCCTTGACGGTAGCAAGGTTGTCAGTCATTACGACGGAATCAGTTAATAAGCCTGAGTGCTGTCCTTCTGCTGATGAAAGTAAAACCTTCACACGACTTGGATGATTGGCACGGGATAAATTGCTGGTAATCATTGCAACAATAATTTGCCGTAAACCTGTTTGGAGATTATCAGCTTGGATAACCAGTGCGGGTCTGCGCTTGGCACTTGTCAAGTTGGAATTTGGAAAAAATACCAACACTACATCTCCACGTTTATAGCTTGGATTTAGCAGTGTCATAGTTATCATAGATACTCATCTCCGGGTTTTCCCATTCTTCGGCAAAAGTCGCTAAACGTGCCCGCAAATCGGCCGCTTGTGCTTGATCAATACCCCTTGCATGTAAGTTTATGTCACTGGATTCAACAAATGTAACGATGACATAAGTGTCCTCGCGGACATCTGGGGGTATCTGAGCCAGTTTAATCTGGCCACCACGATACGTCCCTTCAATACTCCTAAGCATAATAATACTCCTTAGACTCGTAGGCTCAATGCCATATCGTACAGGGAAAAACCAACTCATGTAAGGTGGATTAGCTGAGCGTAATCCACAGTTTTATTGAGCCTGAGTCCGCAAAAACCAGTCCACAGTTTGTTTAAGGCCCGTTGAAAGTGTCGTCCAAACCTGCCAGCCGAGTCTCTGCCTAGCTTTGCTCGTATCTGAAATTAAGGTTTGTCATCAATCCAATTAGCAATCTGATTTTTGGGAAGCAATGGCTCAAAATGCTTGACATTACGTGTGACAACAATGTGATTGTTCGCTTTAGCCATTGCCGCTATCATCATATCAGCATAGCATTTATACGTTTTATGTTTTTGTCGGAGTTCTGCCAGTGCTTTAGCACATTTTTCATCAAACATTATTACATTAAATTGTGATAAAAGTTCTTGCGTTTGTAACAGTTTTTGATGTGCTAAAGGAGCTTGTTCAGGGGACGCTTTGAGTGCAAAATCGCAACGCCCGCGCAAGGCTTCAGCAACCACAACTGATGGTAGTGCAATTTCTTTCCAAGGTATTTGTTGTAAATGGAGATGAAGAATTGGGTGTTTTTCCCCAAAATGCCTGAGTATATTAGAGTCCCATAACCACATAATAAGTTATTCCATTTGTTCATTTCGCTTGAGTTCAATCTCATCAAATAATGTTCCCCAAGTTGGATCATCAGAAAAAGCACCAAACCATTGCCAAGGGGTTTCATTTCTAAGTTGAGAGGCTTTTGACTGGGTGGGTATATCCACTTGAATTATTTCACTACGATTGATAACTTGAGTTATGGTTTCATAAATCGTTTTAAGCGCTTCTTGTCGTGTGTGTGCATAAGCATGACAATTGGGCAAATTGGGTACCATTGCATGAAAGTTTCCTTGATTTTCTTGTGTCATGAATACTGTGTATTTCATAATGTTCTCCCTAAATTGTTATCAGGCATTGCCCACGCACAAAGGTTTTATAGAGTGCCAACTCTGAACATTTAGCTGTCATGCCACCAATAATTCGGTCATTGGCCACCATTGGAGCCGGGGAGTACCGTTGGGTTTTAAATATTTCGCAACTTCGGTAATTCTTATTTGAGGACCAGATGGCCATTTTCAATGATATTAGCGACTTTTGATTTCAGTCCGCAAAAACCAGTCCACAGTTTGTTTAAGGCCCGTTGAAAGTGTCGTCCAATCCTGCCAGCCGAGTCTCTGCCTAGCTTTGCTCGTATCTGAATAGTTGCGCTTCACATCCCCTAAACGTGGTGCTGTATGATGCACATTAACATTTTCTATTCCAGCTTCGTTCAATATAGGAACGAGTGTCTCTACCAATTCACTTAAGGTGGTTTCCTTAGCACTGGCAATTTGAAATATTTCTCCCCCAACGCCATCCTTGGTTGCTGCCAATCGGATGGCTTGAATGAGATCATCTATATAAATAAAGTCACGAGTTTGTTTGCCATCTCCATAGATTTCCAAGGTTTCGCCACTGAGGGATTGTTTGATGAATTTAGCCACGACACTGTTTTTATGACCTGATCCCGGACCATAGATATTACCAAACCGTAAGGCAACGGTTTCTATGCCATAAGTACGAAAATAGGCGGAACAATAACCTTCTCCAGCCAATTTACTCGCGCCATAAGGTGAAACCGGGTGTGGCACCATTTCCTCGTGAATAGGGGGCGTACATTCTCCAATGGGGGCGCCACTTGAGGCAAATACAAATCGTTAAAAATAAAACGTTACGGACGGGGTTGCAAACCCCGTCCAG
The DNA here is from genome assembly GCA_039714115.1 of Pseudomonadota bacterium. Classification (GTDB taxonomy): domain Bacteria; phylum Pseudomonadota; class Gammaproteobacteria; order Beggiatoales; family Beggiatoaceae; genus Thiomargarita. Next base: position 30,976 of record JBDLJY010000017.1, on the reverse strand, counting down.
CATATAATCGTCAAGAATATCACCAACAATCAGTTGACAGGTGGCTGAAGGGGTAAGCCACTATTCTCCTCGGTTTAGTTACGTTTGAACTGTGATTGTTCTAAATGGTCTCTGGTATTGACTGATAAGATTTTTTGTGCTGCCATTGCTAAAAAAACACTACGACTCATTTGATGATGATTAGCATACGCATCAATACGTGAAATCAATTTGGAAGGCAAGGAAATATTAAATGGCACTGTTTTTAGATTCAATTTAGAAATATTGATATCTAGCATCATCCAAATCCCACCATTGTATTCTTGATTTTTTATGAGTTCTTCTAAAGAACTTGGTTTTGGTAATTCCATCTCTTCATCTTCACAATAAAGTTCTATGGCTTCTTGAACTTTGGCGGGCAATTCATCCCAATTATCGGCTGCGGAAAAACAAGCCGGAAAATCTGGAATGGTTACGCCATGAGCGTGTTCGACGTCACCCGGGTGAATATAAATCGGATAAAGCATTTTTCTTACCTCCATTTCCAACCAGCCTGATGATAGATATTACGCAATGTGCCAATCGGAATATCTTTACGTCAAGGATAAACGCTAGATAGAGTTGGAGCAACAATGCCAGCCAGTGTTTTGACAGCAAATTGGCTAAGGATTAGCCTGAGTCCGCAAAAACCAGTCCACAGTTTGTTTAAGTGAAAGTATAGTCCAATCCTGCCAGCCGAGTCTCTGCCTAGCTTTGCTCGTATCTGAATAGTTGCGCTTCACATCCCCTAAACGTGGTGCTGTATGATGCACATTAAGATTTTTTAATCAATTTTAGTGAATTCAGTCACAGCGGCAAGATCATTTCTGCTGCCAACCGAAAGGTTATCGATAATCCGTATCTTATGTCCACCTTCCTTTATAAGGGTGTTGATAAGACTGGTACCGATAAAGCCACAACCTCCGGTGATTAGCCAGGTTAAACCCATTTGTTCTCTCCGTTTCTAAAGCACTTACTTAAGATACTTTTACGGACGGGGTTTGCAACCCCGTCCAGCATAGAAAACTTATCCTTCGTTCCCGCACTCTATCAAACTCAAATCAATAATGTCAACACTTATCAAGATTTTTATTAACTATATAACATCCTTGTAGTTAAGTTATTTATTCCTCCCTCATTATCAAAAACAGTGCATCCAATTTTTTTGTCACTTCCTCATCCAATTCCTCAGGCTTAGCCAACAAAGCAAGCTCATAATAATTGCTTTTACTCATGAGCGAAACCGGTTGTTTAAGTGTCTGAAAATACCTACGAAAAATTTTATCTAAAAAATCATCGCTCATTTTGGTATCAAGCCACCAACTTTCCGTCTTATCCTTTTTGGCAATCGGTGGCATATAGTCACTCATCAATTCTCTGATAAGAGAGAGTGAGCCGCCTTCAAGATATCTTTCCACCACTTCCTGAATGGGCAAATAATTTTCAATTTCCCGCCGTTGCCACATCATTTCTTGTAAATCAGTTGATTGTAATTTGCAATTTAGGCGATCATAAAGCGCAACCCCTTTTAAATCAGGGACGGCTTCTTTTAATCCATAAAAATGATTGCGTGCGTCAAGTGGATTGTTAGCAACATATTTGACAAAGGGATTGTTTATTAAATAGGGCAACAGCGGGTGATTTAACACCTTTGCCCACGCCTTTAACATCATAAAGTCGGTTGAACCTTCTAAATAAATGATCCGTTTTTTCTGAGCTGCCAGTAAATACTGATCAAATCCAATCGTCGTTAATGCTTTGACTATCTGTTTTTTATTGTTGACGACATGAGGTGTCCCCAAAAAAGCGATAATTTTATCTGTGTTGGCGGCTTCATTTAAAATCGCCTCGGAATGGGTTGCAATAATGAGTTGTGATTGTTGACTTCTTACTAAGGCACTGAGACGGTTATAAATCTCTTTTTGCCGCAGTATTTCTAAATGGGCATCTGGTTCATCGACTAACAATATTGTGTTTTTTTTGAAAAAAACATAAGAAAAGATTAACAAGATTTGCTGAAAACCGCGCCCAGTATTGGCTAAATCCATGCTTTTTTTCTGGTTTATTTCTCGATAGGTGACAGAAAGCCGTCCAGTCAGCTCATTAAATTCAGGGGGATCAATGTCTATTTGAAATAAATCTTGGATTAATTGCGCCAACTCTTGCCACCGATTTTGCTCATATACAAGCCAACATAAATTACGCAAGACATCAGCAGTACGCCCCTCGCCAATTCTTGTCTGTATTGATCCGATTGGTAACTTATCCTCGATAGCAGCCAATCCCGACAAGGGTGGCAAAAAACCAACTTGCTCCAACAGTCCATTTTGAAAAATATCAGTCAGCGCATCGCTTTCAGAGTTAAGACGACAATTAATGGATTCATGATTGGCATAAATAAATTGAAATCCGACGCGCCAAGTTTTACCGTGCGTAAAACCAGCCGCGAAAATTTCTATGAGATTATTTTCAACATTTAAATCTTTCCATAATTGCCTCACAGAAGGTACGGGGGCTGCGTAGATATCGTATCTGTTGATTGTTGTAATAACAGCTTGTTTATCTCTCTGTTCAGCCCATTTACGCAGCCCTAATTCCCACAAACTGAGGGCTTGTAAGGCTGAAGTTTTACCAGAATTATTAGGACCCACAAAAACCACTGAGCGTTCAAGTTCAAATTCTGCATATTCCAATTTTTTGAAGTTTTTGATAGTGAGTTTGGTAAGCATATCAATCCGCTGTACTCGCCTCTGTTGTAAGATAAGTACATCTTTGTCTCTCGATGTAATGGAAACGTGACAATATTTATCTCTTATTTTGGACGGGGGGGGAAAGGGAAAGGGTGGTGCCGGTGAGACGATTTGAACGTCCGACCTACCGCTTACGAGGCGGTTGCTCTACCAACTGAGCTACACCGGCATTGAAGTTTGTCATTCGACAATAATTAATGACAACATGCAAATAAAATTTTACCGATTACAAGCCCTACTTTATTCCCTTCTCATTTTTTACCATTTTAATTATCTCATGTTTTACAAATAATAAATTCTTAAAGATATCTTTCAGATCTTCTATATTAGTACAATTAAAGGTTCGACTTATGAAATATTGATATTTATCTTTATTTAGTTTTTCTAAAATGACAAAGTTCCAATTTTCACCTATTACATAAGCGCCTTTTATCTGCTTCCAAGCATTAAGCTCCACAGCACTTATGAGTTCTGCTAATAATTGTGGTCTTGGATTTCCATATTCTTCACTTCGTTTAAATTCTTGTATAAAAAAATAGGGTTTTTTAGCTCTTCTTAATCCTGTAGATATAAGAAAATCCACTTCACCAGTTAAAATGAAGTTATCTGTTTTGTAAATTAGCTTTTCATCATAAAAATCCTTAAAATAGTCTGTTTTAAAGTCAATTCTCCTAAGTAATGGACTTAAAAACCTCATTTTTAATGTTTCTTCACTATAAAAAGATATATAACTTTCCTCTTGTTCTAAAAGCTCAAGTAAAAAAACGTTATTTTTATCGCTTATCTCAATATCATTAATAAACCAGTTATTAAACTTAGCTTTATTTATTTGTTGAGATATATCTACAATCTCATCTAAATCAACTTCCTTAATCTTACTATATTGATAAGTGGGAATTGGTTCTTTGTCTTCTCCTTTTATCTTTTTTATCTCTTTTTCTAAGGCTTCTATTCTTCTTAATAGTTTTAACTCTAGTTCATCATTCATTTTGCCATCCTAAAATAATCGTGTAGATATAGTTTAAGCTGCTTTTCAATTATTTTATTAAGCAGCCATCTTGAAAATCCTATAAGGGTGGTGCCGGTGAGACGATTTGAACGTCCGACCTACCGCTTACGAGGCGGTTGCTCTACCAACTGAGCTACACCGGCATTGAAGCTTGCCATTTGACAATAATTAATGACAACATGCAAATAAAATTTTACCGACTACAAGCTGGTGGGGGCAGCGCCCGCGTCAGCAAATAAAATAACATCCGTAAACTGGTATCGTTGCCGGTAGCTAGATTACTAATCAGTATTGTCGCTTTCACACTGCGCCGTGAAATTTTAACTTCTTGAGCCCGGCAAAAATCGCGCCGCCTATTAATGCGCTGCAAAGTCAAAATCGCCATACCCAAAGCCCATAAACAAAAACGACGAATCCCTTTTTCAGATGGCGGAATTAGCAGCGTATAACGCAAGGCTTTATGCAAATGAGAGTGGGCAATCCCAATCAACGCTTCCAAACCGTCGCCAAACGCAGGATCATATTGCTCCGGCGACAAATTTTTCAAGTCAAATCCCACCTCTGCAAACACGTCTCGCGGCAACCAACAGGCCCCACGTTGTCGATCTTCCCAAATATCTTTTATAATATTAGTCATTTGTAAGGCTTGCCCAAAGGAGATTGCTAGTGTTTGTAGTTGTGGCTTATGTTGGGCTATCTGTGGGGAGTAGTCACAAAATAATTCTGTGAGCATTTCTCCTACTACTCCTGCTACATGATAGCAATAACGTTCCATTTCTGATAAATTTTTTAAGCCTTCAAGACTATTATTTTGTTGAAACTCCGCCATCCCATTTGCCATGATACGCACACAACGGTACAATGCGGCGCGTTGTCGCGGCGTGAAGCTTTTGTAAAGACGAATTACGCGGGGCATGTTGAAAATCAATTCTTTTTCTGCCGATAATGTGCTGTCTGAGAGCAATGGATACAAGGCTTGGCTCATTGGCTCTGGGCGAGTTTCTCCGGCGATAATTTGAATAAATGTTTGAGAAAATTGTCTTTTTTGAATAGGCGTTAATTTGGGTTCATCTTCTATTGTGTCAGCGATACGGCATAACAAATAAGCGTTACTGACAACTTGGCACAAAGTTGGCGGTAATTGTGGGATCGTCAGTGCAAAACTGCGAGAAACCCCTTTTAAAATATGGGTTTGATAGTCCTCTTCAGTGGTGTGTTGGCTCATGTTTAAATGCGCTTCGCGTGAATGTTTTGTTTGTGCCGGAGGGGGTTTTTAATGCAACCCCGTCTAGCATAAAAACCTGTCTAATTTTTAAGGGTTTATCATACTGGCATTGAGTTGCAAACCCCGTCCGGCACAGCGAGGAACCAGACTTAAAATGTGATCAACGAGATTTTTTCCTGCGGTTTTTGGGGGTAAGGGTTTTCCTTCTTGTTTTAAAATGGTAATCCATTCTTCTACGATTTGACACAGTTCAGCGTAAACTTGGGCTTCATCGTTCCCATGACAACAGGGGCCAACGATGCCAGGACATTGTCCCACAAAACAGTGTTCTTCTTCTGACCATTCTACAATTTTCAAATAATGTTGACTTTCTCTCATTTTTGCGATTCCAGAATTTTTTTCTTTACTTCACGTTCTTGATAGGGTTTTGCATCATCGCCAAGGTTGCCTGAAAGGGTTATTCTAACACCACTTTTATGGGTGAAGTTTCTATGACTACCTTTTCCTCCCCGATTAATAAAATCAGTTTCTTCAAGTTCTCGAATGAGTTCTCTTATTTTTGGTGGCATAACATGTTATATTGATTTGTAATGGTGGCGCATCGGCTTGGCGCTCTAGGCTCAAATATTCTTCGGGCGTAATATAATCCGCAGCGTATAACGCAAGGCTTTATGCAAATGAGTGTGGGCAATCCCAATCAACTTTTGCCTCGAAAGCTAGTCCGTTGAGCCTATTTCAGGCGATAAATCGCCTACTACGAGCCTTAACTAGATTGGCCCACGGGGGGGGGGAAGGGTGTGCCGGTGAGACGATTTGAACGTCCGACCTACCGCTTACGAGGCGGTTGCTCTACCAACTGAGCTACACCGGCTTTGAGGGGTGCTATTCTATAATAATTAATGACAAGATGCAAATAAAATTTTGTGCCGGACGGGGTTGCAAACCCCGTCCTGCATAAACGTTATCTCTTGATATAATCAACTAACCTCTTTGCTTCATCGAAATCCTGCATCAAAATTGATAAATTAAGTAATCCGATTAATCGGGGGCCATCTTTAACCTTTGAATATCGTTTAGCTTTTTTTTGTTCTTTGCCTCGTCTTATTTTTACCACATTAAAATATTGCCTTAAAATAGTGTCAAGTTTTTTACTTGGTTTGTTAATTTGTTCTGGATGCTTATTTTTTATTAAAGAATTATTATTGATATCTTCATTATCTTTTTTCCGTATCAGTCCTTCAGTTTTCCAAAATTATTCAATTTTGTCAACTTGGGAAAGTATCCATGCTTCCATTTCCTGAATCATAAAAAAAATTTTGGTTGTATCAAACGGCTTATATTGATTAAGTCTTTCTTCTCTTTTTTCTGGAGGCGCGTCTAAATCGATCAAAAGAACAGCATTAATTTGTTGAGTTTCGATTTGTTCCAGCTTTTTTTTTTGCTTGTGTTATACTTCCAAAAGGCTTAATTTGGAGATTAAATTCGGTAGTGGATAGTTTTTGAGAAAATAATTTATGAAAATTTTCCCGAAAAATTGCACTATTATCAACTGTCGATGCTGCCGAATTATATGATTGCACTCCTCCTTCTATATAAATCGTAATATCTACCATCTTTTTCCACCTATTAAGCCTTGTAGCCAAGCTTGTCCAGCCAAATAATCCTCAGTCCATTCGTCAAACTCATCAGAGGATTTAACCTTTGTCTCGTTATCATTATTTTTTTCAAATATTAAAATGTCATCAATGTCGAATGAATTGAGTAATAATGGTGAGTGAGTAGCAATGATCAGTTGTGTGCTATTTGATGCCTGTTTCATTGCTTGGGAAATCGTATTTATCATATCTGGATGAAGACTGGTTTCTGGCTCATCAATGCATACAAGACAACCTCGTTCCGGGTTAAATAATACTGATAACAAAAGCAAATAACGGAGAGTTCCATCTGAGATATGCTCAATAGAAACGGAACGATAGAGAGATTTTTCACGGAGTACTAAATATAATTTGGAACCGAGAATAGCAAAATTGATGTCTTTAAAATAAGGATTAATTTTTTTTATAGCGTCTTCGATTTTATCATAATTAAGAGAGTGGTTGTTTTTTATGTTATTAAGGATAGTCATAAGATTTTGACCATCCGGTAACAATTTTGTCTCAGTACCATAACTGGAAGGTTGTCTGATTGAACTAGACGTATCAAAATAATAATAAACAGAAAGCTCCTCTAGTGCTCTTTTTAAGGTAAATAGGGGATAAAATCTGTCAGGATCGGAAATTTGTCTCAAAACCGGCTCAGTTGATCTGAAATTGATCTGACTATTTTCTTGTCTTGCGGATATCTTTGGATACCCACTTTTCCGCCTTCTCTGGTCGAAATAATACCTTGTGCATTATCCATTTCCATATAGATAAAATCGTTATCATCTGGTTTGAGACGCTTGGAGTACAATTTTTCTTTTAAATAATATGAAGTCGTACCAGCCGGAAAGATGCTTATTTCATAAATCGGATTGTTAGGAAATGAGAACCCTCCTTTCTGCATCACGTTTTTAATCACATTTTTATCAAACTCAAACGACAATTTAATATAATATTTTTTTTCTTTATTGAAATTGATAACAGAATGAAACCCACTCCAATCTTTTAAAAAAATTTTTTCTAATCCGTTTCCGACAATACTCTCGGCAAGTAGATGGATCGCTTTAAGAAAATTTGATTTGCCACTGCCATTAATTCCCACGAGTATATTAATATCAGGATTAAGTTCTATCGTTGTCGGATGCCTGAAACTAAAAAAATTTTCCAGTGTTATTTTAGAAATCATAAGCTTTTTCTCTTATATCTAAACCAAAATGCAATCATCACCGGCACAGCGGCGGTTTTGTCAAGAGTTTTCTAAGGGACAAGATTGGCCGGGGGGAAATGGTGGTGCCGGTGAGACGATTTGAACGTCCGACCTACCGCTTACGAGGCGGTTGCTCTACCAACTGAGCTACACCGGCTTTTAGGGGTGCTATTCTATAATAATTAATGACAAGATGCAAATAAAATTTTACCGATTATAAGCTGGTGGGGATCGTCAGTGCAAAACTGCGATAAACCCCTTTTAACATAAGGGTTTGATAGTCCTCTTCAGTGGTGTGTTGGCTCATGTTGTAAACCCTGTCCAGCATAAACGTTACGGACGGGGTTGCAAACCCCGTCCAGCATAACAGGTTTAGTTTAGAAATCTAAGCAGATTCATCAATCCAAGCCATCTGAATCGCCTCAAGAATTTTTTCCCCACTCGATTGAGGATCATCATCAAAATCATCAAGTTCCAAAATCCATTTGTACATATCAGGAAAATTCACATATTGTGGTTCAACATCAGGATATTTTTCATATAATTCAATCGCAATGTCTTGCGTGTCTGTCCATTTTAAGCCCATGATAGCCACCTTTAGTGATTTTCAGAAACCATGTTAATCGTGTATTTCGGGATTTCTATCACTAAATCTTGTTCTCCCACTGTCGCTTGACAACTCAAGCGCGATTCTGGCTCTAATCCCCAGGCTCTGTCAAGTAAGTCTTCTTCTTCTTCGTCTGCCTCTTTTAAAGATTCAAAGCCTTCTTGAATAATCACATGACAAGTCGTACATGCACAGGATTTTTCACAGGCATGTTCGATTTCAATACCATTATTCAATGCAGCATCACAAATAGTGATACCTGATTTGACTTCAATCACCGCCCCTTCTGGACAAATTTCGTCATGGGGTAAAAAAGTCACTTTAGGCATTTATTATTTCTCCGTAAATTCGTCAATACGATGTCCCTTCATGGCTTGGCGAATGCTGGCATCCATACGCCGTGCCGCAAATTCTTGTGTTACTTCATCTACTCGCTCAATCGCCTTTTTTATGGCTCGCGCATCATCCCCTTGTTCGACTTTTAATAAGTCATTTAGGGCTGCATTAATTTCTAAAAATTCAGGATGTTTGAGTAAAAGATGCCCATCGGCTTTGATGGCGGCACGTAGCGCATTGATAACGCGATCCGCTTCTACTTGTTGTTCACGCAAGGCACGCGCTGCGACATCATCTTGGGCATGTTCTAGCGATTCTTTTAACATGCGTTCAATTTCGCTGTCTTGTAAACCATAAGAGGGTTTTACAGTAATTTGGCTGTGGACTCCGCTGGTTTCTTCTTTTGCGGCGACGTTTAATAAGCCGTCGGCATCGACTTGATATGTCACTCGAATTCGCGCTGCCCCTGCAACCATCGGCGGAATGCTACGCAGTTCAAAATGTGCCAGTGAGCGGCAATCCATGACTAATTCACGCTCTCCTTGTACGACATGGATAGCCATTGCCGTTTGTCCATCTTTAAAAGTGGTAAAGTCTTGCCCTCGTGCGACGGGAATGGTGGTGTTGCGGGGGATAATTTTTTCTACTAAACCGCCCATGGTTTCAATGCCCAAGGATAGGGGTATGACATCTAACAGTAACATGTCATCATCAGGCTTGTTGCCGGCTAAAATATCTGCCTGAATCGCTGCCCCTATTGCTACCACTTTGTCGGGATCAATGTCGACATGCGGAGTACGTTTGAAAAATTCGCCGATTTTTTGACGTACTCGCGGCATCCGAGTGGAGCCGCCAACCATTACTACTTCATTGATGTCATCGCTTGTTAAACCGGCATCACGTAGTGTACGACGACAAGGGATAATGGTTTTTTGAATCAAAGGATCGATCAGTTCATTGAGTTGTTCACGGCTTAATTCACCTTGCCACACGGTACCGTCTTCAAGCCGTATTTCTAGGGGTGCCGTATCTTGTGTGGTCAAAGTTTCTTTAGCTGTCCGAGCTACGTCCAATAATTCACGAATATGGCTATGTTCGGCATCGTCAGCAATCTGCGCTTGTTGCATGATCCATTGGGCAATGGCGCGATCAAAGTCGTCGCCGCCTAAGGCTGAGTCTCCTGCGGTTGCCATGACTTCAAACACGCCGCGTTGTAAGCGCAATATAGAAATATCAAAGGTGCCTCCGCCTAAATCATAAATGGCATGAACGCCTTCGGCGCCTTTATCTAAGCCATAAGCGACTGCGGCAGCGGTGGGTTCATTGAGCAAGCGCAGTACATTTAATCCGGTTAATGTGGCGGCATCTTTGGTGGCTTGGCGTTGTGCGTCGTCAAAATAGGCGGGCACTGTAATCACTACGCCTGTCAATTCGCCGCCCAAAGTTTCTTCTGCCCGTTGTTTCAGTGTGTTGATAATATCTGCTGAAATTTGCACGGGGCTGCGATCCCCAACAATGGTGCGAATCATGGGCATGCCTTGCCCTTCATTTTCTATAAAATTGTAGGGTAAGCGTGTGCCGGTGGTTTTGACATCTTTAAGTCCGCGCCCCATCAGGCGTTTAACGGAGGCTATGGTGTTGAGCGGATCGACATTGGCTTGCGCCTTAGCGGTATAGCCCACTTGCGGTGCAGCGTCTTTGGCATAGTGTACGATTGAGGGCAGTAAGTGATGTCCTTCGATATCAGGGAGCGTTTTTGCTATTCCACTGCGTACTGTGGCAATAAGAGAATTGGTTGTTCCTAAATCAATACCGGCTGCAAGGCGGTGTTGATGTGGGGCGGCTGATTGCCCCGGTTCGCTGATTTGCAAGAGTGCCATATATCCCCTTTAACTTTAAATAAGTTCTTCTTCCAGTCTCAAGGCTTCTTCATGTAAGCGCGTGAAAAATTGGAATTGACTCACGGTTTCACGAGCGGCTTGCCAATTTTGTTGTGCAAATTGTTGGCTTAATTTGTCGGTTAAGCTTTGCATCTGTTTTTCAGTGCGATTTAAAAAGGCGTTTAAGGCTTCAATAGGCTGCCTTTTTTGTTTGATGTCGGCTAGTTCTTCGCGCAATTCCATTTGCGTCATTAAAAATTCGCTATCCATCATAGCATCGTTTTCATCTATACCTTGCAATTGTAATAAATAACGTGCGCGTGTTAGGGGATTTTTCAGGGTTTGAAACGCTTCATTGATTTGCGCCGTTTTTTGCATGGCTAAGCGGCGCTCTCTGTCAGGGGCGTTGGCGTATTTGTCGGGATGTACGGCGCGTTGTATGTCCCGATAACGTTGGGCGAGGGTGTCTTTGTTTATGTCGAAAGATATTGGTAATTCAAATATTTCAAAATGGTTGAGAGACATTTCTGTTTTCATGGTATTTGGAGTCCAAGATTTATCTTGGACGGGTGCTTGTTATACGTTAAAACTTTCGCCACAGCCGCATTGATCTTTGATATTGGGATTGTTGAATTGAAAGCCTTCATTTAAGCCTTCTCGCACATAGTCGAGTTCGGTGCCGTCAATGTAGATGAGGCTTTTGGGATCAACGACGATTTTAACGCTTTGTGATTCAAACACTTGATCTTGTTTTTCAATTTGATCAACAAATTCCATGACATAGGCCATGCCAGAGCAGCCTGATGTTTTTACGCCAAGGCGTAAGCCGATGCCTTTGCCTCGGTTGGTGAGGCTTTTTTGGATGTGTTTTGCGGCTTTTTCGGTGAGTGTTAGTGCCATTTTGTAAGTTCTCTCTATGATAAGCGATCTGAAACGTTACGGACGGGGTTGCAAACCCCGTCCGGCAGAAGCTAGGAGTCCAAGATTTATCTTGGATCGATCTTTGTTTGCTTTTTGTTGTAATCTTCAATAGCCGATTTAACTGCCGATTCAGCCAAAACGCTGCAATGAATTTTTACTGGCGGCAAGGCAAGTTCTTCAGCTATCTCAGTATTTTTAATAGCGGCCGCTTCATCCAAAGTTTTGCCTTTGACCCATTCGGTGAGTAAAGAGCTTGAGGCAATGGCGCTACCACAGCCGTAAGTCTTGAATTTTGCATCTTGAATGACACCATCATCGCCAACTTTGATCATTAAGCGCATCACATCCTTTCTGTTACTTTTATGACCTAACTTAGTTAGGCGAGCCACTATTTCTAATGACTTCTACACGTCTCCGTATAGTTCGGACTATGTCTTCATCATGTTCTGCATATAGTCTCTGAGGGGTCAACCACGACTTCCCTGCAAGTTGTCTCTATTTGTAGGATTTTTACTAACCCATACCCGCGTTTAAAAACATAGTTTTTTAGTCAAGTATTTGGGCACATTATTTCGCATGTTTGGTTAAACATTAGTACCTACAAGCTAACGAGAGTTTCTTGCATATAGCAGAATTACGTGGCAATGTTATTTACCACAAGCAGGTGCGCCAACCATGCCCGTCCCCACAGACGGATCCTCTTTGTCTAAAGTGCCCACATTACGGGGATTATCATAATGCTCTAACACTTTTTCTGAATAAGCCATTGTTATTTCTCCTATAAATTGAGTACCCACTAATGAGCATCCCACTCAATAGTCTCTAAGTCAATGCCCTCTTTATACATATCCCATAAGGGAGACAAATCACGCAGTTTCTCAATCTTGGTACGAATCAGCGGAATAGCATAGTCAATGTCTTGCTCCGTCGTAAATCGTCCCAAGGTAAAGCGGATAGAGCTGTGTGCCAGTTCATCATTGCGCCCCAACGCCCGCAGTACATAAGACGGCTCTAAACTCGCCGAGGTACATGCAGAGCCCGAAGAAACGGCTAAATCTTTGAGAGCCATGATTAATGATTCGCCTTCAACAAAGTTGAAGCTTAGATTTAAATTGCCCGGAATGCGGTGATCAAGATCGCCGTTGACATAGACTTCTTCTATATTTTTTAGGCCATTGAATAAACGATCACGCAATTTTATGAGGCGTTCATTTTCTGAGGCCATTTCTTCTTTGGCAATGCGGAAAGCTTCGCCCATGCCAACAATTTGGTGGGTGGGCAAGGTGCCGGAGCGCATACCACGCTCATGTCCGCCGCCGTGCATTTGAGCTTCAAGACGTACACGCGGTTTGCGACGGACATATAAGGCACCTATACCTTTTGGTCCATAAACTTTATGGGCAGAAAAAGACATTAAATCGACTTTCATTGCCTTCAAATCAATTGGCACTTTACCTGCACTTTGGGCGGCATCAACGTGAAATAGAACTTTGTGAGCACGAGTGATTTCACCAATCTCGGCGATGTCTGAAATCACGCCAATTTCGTTGTTGACGTGCATAATGCTGACTAAAATGGTATCCTCACGGATCGCCGCTTCTAGTTTTTTTAAGTCTATCAGTCCATTGGGTTCGGGGGCTAAATAGGTGACTTCAAAGCCTTCGCGCTCTAAATGACGACAAGTATCTAGCACTGCCTTGTGTTCAATTTGACTGGTAATGATGTGCTTACCTTTTTTCTGGTAAAAATGGGCAACACCTTTGATGGCTAAGTTATCGGATTCTGTCGCGCCAGATGTCCAAACAATTTCTTTGGGATCAGCATTGATTAAATCCGCTACTTGTGCCCGTGCGTCTTTAACCGCCTTTTCAGCATCCCAACCAAATTGGTGTGAGCGTGATGCCGGATTGCCAAAATGACCTTGAATGGTCAGATAGTGCATCATTTTTTCTGCGACACGGGGATCCACAGGCGTGGTAGCGGAATAGTCAAGATAAATGGGTAAGTTCATAGTTTTTCCGCCGAAATGTAGGGTGGATTAGCTCCGCGTAATCCACCATGAAAGCTGCGGGGTTTGGGAAACCCCGTCGATATCAAATTGCACATATGATTTTAAATGGCAGCGGCGTGTACTCTACCTCTACCCCGCCCCTTATAGTCCCGTCGTGCGACTTCCTTGGAGACTTCGTGGGAGCGTTTGTTAAGGACATGGGCCAAAGTAATATCGCCTAAGAAGTCGTGAATCTGTTCACTTAAATCTGTCCAGAGTTGATGAGTTAAGCAAGCACGAGAGTCCTGGCAGTTTTGTAAGCCTTTGCAGCGAGTGGCATCAACGCTTTCATCAACAGCCGAAATGACTTCAGCAACCGCAATGGCATCGGCAGCGCGGCTGAGGCGATAACCGCCACCTGGGCCACGAGTGCTGTCTACAAGGCCCCGTCTACGCAGGCGTGAAAACAGTTGCTCTAAGTAGGATAAAGAAATGCCCTGTCTGTGTGAAATGTCAGCCAGTGTAATTGGCCCACCATCACGATTGATTGCCAAATCCAACATTGCTGTAACGGCATAACGACCTTTTGTTGTGAGTTTCATATTCTTATCCTCAAATTATTTGGGGCTAATCTATAACAGCCAATGAATGTATGATTGTGTATCATACGATATTTATCAAGTATTACACAAAAAAAAGTTTGCGATCCGACATAAGCACTTAAATATCAACATGTAATTGCCAATATATATCATTAAGGGCCTAACCCATTCTCGCATAAAAAGTACGCTCAAATCTAGCGATTTTTGGCAGAAAATAAAATGAGTATTTATATGGATTAATCTCAGGGTTTTCCCTGATAAAAGAACGGCGTTTAGTTTATTTATTGGCTAAAGCCTCAACAATTTTTTGCACCGCTAAGACAACATGAGTCATTTTTTCATAGTCAATTTTATCGGGCGTATCTTGTGCCGTGTGATAATAGGGATATCGGTAAGGGGCGGTATCTGTGATCATAATGGCGGGGTAGCCATTTTTCCAAAAAGACGAGTGATCAGACCAATCCACGCCCTGAATCCAAGCGGGTAGCGCGGCACCTTCAGACGGAATCGTGGCGTGTTGTCTAAAAATATTGATGGCTTCTCGCAGTAGCTGACGTGATGAGAGATTGCTAACAAAGGCAATAAAATTGCCTTTATCAGGATAAAAAATCTTTATGAGCGGAGGATAGTGCTGGCTACCGGGCTCATCACGAAAATAGCCTATCGTTTCAAGTACAATCACGCCGATAATATTTTCTCCCCTTTCCGCCGAGCGATTGGCGTAAACAAGACTGCCCATTGCTTCGGTTTGAAAAAAGGGGGGCTCTTCATTGACAAAGGCGACAATTCTTATTGTCCGCGACAAAGCTTGTCCAGATAGCAGACGGGCAATTTCTAAAATACCTGCCACGCCTGAGGCGTTATCATTCGCGCCCGGTGATCCTGCTATGGTGTCATAATGCGCTCCTATTATAATAATTTCTTCTGGTTTGTCTTTTCCGAGTAGTTCAACTTCAATATTGGCATAAGTCTTGTCTGATAGTTGATATTCTTGGAGAGACACTTGGTAGCCATAAGAACGAAATTGGTCAATGATGTGGTTTTTTGAGGGCGCAAGGTTGAGGTGATGACGTGAATCATTCGCTAAAAGAGCGACATGAGATTTCAAGTTGTTAAAAAGTTTTCTCTCGACGGGATTGAGAGGGGGTGCTTTTCCTTGAAAGGAGACATTAGGCATATGGATCATGTAGAGCCATACGCCGCCCAGTAAAACTATTATAATAGTTATGGCTATTAACATGTTGTTGATGAGTTCTTGGAAAGTTGGGAATATTTTCAAAAATTTTATCCTCGAAAGTTCGTAGTAGGCGATTTATCGCTTATTCTTGTCACAGTAAGGCGATAAATCACCTACACCTCGGCAGTTTATCATAATGGCATTGAGTTAGGAGTCGCGCAAAAAGTATAATAACTACAGGGATTATTAATTAACAGGGATAAATCAAAACCCTTTGCCCCTTTAAAAACAGGTTTTGACTTATCCTTGCTAATTATTAATCCCTGTAGTTAGGTTAGTACAAGGATTGACGGATTATACCAAACTTCCCGTCTGCACAAACAAAGGATGTACCACAACACCCGTTTTCTCATCCGTATAAACCTCTTCAAACCGTTGACGATTCTTATCATCAACAGCTTCAACAAATAAAACCAACCAAACCGTAGTTACTTCTAACTTTTTCCCATATTTAGCAGCCTGCTTAAGGGCTTCACGATAGCTCCGTTGATTAGCAAAACTTTTCAATTCCAATCCAAATAACTGCCCCGCATAACGAATCAACAAATCAATCGCACCATTACCAGTCGGAAATTCAGGCAAAACTCGTACATCATAACCACGGAAAAAACTATCCAAATAAAGATAAAGATGAAATTGAAATATTGCCTCCGGTATTCTTAGATCATTTTTACGACGTGGCACATCTTTCAACACCATCTCTCGATTAGCCTGCAAATACTTCTCATATCGTTGTAACAAACGACGGATATCTATACTATTATCAGTAATGGTATCCGACAAATCCTCAAACGGATCATATAACCCGTCCATATTCTGATACAACTCTCTGGCAAAATAATTGAACAATCGTTTTTGTACGTATGGGCAAGGAAATTTGACATAATGTTCTGTCAAACTAACTTCATCTATAGAAACTACCCCATTCATATACAAAAAATTGATAGTGGGATCATCATAAGTAAAATTGGCTTTCTTTTTCGTTTGGAATATTTCCAAAACATAAGGTTTGTAAGGCTCTTGTTTAGCTTTACTGATGATGTTCAGGATATTGTTATTGGGCAATAAATTTAGGGCAGCCGCATAAACGCCCTCAAACAGTGTCATCGTAATCGGTTGATCAGTCGCTTGATTATAAGTTTCCGTCAACAATTCCCCAAACCAGCATGTGAGCCCAGGTTGCCCTTTGAATTCATACCAAATGCGCTCTACAACATCAGGCTCAATTTTTTGATTCTGCTCCCGTTGATACCAATCAAATAGATAAACTACTTCATCATAAGTCAGATTAGGAATATGCACACTACGCTGGACATTAAATGGCGAACCCTTGGCATTTTCTACTCCTAAGACTGCACGTACTCCGATCAATGCGAGACTATGTAATAAATAGTCCTTTTCAGCAGTCGATTTGTTGGTTTGGCTGCGGCGAGTATTATAAATATGACGAAAAACGGCGACTAGCCTAGCAATTACAGCTTGATCAAGGGCATCAAATTCGTCCAAAATCAAAATCAAGGGCTTAGTGAGGGTTCCCCGTTTGAACAAACGATGAAAATCCTTTAACGAGTTTATGGATAGTTTTTCTAAATTCAACTTTTCCATTAATTCCTGGGCAAAGAGTTGAGCCACAGCATCGACATCGTTCTCTTCATAAAGAAATTGCAAACTGAGAAAAACGACATCAAATTGAGTGTCTTGCTCAATGGTTGAGACAACTTCTTGCATTATCCAAGTTTTGCCAGTTTGACGAGGTGCCCAGACTGTGATGTAATGTCCACCTTTGTCTGGATTCTTTCCCAACAATTGTTGAAATGCGCCTTCTATCAATTTTTTACGGGGTACGTAATAATGTAATTCTCGATCAATCGATCCATAAGATGAAAATTCTCGCATATTTTCTTTACTCCTCGTCCAAGATAAATCTTGGACTCCTAAATCAATACTATTATACCAAACTACCCGTCTGCACAAACAAAGGATGTACCACAATACCCGTTTCCTTATCCGTATAAACCTCTTCAAACCGTTGACGATCATATCGTTGCATCAAACGATGGATATCTATACTATTATCAGTAATGGTATCGGCTCTTGTTTAGCCTTACTGATAATGTTCAGGATAAAAGTACGCTTAAATATAGCGATTTTTTGCAGAACAGAAAATAAAATGAGTATTTATATGGATTAAACTTAGGGTTTTCCCTGAGAATCATGACAGTTTTGCGTTTATTTATTAGCTAAAGCCTCAACAATTTTTTGCACCGCTAAGACAACACGATTATCGCCCACACACCAATCCCCAAATCATTAGTCCTGTACTAGGGTTATGTTTCGGGAATGGAGCGGATTTCCAGAAACGCTTTGGATTGCCAAACAATCGTACTAGTGAGTGAATTGGCATATCCGATTTCCCCCTATCAATTTCAGCTAAACATTCTAACTTTCCAAGAATGGTTTCTATCGGCATTGGCTTCCCACTCAAACGAAGTAACGAGCGAAGCGAGATCATCCTACCCGACGTGCTCGCTAGATGCTTATTAGTTGTTTCGGGAATGGAGCGGAGCGGATTTCCCGAAACCCCAACAGATCATAATTGTGCTGAGTTCTTATCCTTTTTTATAAGCTATCCGTGTAGTTATTTTTTTAATTAGTTTTATCCCTTGCACACTTACCTACGCTCCAAAGCAAGTGCCCGACAGAATGCGCTAAAGCAAGCGCAACGCCATCACACAATATAAAAAAAGTAACCTATAAAAAAAACAGAAAGATAGATAAACCAACCATCAAGTCTATAAAAAAAAAATTCGACAATTAGAATCAGCTAAGTCGCCACGCAATCGTCAACATAAATCACCAAAACAATATGATAGACTACGCCCCTCGCTCACAACCGATAAAGGAAAATTACAATGTTAAACAAATTACAATATGCTTTAGTATTAGTATTGATATCACCATTGGCGCAAGCTGCAACTAACTGCGAGGCTGTTACTCAGATATCACCTACGGAGTGTAAAGCTCTTGTCACTCTTTATAAGAGCACGGATGGTGCTAACTGGCGGAATAATCACAAATGGAATGTGACAATTGAAAAACTTGTCTAATATATTTTTGCCTGATCAAGACGGTTCTCATTTAGAATTAGACAACAATCACCTAACCGCCACCGACTCCCAATTAATCAAATGGCTTAATAAGTACAACCCCGGTTGGGATGAGACACAAACTTATTGTTCTATTGCAACATTGCAATTTTCGTCAACAACATACAGCGTAACCGAAAGCGATGAACAAGCAACCATCACTGTCACCCGCGTCGGAACTATTATTGATGACGACAATTTTTAAAATTATGAATCTTTCACAATCACTCTAACTGATCCGGTTAGTGGGGAAATTTTAGACAATACCACTATCTCCATTGATGATGAACCGTATGACTGCACGAATGTTGCTGAAATTCCATTGACTGAGTGTGAAATTCTTGTGACTTTTTATAATAGAACTAATGGTAATAGTTGGATATATAACAATGGATGGCTTGAGACTAATACGCCTTGTAGTTGGTATAAATCTGAATTGGAACTTTCTCACCGGTTCAATCCCAAGTGAATTAACCTTTACCTCATAATTGCTGGAGATATAGCTGTTTAAGATTAGACAACAATTACCTAACCGCTTCAGCACCTGAACTAATCGAATGGCTTAATAGGTACAACCCCGGTTGGGATAGGACACAAACTCCTTTACCTTGTCCTCAAGAATGCAAATTACAATTCTCATCCGCCACTCATAGCATAATAGAAAACGGAGAGCAAGCAACTATCACCGTTATCCGTACTAATAGTAGTGACGGAGCCGTATCGGTAGACTCAATGCCAGTATGATAAACCCCTAAAATTCAGACCTGCCAGGTATCCAAAACCCATGACGTTGTAAATTCAATGAAAAATTAACCTGACAGGTTTTTGACACCTGTCAGGTTTGTCTTAACTTAATGGCATTGATCGGTAGACTATGTTACCAGCGACGACACCGCTACTGCCCCTGATGACTATGCCCAAACATCAGGCACTTTGAATTGGAATGATGGCGATGACGCTAATAAAACTTTTTCAGTAGACATTACTGACGACAGCACACCGGAAAATGATGAATCTCTTATCATCAGTTTAGGCAATCCCACTGGTGGTGCAAAATTAGGTGAGCCAGATACCGCGACAGTGACGATCACGGATAACGATTCAAAATTTACCTGCAAAAAAGTCAAAGGCATTTCAATAAAGGAGTGCAAAGCCCTTGTCGTACTCTATAATAGTACAGACGGAGACAATTGGGAGGATAACTCCAAATGGAAAGTGACTAATAAGCCTTGTAATTGGTACGGAGTGAGTTGTCAGGGTGGGAAAGTAACGGGATTAGCTTTGGGGGATAACAACCTAAAAGGCTCAATCTCGAAAAAGCTCTCCAAGCTGAAGAAGTTGAATACGCTGTTGCTGAACAACAACAATCTAAGTGGGAAAATCCCAAAATCCTTGATGGAGCTGAAGAAATTGACGGAGTTAGATTTAAACGACAACTGCTTGAAGACAACGGTTTCTAAGAAGTTGAGAAAGTGGCTTGATGAGATCAATCCGGGTTGGGATGAGACACAAACGGGTTGCCTTTATTAAAAGCCAGAACAGGGATTGACGAATCCCCTGATTAAAACCACACCACGACAAAACTGACAATAAGTACAGGAATTTACAGAATAAAGTGATTAAAAGCAAACAACCAACACACAAATCCCCTTATTCCGTCAATCCATGTACTATTTGTCATTTCGACGCGAGGAGAAATCTCTGCCTGAGCAGATTTGCAACCTGCTCCGTAACGTTTAACAAGCCCAGCACAGGGATTGACGAATACAGGGATTACCCTCCAAAAAAACTGACAGACTACAAACAAAACCCAGAACAGGGATTGACGAAAACAGGGATTTTCTGCCGGAGCAGGTTTGCAACCTGCTCCGTAACGTTAGATGAGACTAAGTTTAATAGTAGTACAGGGATTAACGGATTAAAGGGATTGGACTGTTAACGGTATTGAGCCAATCCTTATTCCGTCAATCCCTTTTCGAGGCAAAAGTTTTCGCGCAGCGAAAACTTTTGCCTCGAAACTTGTTTGCTTGATCGTCTCTTATTATATATAGAATAAAAACTGGGTTTGAGCGTTTTGGAGTCCAAAATTTATTTTGGACGAGTGGCTAAAATTTAAAAATAGTTTTGACTTTTTTCTTGTACTCACGCTCCGTGTCAATCCCAAGCGGAGAGAATGGCTACATATTAAACGTCTCGGAAGGCAAGGGCAGTCCATCTACTGGCGTGTCAGCGCAAAGACTAATGCAAATGTAAGGTTCATCTATAGCGAAATCGGAAGATTCACGCTAACTCCAAGAGAAATCTTGGACTTCGCGGGGTATTGGTCTCCCCGCAGGTCTGATTTTTAGCGGTTTATCATCTGATAAACCGAGCGAACTAATCACATGGCTCAACGCTCACAACCCCAGTTGGGACACAAACTCCTTGCCCTCAAGCCTACAAACTACAATTCTCCTCCGCTACCTACAACTTGCAACTTGCTCCGTAATAAACAGTACATCTTGGAATCCAAATCCCCTACTTTATAGTCAATGCCATTAAGTTAAGGGCAACCACAAGGGATTGCACCCTACGCGACGTTTAGTTTCGGAGAATATTTATCCTGATGTCGAAAGGACGGGAATCTCGCAAAGAACTTCCCCGTCCTGCACATATTTTGTTAATAAAATCAATAATGTGCAACAAAAACATTAATAAATGTTTTTGCATCTGTTCAATTCTATGTCTATAATAAAAATATGGTAATTGGACTTTTGACGATAGGAGAAATTCAAATGAAACATAAAGTCTTGTTTAAGCTTTTCAGCTTGATTTCAGTAGCCTTATTCTTGTCGATTGTGGGTGCCAAGGCAGAAGAACTAGGCAGTTACTATGATGCAATTGACTGCGCGACAGTCACCGAAATTCCAGTTATGGAATGTGAGGCACTTATCGATCTTTATTATAGTACTGATGGTGCTAATTGGAACAATAATACGGGGTGGAATGTGACGAGTACGCCTTGTAGCTGGTATGGCGTGACATGTGGTGGTGGACATGTATCGAAGCTCAATCTGTCTAACAACCAACTCACCGGCTCAATCCCAACTGAATTGTGTGACTTGAACAACTTGGAGTGTCTCGATCTGTCTAACAACCAATTCAGCGGTCCTATCCCTGCATGTTTGGATCATTTGCCCCCTTGCTCTAATCCCGCCGGGCTAATATTCTTCTCATCTTGCACTTACTCCGCAGAAGACATTTGCATTTACATCGCGGAAAACGGGCAAGCGACTCCCGTTGTTAAGCGTACTGGTGGTGACGGCGCAGTATCAGTGGACATTATCATTGATGATATCACAAATATATTGAGCTGGAGTGATGGTGATACCAGTGGCAAAGCCTTCGCAATAGAGATCGTTGATGAGATGCTCATCGCACACTTGTACAATCCCACAGGCGGTGCTGAATTAGGATTGCCAAATATTGCAGTGATAATTAATATACCACCAACTAACCGCAAGCAAGTCACTGAAATTAAAAAAAATGAAAGGAATTGAGAATACTGTTGTTGAACAACAACAAACTGAGCGGAAATATCCCCAATTCTTTGATGAAGCTGAAAAATTTGTTGGAGTTAGATTTAAACGACAGTTGCTTGAACACAAAAGTTTCTAAGAAATTGAAAAAATTGCTTGATGATCTCAATCCGGGTTGGGATGAGACTCAAACGTCTTGTTTTGGGTTTGAATAATGTGCAAGGTACGCCTTGCACTCCAGCTCATTTCCTACGCTCCAGACATTAGTACAACTAATATCGATCTAAACGAATTGAATTCAAGATCAATTGTTGTTTTTAATTCGTTTATTTATCAATTAGTTGTACTAAGTATTATATTCTGAGTCCAAGATTTATCTTGGACTCAGAATACCACTAAGAATTTCAGAAAGAAGAAAAAGGTGAATTTTTAGCTGGGGCACCACCAACAGATTTATCTGAAGAATTCTCCTCATCCACCATGAGTTCATGGCGAGTATCAGGTAAAACGCCATAAGGATTAACCATCAATATTTTAGGTAATTGGTTAAAGCCTTTCGCTTGTACCGTAACCATATAAGCACGCTGATTTTCTTGTGGTTGCGCTGCTGCTTCATCCGCCTTGGCTGAATTTTCATCCGCCTCGGCTGAATTTTGGGCAGACTCCGGCGGTTTGACTAGCACAGCTATGGTATAAAAATTACTCGTCGTAAAACTCATCCATTTCTTAAGTTCAACCACTTGTTCAGGTTCCATAAATTCCTCAAAATCATTATGGGACTTAAACTCTTTTTCGCGGCGTTTAATGAGGATAGTGTTAATGGTTTCCTCATTCAATCCGGGTAACAACATCAAAGCTTCACGGGTTGCCAAATTAGGATTCACTTTATATGTACTACCATACACCGTAAAAGCGTTATCTATTTCCACCCCTTCAAAAACTTCAGCAAACCCCTTAACCAATCGCAATTCTCCCACCGTTTCTAAATGATCATTACGCGGTTCATAAGGCGGCTCAAGTGTTTCATAATAATCTTTTTCCGCACCGTTGGCGTGTTTAAAATCATCACGATCAATCCAATCCTGCCAAGCATCTTCTAAGGCATCAAGTTTTGCCAGATCATTGCCGATGCGATTTTCCAAGAACAGGCGCATCTGCCTTTTAGACAAACGTAGCAGATTGATTCTACCAGCATGATCATAAATACGGACGCTGACAGTATCGGGGATAGGATAAGCCAGTTCGACTACCTGCCCATCGAAACGATACTTTTTATTTTTTTTCTCCTCACCTATAGGCGTCTCCTCACCGGGCGGATCAGGCATACGATTGATAAGCAACTCCATTTCTGCCGCCCGTAAAGCTTTAAGGGTATCATTCCAAGTTTCTAATGCAATTTTGTTATGAAGCACGACTTTTGCTGATAAGCGCGTTTCACTCGCTAAAGCTGCTACAATGATGCTAACGATGATAATAAACCATAAAACTATGATTAGAATCGCACCGTTTTGTCGTAACGAGAACATGTTAAGTCTCCATGCACAAATTTAGTGCCCTATCCCAAGCCGGTAAAGTGATGCCAAAAGTCTCCGCCAATTTAGCATTCGATAATACGGAGTTGGCAGGGCGTTTAGCCGCAGTGGGATAATCGGCAGTGGAGAGGGGTAACACACTGACTTGTTTATTGGAGGCTGCTATAATCGCCTTAGCAAATTCATACCAACTGGTTTTTCCTGCACTAGTCAAATGATAAATGCCAGATAATCCTTCAATATCAAGTTGATACAAAGGAGAATGCAATTGAGTGAGTAGATTTGTGGTAGCTTGTGCAATCATTCTACTCCAAGTGGGGGCACCAAATTGGTCAGCAACGACTTTAAGTTCATTACGCTCTTTGGCGAGACGCTGCATGGTCAGTAAAAAATTTTTTCCGCGTGAGCCATATACCCAAGCGGTGCGTAAAATAAAATAGTGTCCCCCAACGGCTTGAATCGCTTGTTCTCCGGCAAGTTTAGTGGCACCGTAAACACCTAGCGGGTTGACGACATCCGTTTCAATATAAGGCTGCTCGTAGTTGCCATCAAAAACATAATCTGTTGAATAATGTATCAGCAACGATTTGAGGCGCAAACTTTCTTCAGCTAAAATGCCCAGAGCGGTGCCGTTAATCGCCTGCGCCAACTCTGGCTCTTGTTCTGCCTTATCGACGGCGGTGTAGGCGGCGGCATTAAGGATAATAGCGGGTTTGACATCACGCATGATTTGACGGATCGAGTCAGGATTAGCCAAATCAATATTGGCTTGTGCGATTTTAGTATCGACTTTATCTACCGCAACGACTTGTCCAAGCGTTTGCACACAGCGTTGCAATTCCCAGCCCACTTGACCGGTGGGACCAATCAGCAAAATTGTTTTATGAGACATAAATTTTCCTAATCACTTGTTGTTTTTCAGTGGGAGGATTTTAATCGGAGAGAGGCGAAATAGCAATCGTGCCAGAGATTAGGAGTCCAAAATTTATTTTGGACGTCCAAGATAAATCTTGGACTCCTAAGAGTGATGGGGACTATTCTAACCACTCTATTAAATAATATAACATCAAACCTTCCGAAGACTTTGAAGGACCACAAATAAAAGCAGGGTAAAGATTTTTCTCTGGTTGAGCGGCTTTTTTAGCCTCCTCTTCCGAGTCCATTTTAAAGACACAATTTTCTGGAAAACGATTGCGACTACGCTGCCGGTTTGGTGTATATACCAGAGCATAAAATGATTTTATCGTATGACCTTGAATTAATTGTTGAATAGTAGGCATTTTAAAAATTATCAGTAAATGTGTTTTAACAATACCCTTAATATTTTATCACAGAGCAAGGGACTCCAACCTAAACCATAGCATCCATAAAGGAAACAATTGGTGAACAAATTAACAACATCTCTGTTTTTACTGCTTATCGCATTGAGTTTGCTAGGATGCCCTCCAGCAAAAAACAACATATTGCTAAAAAGTGGCAGGCAGTCCACTACCTTAGAATATTTAGATTCTGACTATTTTGAGAAACAGCTTTCCACCGCCATGAGTCAGAAACCGCCTAAAATTGAAGTGACGGTTTTAAGTCCCTTTTCTACAAATGACATCCCTGATCGATTGGATGCGTGGTTGACGATGATTGGAGAAACTGGAGGGCAAGTAAAAGCTGCACCCATTGATAGCCGCAAAAACATGGTCGTCAGTTTGCTGCTTACATTGCATTCAGTTTATCAAAAACTGAAAAAGCAATTCAAATACGACTCTGCTCGACATTACAATGCCCAACTATTATATCGGCGGAATAAAAGCGGAGATGCCTTAATAGAAAAAATAATTTTTAGGCATAGAAAGCTGAAACCAGAAAAGCCCACTCCAGCCATGCTTGGAGACAAACACGCCTTGCTCATTGGTATCGAAAATTATCCTAACGTCTCTCCCCTTAGAGGCGCGATTAATGACGTGAAATTGATACAAGGCGTACTGCGTCAACGCTTTGGATTTCGAGATGATAATTTTCTGATACTCTTAAATGAACAAGCCACCCATACGGGCGTTGAAAAAGCCTTCAGGACACTGATTGAACAAGTTAAACCTAATGATTTTGTCTATATCCATTATGCCGGTCATGGCGCCCAAACCGCCGATTTAAATGGTGATGAACGAAAGGGTCAAGATGAAACTTGGGTCTCATTCGGGAGTCGTCAACCCGGAAATGAAAAAGACAATTATGACATATTAGATGATGAAATTCATACTTGGTTGGCTGCGATTTATGCTAAAACGGATCGAGTGATATTTATCTCTGATTCCTGTCATTCGGCCACCGTTGCGCGTGATAAAGTGCCCATCAGTCGCTGCCTCAAACGAGATAATCGTTCTCACCCGCAGGGCAGAATGGCTTATACCAAACTTAAAAAATATCATGGTATCCATATCAGTGCCACACGAGACAAGGAATTGGCTGCTGAAACGCTCGGAGATGATGGCAAATATTATGGTCTATTCACTTGGCATTGGGCCAAAGCCTTGCAACAGGCACAAGTCGGGGAGACTTGGGATGATGTATTTAAACGGGCCGTAACAAAGATCGTCTCTTGGCACGGCGAAGCGCAAAGGCCACAGATTCAAGGTGGGCGTTATCGACGGGAGCATTTAATGCTACAATGTCAGTATGATAAAGACTGTGCCGGACGGGGATATCGGTCTCGAACGGAGGGCAACCACAAGGGATTGCCCCTACGATCCCGTCCGGCACAAAAATAACATAGTCTCGTGCAAGGTACGCCTTGCACTCATGATACGTTACTCTTATCAAAGGAGCAATACGATGAGTCAAACTATTCGTGCGAGTGACATTTCATTACATGATTTGAGAACTCAATTTGGTCTTCAACTAAGCAAAGATAGCCAATTTTTTCAAGAATGGCAAACTGAACTACCAGACATAACTGACTTTGATAAACTGTTTTTGGATCGGATGAAGGATGATTATTTTAACTTACTTGAGTATCCTCCATTATTAGAAGATACCGTAAAAATGGCAATCTTAGGGCCATTATTACATCTCGCCGGATTTTATTCATATCCTTTTCATACTAAATCAGAATATTCCGTCAAAATTTCCAATGTGGATGGGAAAATGGTTGTTGAGGGCAAAATTGATGTATTGGTTTTGAAAGACCAATTTTGGATCCTGATCATTGAATCAAAACAGGCGGCTTATTCTATCGAAGCCGGGTTAGCACAAATATTAGCCTATATGTTGGCTAATGAAAATCAGGAAAAACCTTGCTTTGGCATGATAACAACTGGAGGAAGTTTTGTCTTTATCAAACTGGAAAAAGGGAAAACCCCACAATATGCTTTATCTAGGGTGTTTGAACTTCGGAATCCGGGCAATGAATTATATACGGTTTTAAGCGTATTGAAACAGCTAGAGCAAGTGGCATTGAATGAATAATAACTTTTTCCTCTGAAGTTCTTGTGCCGGACGGGGTTTGCAACCCAGTCCGAAACGTTTATGTTCTATGCCGGACGGGGTTTGCAACCCCGTCCGAAACGTTTATGCTCTATGCCGGACGGGGTTTGCAACCCCGTCCGAAACGTTTATTTGATGGAAATTATTTTATGATGACAACCCTTGATGTTTTTAGTATTAACGAGTTAAGCCAACGAACCTGTGAACTCATTTAAAATGCAGAATTAGGACGACTTGCCCTGATCACCAAACAGGATCATCCAAGCTTTTTAGTGAGCCCCTTTAATCAAACACTACTAGAAAACGGAGTACATCGTTCAATGGCACTCAATTTATTTGGGCGGGATGTTTAAGCCGCTAGGATTGCAAATCTCACTATTTATGATTTTCTTGATTTGCTTTTGTGGATTATTGCTACTCGCTAAAGAAGAGGGATTCATTCCACTTGTTGCTCCACTACTCAATAAACTTTTGGATATCGGATGGAAAGTGGATTTATACAAAGCCCTATACCAGGCTAATTACAGCAAAGACGAGATACGGAAATTGTATGCTTTTCTGGATTGGGTTTTGTCTACAACTATGAGGAGGCAAAAAAAGTGGAGTATGTTACCAGTATAGAAAGAAGAGGTATATTGCAAAGATCACGAGAATGGGTGGTTGAAAGTTTGGATGTCCGTTTTAATCGCGTTCCAGAGACGTTGGTTAAAAAGATTCAAAGCCTTGATGATACCGAGCTTTTAAGCAAGCTTCATAGACAAGCCATTTTGGTTGACTCTATCGAAGCCTTTGAAAAACTCGTTAAAAAGCATGGCAAGCATTAATCCCAACCTACGAGTCAATGCCATATCGTGCCGAAAAACCTGCGGGGTTGCAAAGGATTTACAATTTTAGGCGGCACTTAAAATCATATTTTTTGAAAAAATAGGATTTTTAAGTCAATGCCATTATATATAAGAGTCTGTGCGAAGCTGATCTGGAAATCAGGGGTAAAATTATAGAATATAATAAAAACAATGCTTTGTGCGATTGTCATTTTTTCGTCATTGGCGTATCTCGGAGTCCAAAATTCATTTTGGACGAGTAGGCGATAAATCGCTTACTCCTCGGCAGGAGTGTAAATCTTGGACTCCTGAGCAAAATATTTATCTGAAAAGCTGTAAGGATCGCGCATGAAATAACTTCTTCAAGTCAAAACCAAAGTCAAAACAAGACCTGCCAGGTTAAAACCAAACCTGGCAGGTCAAAAGCGTAACCAGGTCTGTATTTTACTTTGACCTGGCAGGTTTTGTTATGATCAGCCTGCCAGGTCTTGTTTTGAAGTTGACGGTCTTGATCCTGCCATTTTAATTTGCAATAATGCCCCTTCAAAATTGACACTAAAAATGTGTTACCCACTTATTAACTCAATGCCATGTCATGTCGTCCTTGATATTTATGGTATATTTAGATGATTTAAAAGGTGCGTGGGACGCACCCTACACTTTAAATAAAATTGTTTACATAACAGTAGCTTATGATTTAAAGGTGCCGGAAATTTAAACAAACACAGAGGAAAAAATCTATGACATTGACTATAAATCATCCTGATGCAATTCTCTTGGTTCAAGAGCTTATAGGCTATACGGGTGAAACTTTAACACAAGCGGTGTTAAATGCCTTACGGGAACGAATCAAGAAGGAGAAAGAAAGGCAAAAGGGTGCAATATCTCTAAAAGACGAACTGTTACAAATTGGTAAACAGTGTGCGGCACTACCCGTATTGGACAATCGTAGCCCTGAAGAAATATTAGGCTATAACAAAGATGGAGTGACAAATTAATGGTTATTGATTCTTCAGCCATTATTGCCATTTTGTGTGATGAACCCGAAGCTGAAGGTTTTACAAGGGCTATTGAAAACGATCCAATTCGGCTAATGTCAGCCGCATCACTGTTAGAATCTTCAATTGTGATTGAAACCCGATATGGTGAGGAAGGCGGATGCAAACTGGATTTGTTGCTGTCTAAAGCACAAATAAAAATAGAACCTGTCACTGCTGAACAGGCAAAAACCGCCCGTATTGCATTTCGTACTTATGGCAAGGGACGACGACATCCGGCCGCTTTGAACTTTGGTGACTGTTTTTCTTATGCCTTGGCAAAGATTTCAGGAGAACCGTTGTTGTTCAAAGGCAATGATTTTAGCAAAACAGACATTAAACAAGCGTATATGTGAAAAATGATGGAGGGAACGAAAGTTCTATCCCGGGATTGGTGGATTTTGGGTATCGGTTTTATGTGGCTGAGATTGGACGGTGGTTGACGAGGGATCCGATTGGGGTTGAGGGTGGGGTCAATTTGTATGTTTATGTGGCTAATAATCCAATTAATGTAATTGATCCATTGGGTCTTTATGGTACTGAAAGTTGTGAATATTGGTCTATAGTTTGTGCTGATAATGGGGGATGGTATGAATGTAATCTAGCAAAATCGCTATGCCCTCTGGTTGAGAGAACTCGCAATAAGTCCTAGCCGCACGAACTAACTCAAATTGACGGAGTGAGATTGTCATTTAAAAACGACTGGAAATCAGGGGTACTTAATGGCATTGACGCTGAGCGTGGGAACGAGAAAAAGCCAGTCTCCGCTAGAAGTCTAATAAGAGATGAGTTTAAATTAAGCTGAGCCCCGTATTTATTGACTTGTATCGTTTTGCCCTCTATTTTAAAATAGCCATTAAAATACTCAAAGCCCCATTTTTATTGACTTGTGCCATTTTGCCCTTGATTTCAAAATAGCCCTCAAAACGCTCAAGCCCCATTTTTATTGACTTGTGTCATTTTGCCCTCTATTTTAAAATAGCTATCAAAACGCTCAAGCGATTAATCATTAATATAGAATAAAGACTCTCCGACTTCTTTAGTTAAAATATCTCTCAGTGTAAGCTCTAAGCTTTGCCCCGCTAAATCGATTCTATAATTAAAGCCTGACTGGCAAGGGGTTTAAATATCCTAACCCGTTATTTTCGTAAATCCGTTGTACTGTGTTTTTTAGCGGAGCACCTGCTGACGCTCAATGCCATTAAGTTAAGGATATACATGTAGCGTATCCACCTGATTATTTCAACGGATAAGGTGGATACGCTACCTTCGTTTAACTTAATGGCATTGGCGCTGAGCGTGGGAGCGAGAGAATAATACATCGCCAGTCAATACGGGGCTTTGAGCGTTTTGACGGTTATTTTAGAATCGAGGGCAAAATGGCGCAAGTCAATAAAAATGGGGCTTTGAGCTGTCTCATGTTCTCCTTTTAAAATAACCGTCAAAACGCTTAATCATTAATAAGAGAGGAGGCTAAATTAAACCAATTCTTAAATAGCCATCAAATCGCTCAAAGCCTCGTATTGATTTTCAAATAGCCGTAAAATTGCTTAATCTAATAATAGATTATTGATTTAAGTTAAATAAAATTTGAGTTAGTTTGTGCGATTTCAACTTAGAAAAAAGGGGCAACCATCGTAGGGGCAATCCTTTGTGGTTGCCCCCGTGAGGGATTAGGTGTGCTCGGCTGCCCCTTTTTTCTTAGTTTAAAGCGTGCTCTCTAACTCAAATTCAGATGATCTCGCTCCGCTCGTTACTTCGTTTCATGGACGAATCTTTCAGTGTATACTCTTATATATAATAAGAACGGAGTAATATTGACAATTCAAATGCCATTCAATGTTTCCCGAAACATCGCCTAACAACTCTATTAATAAGAGATGAGTCTAAATTAATAACCCTCGGCATTGACTCATCAGCGCGAGACTGAGTACAACTAATGTTTAACAACGAATATTCAATAAGCCTCACTGGAAATCAGGGCTAAAATTATAGAATCTAAGAAAAACAATGATTTGTGCGA
>JBDLJY010000016.1:0-37114 GCA_039714115.1 Pseudomonadota bacterium | reverse complement strand
CTATTACGAGCCACAGCAAACAAACGCACTCTATCATCACGAAGATTAATGCCATCCAAAACTAAAGGATTATGAGTCGTCAAAAAAGCTATCGGTTGACGGGAATTACCTAAAATCGCTTGACAGAATGCTCTAGCGAGAGCGCGTGCCAAACGTGGGTGCAAGGCTTGGTCAAAATTCTCTACCGCAAAAATGCGCGGCGCGTCAGGGTGCATCGCTAACGTCAATAGAAAGAAGACATAAAGACTACCCTCACTGGCATCATAAGCCGTAAACCGATTATTATCTTTTCGCATCAAGAAATCTGTAAAGCGAAGCACTTTTTGTAATCGGGAGACATGAGGTGAGAAAATTTCAGCATTCGGTGGCACCACTGCGATACTGTCTATCCAATCTAGCAAATCTAGCACCTCATCCAAATCCAAATGACCATAAGTTTCATTCTCGACATCTATGAGAGGCTGCATAGCCTCAGCGAGTCGATTGCCAGAGAGTCCAAGTGGAAAGCGGGTAGAAGAGGTCCTCGTATCGGTGACAACATCACAGAGCATGGGTGTGGACGGTGCATAAATCGCATAAGATTTCAAATGTCTTAAAAATTATAAAAACAAATTTCCGCTGGTGTTTTCGGTTTGCGAAACCGCAAGTTTAATCCCACCTAATCCATAAATGTCAACTTGGTTGTTTTTATGTTGTAAAATTAGTTTGTTATTAACATTCAAGCTTTCTTTATGATAAATCCAAGCCAGTTCTGGATTCTCGTTAGGATTGCCTAATTCTACTGAGTAATGCCACATTTCATCAGTATTGCCATACTGCATAGATAAACCAATATGCTCGGCATTGATATCTTTAAAAGATGATTTATATAATTGTGGAATGCCTAAACGTACACCACGCCGCTGCAAAGATTCATCATCTACCGTGCCGCTAGTTGCAGCACTCAGCATCCCGATAGCCTCCAACAGGGAAGTTTTACCGCTACCATTAGCCCCAATTAAAACATTCACTTGCCCCGGTTCAAATTCTTGGTCAACAATAGATTTAAAGCCTTGAATGCGAATTTTTTTTAAGCGGTTCATTTTTATCTCCTATTCTCAGTACTTCATTCATTGTACAGTATAAAATTTTCATGTTATTATTATCAATTTTATTTATGGTTTGATTGAAAATGCTTGCACCTAAAGATAATCTATTAACAGAAAAATATATTTCTGTTATTATAGCCCAAAAATAGGAGTCCAAACTTTAGTTTGGACGTCCAAGATAAATCTACGCGAGCGACTATCAAAATGACCCATCAAAATATTCCATCTATCCATCCGCTACCCTCACTGGTAGCTAATCAAATCGCCGCTGGCGAAGTCGTTGAGCGCCCCGCATCAGTAGTCAAAGAATTATTAGAAAATAGCTTAGACGCGAAAGCTGACAATATCGACATCGATATTGAACAAGGCGGGATTGCCTTAATACGAGTGCGTGACAACGGTTTTGGTATCCGCCATGACGAATTATTGTTAGCACTCAATCGACACTATACCAGTAAAATTAGAAATTTGGATGACTTAGAGCGCATCAATAGTTTAGGATTTCGCGGCGAAGCCCTTTCTAGTATTGCCTCTATTTCCAGATTATCCTTGAGTTCGCGTTTTTATAGCGATGAAGTCGGGCATTGCATTCGTTTAAATGGACAAGAAAAGCCCAGCCCACTGGAGCCCACAGCCCACCCTATCGGTACAACCCTAGAAATACGCGACTTATTTTATAATACACCGGCACGGCGCAAATTTTTACGCACCGAAAAAACCGAATTCGGTCATGTGCATGAAACGATTAAACGTCTTGCCCTCAGTCGTTTTAATGTCACTTTTAAGCTCACGCATAACCATAAAACTTTAATGGCCTTAAAGGTGGCACAGAATGAAGATGAACAATTACAACGGGTTGCCAGATTATGTGGCCCAGAATTTGTTCAGCATGTCTTGAATATCAATGAAGACTCAGGAGAAATGCAACTGTCTGGCTGGATTACGCAACCGACTTATTCGCGCAGCCAGCCGGATATGCAATATTTTTTTGTGAACGGGCGCCTGATCCGCGACAAATTCATCAATCATGCGATACGCCAAGCTTATGAAGATGTATTATATTCTGGTCGCCATCCGAGTTATGTATTGTATTTCAAGATTGACCCTAGCGAGATTGATGTTAATGTACATCCTACTAAGAGTGAAGTGCGTTTTTCGCAAAGTGGACAAATACATAATTTCTTGGTACACACACTGCAAAATCGCCTTGCCCAGACATCTCCTAGCAAAGTTGGGCCACCTTCTGCCCCCCCGCTTGGCACTAGGGGGCAACAATCCACTGCGACACCCTTGTCGCCAACCGATCCGAAACCTATTGTACAGTATAAAATAGAACATCCCTCCGCCTCCGCCATCCACGAAACTAGGCAAACATATCAAGCGTTGCAGGCGCCGCTATTACCAGAAGACTTGTTGCAAGACATTTCTAATGATAATAAAACAACCTCTGCGCCTACCCCGCCTTTAGGTTATGCCTTAGCCCAATTGCATGGCGTATATATTTTGGCTGAAAATGCCGATGGACTTGTATTAGTGGATATGCACGCCGCCCATGAGCGCATTACTTATGAGCGGATGAAATCGGCGGACAAACTCAGTGCCCAAGTTTTGCTTGTCCCCATCACCGTCTCCGTCAGTGAACGTGAGGCGGATATAGCAGAGCAACATATTGAATTATTTAATAAACTAGGTTTTGATATAAGCCGTGCAGGGCTAGAAACGTTGGTTGTACGCCAAGCGCCTAGTCTGTTAGCTGACGCTAATATATCTGTATTAGTGCGCGATGTGTTAGCCGACTTATTACGTTTTGGAGTGAGTTCCCGTTTGCAAGAACATAAGCAGGATATTTTAGCTACTTTAGCGTGTCATACATCAGTGCGTGCTAATCGGCAGTTGAGTTTAAGCGAGATGAATGCCTTATTGCGCGATATGGAAAAAACGGAGCGCAGCAATCAATGCAATCATGGTCGTCCAACTTGGACGCAGTTGAGCATGAAAGAATTAGATAGCTTGTTTTTGCGGGGACGTTAAGCAATGCCATAGCTAAACTCAGATCGCTGTGCCGGACGGGGTTTTTAATGCAACCCCGTCCGCAACGTTCAAATCAAATAAATATAAATCAAAAACACTATGGAAATTTTCGGCCCCATCCCGTCAAGACGCTTAGGACGCAGCCTTGGCATTAACAACATTCCCCCAAAATCCTGTTCATATTATTGTACCTACTGCCAAGTTGGACCAACTGAGCAAACGGAGATAAAACGCCGCCACTTTTACGGTGCTGACTATCTCGTTGGATTAGTCAAAGAGCGCGTAGCACAACTCCAAGCGCAGGGCGAAACGATTGACCATCTCTCCTTTGTACCAGACGGAGAACCAACACTGGACGCTGATCTGGGTGAGACGATGGACAAATTACGCCCCTTGGGCATAAAAATTGCAATCATCACTAACGGAGCCCTGATTTGGCGCGACGATGTGCGAGAAACGCTCAAAAAAGCCGACTGGGTATCCCTCAAAGTGGACAGCGTTGACGAAAAAATCTGGCGCCGTCTCGACATACCACACAGCAGTCTCAAACTCCCCACCATTTTGGAAGGGATGCTAACATTTGCCAAAGAATATACGGGGACACTGGTAACAGAAACAATGCTAGTCAAAAATCGCAATGTTAGCAAAGAAGCGGCTAGCGGGATCGCCGACTTTCTTCAGCGCCTCAAGCCAGAGAAAGCCTATTTTTTAATTCCCACACGTCCGCCAGCAGTTTCTTCTATCCGTCCCCCTAGCGAAGAGGAACTCAATCGCGTTTATCAAATTGTTAGCAGCAAAGTGCCAAATATTGAATATCTGACTGGCTACGAAGGCAATGCCTTTGCCTCCACCGGTGATGCAGCCGAAGACTTGCTAAGTATCACAGCTGTTCATCCAATGCGCGAAGAGGCAGTGCGCGAATTACTGTCGAAAAATCAGGCAGATTGGCATATTGTTGAAAATCTGCGCCGTCAAGGAAAAATTTTAGAAACTGAATACGATGGCAAAACCTTTTATATTAGGCGTTTTCAAAAGACTACAACGAATTAGGAAATAAACAATATGGCACAAGCAGACATAGGACTGATTGGCTTAGCTGTCATGGGCCAAAATTTAGTCCTCAACATGAATGATCATGGCTTTAAAGTCGTCGTCTACAATCGCACCACCCTCAAAATGAATGACTTTTTAAATGGCTCTGCTAAAAACACGGCTATTGTGGGTGCCGACTCCATTGAAGAACTCGTCGCGGCTCTCAAAAAACCCCGAACCATCATGCTCATGGTTAAAGCCGGCCCCGTCGTTGACAAATTTATCGATCAACTCACACCCCATTTAGAAGCGGGTGATGTCATCATCGACGGCGGCAATTCCCAATATATAGACACCAATCGCCGCACCAAAGAATTAACCAAAAAAGGCATTCACTTCTTAGGCACCGGCATTTCTGGCGGCGAAGAGGGCGCACGCAATGGCCCCTCCGTCATGCCCGGCGGCAATCCAGCAGCATGGCAACTTGTTAAACCCATTTTGCAAGCCATCGCTGCTAAAGTAGACGGACAGCCCTGCTGTCAATGGGTTGGCGAAAATGGCGCGGGGCACTACGTCAAAATGGTACACAACGGCATTGAATATGGCGACATGCAACTCATCTCCGAAGCCTACCAACTCATGCACGAAGGCGTGGGTGCTTCCCTTGAGCACTTACAACAAGTTTTTGCTCAGTGGAACAAAGGCGTATTGGATTCTTATCTTATTGAAATAACCAGCAAGATTTTAGGCAGCAAAGACGAAGACGGTGCTCCGCTGCTAGACAAAATTTTGGACAGGGCGGGACAAAAAGGAACCGGCAAATGGACAGGCGTTGATGCCCTCGATTTAGGAGTACCTTTGACACTGATTAGCGAGGCGGTATTTGCCCGTTGTTTATCCGCTCGCCTTGATGAGCGCGTTAAAGCGGCTAAAATTTTTAGAAGTGACAAACCGACTTTTGAGGGTGACACTAAAACCGCTATCGCTGCCATTCACGATGCCCTTTACGCATCTAAGATTATTTCCTACGCGCAAGGATATATGTTAATGCGCGAGGCAGCCAAGGAATACGGTTGGAATTTGAGTTACGGGGATATTGCCCTGATGTGGCGAGGCGGCTGCATTATTCGCAGTCGATTTTTGGCCAATATCAAGCAAGCCTTTGAGAAAAATCCTGATCTTGAAAATTTGTTGTTGGATGACTTTTTTGCCAGCGAGATTAAACGGGCAGAGAGAGGCTGGCGTAAGGCGGTGATAATAGGCATTGAATTGGGGATAGCAACGCCTGCGTTTTCCTCCGCTTTGGCTTTTTATGATGGCTATCGGAGTCAGCGGCTCCCCGCTAATTTGTTGCAAGCGCAGCGGGATTATTTTGGGGCGCATACTTATGAGCGGGTGGATAAACCGAGAGGGGCGTTTTTTCATAGCGATTGGAGATAGAAAATAGTCGTAAATAATTTCGTGCAAGGTACGCTCCGGAATACGTTCTCTGGAGTGCAAGGCGTACCTTGCACATTGAGCTGGATATTTATATGAATAAAGACAAATTAAGAAAACAGTTTTTATCAAAAAGAAAGAATCTAAGTCGAAATAGCTTACAAGAAAAAAGTCAAGCCATTAGCCAACAATTTTTTAAGCATTTTGATTTGGGCAATATTAAGAAACTACACATATTTTTGCCCATTCTGAGACAAAATGAAATTAACACATGGCTTATCATTGACGAAATAAGGCAAAATCACTCACATATAACCCCTATTATTTCCAAAAGTAACTTTCAGACTTACAGCATGGAAAGTTATGTGCTGGACACCAATACCAAAATAGTAGAGAATAGCTGGGGCATCCCGGAACCGACTAACGCCATAAAATGTCCTGATGACACGATTGATATGATTTTAATGCCCTTATTATGTTTTGATAAACAAGGTTTTAGAGTCGGATATGGCAAAGGATTTTATGATAGATTTTTGCCAAAATGCCGAAAAGATATAATTAAAATAGGCTTATCACTTTTTGAGTCGGTGGATAAAATAGATGATGTCAATGAAAATGATGTCAGGATGGATTTTTGTGTGAAGAGCGACGCCTACTACGAACGGAACAACTCACAAATAACAGATAACTAATTATGCAACCAATGCTCAATATTGCGACACGGGCGGCACGTCGCGCCGGTACCATGATTGTCCGATCCATCGAAAAACGCCAAGATTTACATGTAGAAAGCAAAGCCAAGAACGACTTTGTGAGCGAAGTTGATAGACAAGCTGAAGCCACTATCATTGCTATTCTGCGTAAAGCCTATCCCAATCATGCCATTCTGGCTGAAGAAGGCGGCGCACAAAAAGGCGATGATTATCAATGGATCATAGATCCACTAGATGGCACGACTAATTTTTTACATGGAAATCCACAATTTAGTGTATCTATCGCCTTGACACATAATGGCTATTTAGAACAAGCAGTGATTTATGATCCCTTACGTGATGAATTATACACCGCATCGCGGGGCGAAGGCGCGTTACTCAATGATCGCCGCATACGAGTGAGTAGCTTAATGTCTTTAGAAGGCGCCTTGCTAGGCACAGGCTTTCCTTTCAGAATGCAAGAGCATATAGACACTTATTTAAATACTTTTAAGGCTTTATATCCTCTGGTTTCAGATATCCGTCGCGCTGGCTCTGCTGCCTTGGATTTAGCTTATGTCGCTGCTGGACGTTTAGATGGTTTTTGGGAACTAGGTTTAAAAAAATGGGATATGGCAGCCGGGGTTTTATTAATTCAGGAAGCCGGCGGATTCTCCACTGATTTTGGCGGAGGGAATGACTATTTGAACACCGGCAATATTGTGGCAGCTAGCCCGAAAGTACACAAAGAAATATTGCAAACGATTAAGCCCCATTTATCTGAAGCCTTGAAAAAATAACGTGCCGCCAGTATAATTTATCAGACCTGCGGAGTATTAGTCTCCCCGCAGGTCTGAATTTAAGAAAACGATATGGCATTAGCCCTAAGAGTCCGTGGAGATAGGCTCATGGCGGTGGTGGTACTTTCCTGCACTAGGCACCAGCACCTTAAACCAAAAAGTGCTACTCTTATCTAAAACACTCTCTACTCCTATTTGTCCGCCCATTTTTTCAGTAAACATTTTCGCAACAGCCAGCCCCAGCCCCATCCCCTCATAAAGCCGTGTTGATGAGCCATCAACTTGATAAAAAATATCAAACAACTTAGCTTGTTTTTCTTTAGCAATCCCTATGCCCGTATCGCTAACTTCAAACAGTATCCACAGCCTTTTATCATCACATTGCTCAAGTGGTTGCACACGTATCACAATTTCGCCTTGATCAGTAAACTTAATGGCGTTATCTACTAGCTTGCTCAAAACCTTCTCGATTCCGTCAGGATTACCGCGTAGAAGCCTCTGCAACGACTGAGCAATTTCGATGGTGACTTGCAAATCCTTGGCTTGTAGATTCGCCGATAACTTCTTTAAAACACGCGCCACAACTTCAGGGATATAAAAATCACAGATGACGAGTTCATCTTCACCTCGAAATTGCTCGGCAAAAGTCAGCGCATTAGTGATGAGGATATTTAACTGCTGGCTGGCTTTCATCACTGTCTCAGCACACTTCTGCTGTTCCTCAGTCAACACACTGTCTTCTATCAGTATTTCAGTCATACCTTTGATAATAGCTAAAGGTGTGAGAAATTCGTGACTGATGTTGCGTAGAAATTCTGTTTTTAATATTGAAGCTTGTTGGGCTTTTTCGTAAGAAAGTTGCAAAGCTTCCAACAGCGATTGGATTTTTTCGGTTTGATTGGCAACGTCGCGTTCTAAGTTTTGGCGTAAATGTGCGAGTTCGAGATGAGTTTGTACCCGTGCCAGCAATTCCTCTTTTTGGAAAGGTTTGCTAATGTAATCTACTCCACCGGCTTGTAAGGCACGGACTTTATTCTCAGTCTCGTCGAGTGCTGACAAAAATAGGATAGGAATTTTCTTCAAGCTGGCATCTTGTTTCATGCGCCGACAAGTCTCGTATCCATCCCAGCCGGGCATAGCGATATCTAATAGGATGAGATCAGGCGGAGACTCTTTGGCAATCTCGAAGCCCCTTTCACCATTTCCTGCGGACACAACACTAAAATTATTTAGTTTCAAAATGTTAACCAACAGAATCTGATTAACAGGACTATCATCAATGACGAGCACTAAGGGTTTATCTTTCATAGCTTATCGACTTTAAAATTAGCTTAATCCTGTCGAACCAAATCCGTCACGCCCATTATCTTCGAGATGCGTTACCCACTTAAATTCCACCTGGACAATCGGGACAAAGAGCATTTGGCATAGGCGCTCTCCCGGATTAATTGTAAAAGCTTTACTGCTCCGATTCCAAACCGCGATCTTAATTTCCTTTCTATAATCAGAATCGATCAAGCCTACCAGATTACCTAACACGATACCATGATTAACCCCCAAACCAGAACGGGGCAATAACACCGCCGCAAGCTTAGGATCGTGAATGTTGATGGCGATGCCACTACCAATCAACTTCGTTTCCTTAGGTTGAATAGTCAAAGGAGCACTGATGCAAGCGCGTAAATCGATTCCCGCCGCGCCATCAGTCGAATAGCTTGGTAAAGGAATTTCTTTACCCATTAAGGGATTTATAATCGTTGCTTCTATGGTTCGCATTATTTATATTCAATTTGGTGTTTTTGTATACGATAGCGTAAAGTACTATAACTGATGCACAATAATTTAGCAGCTTTCGCTTTATTGCCTTGAGTTTGTGCCAAAGCATTCATAATTGTTTCTCTTTCTACGTTTACCAAGTGGCTGCGAAAGTCAGCTTTACCCTGCAAAGTCGCCTTTTCTTTTGGCAATTGCAAATCTTTAGCATTAATGGTATTGTTTTCGCAAAGAGCCATAGCACCTTCAAGAATATTTTCTAATTCCCGCACATTACCGGGAAAGCTATATCCCTTTAATGCTTTCATGGCGCAATCTGATATTGTGGTTTGTTGCTGGTATTCACCGGTTGTATTGTTTGACTTCAACTTCGCCAAAATTTTTGCCATTAAATCAGGAATATCTTCGAGACGATCACGCAAGGGCGGGATGTATAATTCAATGACATTAACACGGTAAAATAAATCTTGTCTAAACTTGCCTTGTTTAACTAATTCAGCTAAATTGCGGTGCGTCGCACTCAGAATGCGGACATCAACAGGCACTTCTTTTGCCGCACCAATAGGGCGCACTTGTTTTTCCTGAATCGCCCGCAGTAGCTTAACTTGCATGTGCAGCGGTAACTCCGCGATTTCATCAAGAAACAAAGTTCCCCCCTGAGCCGCCTGAAAAAGTCCTTGTTTATCGTTATGTGCAGTCGAATGCGCTCCTTTTTTGTGTCCAAAAAACTCGCTTTCCATGAGTTCCGTTGGTATAGCCCCACAATTAACCGGTATAAAAGCTTGCTTAGCGCGAGCCCCTAAAGCATGGATCATGCGAGCGACTACTTCTTTACCGGTGCCAGATTCGCCTTTGATATAGACATGGGCTTGGCTGCGTGCTAATTTTTCGATTTTAGCACGGACGGTTTGCATGGCTTGAGAACGACCAATGAGTTTGGATAGCAGAACTTCACTCGGTTTGGCAGGCAGGGCATGGGAGTTCAATTGTAAGGCAGTCGTAACAAGATTGCGTAAATCTGGGAGATTGACCGGTTTAGCAATAAAATCAAATGCACCCGCTTTCATGGCAGCAACGGCTGATTCGATATTTCCATGCGCTGTAATCACCACAAAGGGCGTGTCATTCCCGAACGTAGCGACGAGTTCTATGCCATTGCCATCTGGTAAGCGCATATCCGTCAAACACAAATCAAACTGGTATGCAAGCAAATATTCTTGAGCTTGAGCGAGGGTTTCTGCGGTATAACAAGTGATGCCCATAGGTTTCAAGGTCATAACCAACAACTCAAGAATATCTGGTTCGTCATCTATAACTAAGCAAAGTGGTTTCGACATTTTTAGTTATCAGTGTTCAAAGAAAAATAAATACGAAAACAACAACCGGCACTAGAATTTGACCATAAATGCAAAGAAGCTTGATTCGCATCGCAAATTTCTCTCGCAAGATATAATCCCAATCCTGTACCTTTGGATTCTGTCGTAAAAAACGGCTCAAATATCTGTGCTTTGACTGTTTCCGTCATCCCTTGACCATGATCTCGCACCTCAAGATAAGGGCGGCTTGATTCTTCACTCACACCGATTGTCAACTCAAGTAAAGGCGTACCTTGGCTATAACGTAATCCATTTTCACACAAATTGTATATTACCTGAAACAATTGTTCCGGATCAAAACACACCATCAAAGCATGATGATGGCTATGCAAGACCACATCAGACGTGCTTAAACCCTGTTGGATTATGAAATCATCAAGCCAAGACTCTAACCAAGTCTGCAAATCAAAGCACTGGGCATTTGCGGGCGAGCGCCGACTCAATTGCAACACATTCTCGATAATAATATTCACGCGCTGCGAATGGTCAGCAATAATTTGGGTTAAACGGCTATCTTCTTGAGAAATGTGGGGCGATTCTGCCAATAATTGCCCAGCATGACTGATAGCCCCCAGCGGATTGCGTATTTCATGGGCAATGCTGGCGGTTAAACGCCCTAATGAAGCTAATTTCAATTGTTGGGCACGTTGAGCAGTGAGAGTAGCATCTTCCAGCATAATCAATACATTGCCCCCCAACTCAGTAAAAGTCGCAATCACATCCACTTCCCCAGCGGCTGGACGAAACAAGGGCGAAGTCGAACCACGGCTTTTTTGCCAATTTATCACCTGCTCGGCTAATTTTGGCGCAACAGAGCTCAAAGTCCGATCCCTAGCCTGCTCGTTTAATCCTAACAAACGTAGTGCCGCCTCATTAAAAAAACGAATTCGAGCCACGATATCAATGACCACAATCCCTGACTGGATATGTTGCACGATTTGGGCATTGAGTTGCGCCAAATATTGCAAATGGACTCCGCGTCGCTCAGCGATTGCTTCAGTCACTTTAACCCGCTGTGCTAAGGTATGCGCCAAAAATGCCGTTGCAAAAAAGCTGATTCCCAGCATACCTGCATGAGTATAATTGGTGTATAAAAACCAATAATAAAGATCAGCCAAGCTGACATAAACCAGCACCGATAAACTGGCGATAGCGGCAAAGAAAAAAGCTGTCCGCCCTTCGGTGAGTAAACTCCCCCCGGCAATCACGACCACCAATAACATGCCTAAACCACTGCTCACGCCGCCACTGGCATGCATTAACACCATGATGGCAAGAATATCGAACCAAAATTGTCCTAGCACTTGGACATTAAAGGGCAGCCAATGTTGCTTTATAGCGAAGAAACATGTTATAGCAAAGCCAGAATAGAGGCAGCCCGTCACCAAAAATAAACGCTCATCAAGCTGACCCCAATAAGTAGGATAAATCCCGGCAAGAACAGAAGCGACAAAGACAGTCGGTACCGTGAAGCGATACAGGTTGAATAAATAAAGTGCTTTCCAATCAGGCATAGCTTGTTGGGAGCGTTCAAGCAGGCGGTAGTTGGGCTGCTCGTTCATGCGCTTCACAACAATAGCGAGCATTACCAGCATGGTGAGCCTCTTGTTCAGGAAAATATAAACCACAATAGTCACAACGCACCATCACATTATGCTGCGCTTTCGCCGGTGGCCTTATCTTATTATTTTTATTTTCTTGATTTTGCTTAAATTTTTGATACCAGCGTTGACCAAGCCACAACAGTGACCAAACTAGCAACACTAGAAGAATAGAACGTATCATAAAAACATCACTTTATGGTAGGAGTCCAAGATTTATCTTGGACGTCCAAGATAAATCTTGGACTCCTATTTTAAATTGTGGCGTGCAAGTTTATCCAAAATACCATTGACATATTTGTGACTTTTTTCCGCCCCAAATTTCTTTGCCAACTCCACCGCCTCGTTAATCACAACCTTAAAAGGAAGATCCGGGCAATAATTCAGCTCATAGCAGCCTATCCGCAAAATCGCAAGTTCAATGGGATCAAGTTGACTGATGCTACGATCCAAGAACGGAGCAAACGCCGTATCCAACTTATTAACCACTTGGTGAATATTACGCAGCAAGCTATCAAAATAGGACAGATCGACTTTACGCATCTCTTCGTCATCTAAAAACTGCTGTAAAATCAATTCAATATCCTTATCCTGTCCAGTCAATTGCCATTGATATAAAGCTTGCAATACCCGCTGACGAGCCTTGGAGCGAGCCTTGGGAGAAAATTTTTGTTTCATTTTAATTTGCTGAATAAACTGACCATTTCAATCGCTGACAAAGCAGCATCCGCCCCTTTATTGCCGGCTTTAGTCCCCGCCCGTTCAATCGCTTGCTCAATGCTATCAACCGTCAGCACACCAAAAGCGACTGGAATATCATATTGCAGAGACACTGTAGCCAGCCCTTTGGAACATTCTCCCGCGACATAATCAAAATGGGGCGTACCGCCACGAATCACCGCCCCAATAGCAATAATCGCCGTATATTTTTTAGTGGCAGCCAGACGTTGAGTCACCAACGGCATCTCATAAGCCCCCGGCACCCATACCACCGTCACTTTGTCATCCGCCACGCCATGCCGCTTCAAAGTATCCAATGCACCCTGAAGCAGACTTTTCGTCACAAAACTATTAAACCGCGCCACGACGATAGCATACGGCACGTCACAATTGACAAAATCCCCTTCAATGATTGCACTCATTGTTCTTTTCTCTCATTAATTATATAATCAACGACTTCCAGTCCAAAACCGGAAAGCGCATGCATTTTTTTCGGGGCACTGAGTACCCGCATTTTGCGTACCCCCAAATCTGACAAAATTTGCGCCCCCAAACCGTGAGTGCGTAAATCATGCGTTGGGGGTTGCCCTGGTAAATCATCGCCTTTGTCTTGACGGCAACAATAGCGAATCCGATTAAGGAGCGCCTTTCCATCTTCTGGTTGATGTAGTATTACCACGATGCCACATTCTTCGTCTGCCACTCTTCTGAGCGCATCACGCAAAGGCCATCCGCACTCTTCACGCACACTCGCTGTCAAATCACACAAAGCATTATGAATATGCACCCGCACCAAAACGGGCTCACTTGATTGTATTTGACCCTTGACCAAAGCAAAATGTATGACATCATCAATTCTATCTTGATACGCAACCAGTTGAAAGTCACCAAATTTGGTAGGCCAATGGCAAGTAGCCACTCGCTCCACCGTTTTTTCATGCTCAACACGATAATGGATTAAATCGGCAATCGTCCCGATTTTCAATTCATGCTGCTCTGCAAACATTTCCAAATCTGGGCGACGCGCCATAGTGCCATCCTCATTAAGGATTTCCACAATGACAGTCGTCGGCTCTAATCCGGCT
This sequence comes from Pseudomonadota bacterium, assembly GCA_039714115.1. Taxonomy (GTDB): domain Bacteria; phylum Pseudomonadota; class Gammaproteobacteria; order Beggiatoales; family Beggiatoaceae; genus Thiomargarita. The sequence goes on along the minus strand of JBDLJY010000016.1, from coordinate 23,479 downwards.
AAACGCGCCAAATCACAGCCCGCCTCGGTATGCCCGGCGCGTCTGAGTACTCCGCCCGGTTGCGCCATCAAGGGAAAAATATGCCCTGGTTGCACCAAATCAGACGGTTTCGCATCAGGTGCGACAGCAGCACGAATCGTCAGGGCTCTATCAGCCGCTGAAATGCCAGTCGTCACCCCTTTAGCCGCCTCAATAGACACGGTAAAATTAGTCCTGTGCGCGGCGTTATTCTCATTGACCATCAGTGGCAATTGCAATTGCCGACAGCGCTCCTTGGTCAAAGTCAGACAAATCAAGCCGCGTCCATAACGTGCCATGAAGTTAATATCTTCAGCCCGCACCTGGCTAGCAGCCATGATTAAATCGCCTTCATTTTCTCGGTCTTCATCATCCATAAGAACGACCATTTTACCTTGCCGAATATCAGCGATAATTTCTTCTATATTGTTTAGGGACATGAGCAAACTTTGACAAAACAATGAAGTATAGCATACGCTCTAAACCTCAAGTAGATTGCCCAGGAGTATAAGGATCGCCCCACTCAGTGGTGTACTTAATCTCAAAATCAACCGAGGCAGTCGTCTCCGGAGGGGTTACAGGCGGCAGGGCAATTTCAGCCGCGATATCCTGAATATCATCAATCAATTCATCCACTATTGTGTCACAAAGAATGAGTGCCTTTTCTATATCACCCAGTAATTCATTGCTAACCGTTGCCGGGTGTTTGTTTTCATTAACTTGTACAATGGCTTCGACTTTGACGCTCAATAGCCGCTCCGTACCGCCATACCTATTGCGCTTGCGGCTTTCCGATAATTCCCATACTGAAGCTGCGGGAGTCTGCCCCCGTTCAATAACGGATTCCTGACGATAAACATGACCAGCGCCAATATTGTTGTGATAACCATTGGCGATGGTGATAGTTTCAAGCTGGGCAATAATCCGTTCAATAATTTGTTCGCGTATCGTTTTCATCTCATCCCAAATAGGAGTCCAAGATTTATCTTGGACGTGTTGACAAAAATGGCTTTATCAATTAAATTTCATGCTTGTCTCAACCAAGGAAAGGAGGAATTGCATAAAGCATATCAGTACACTGACAACTTTGTACACAAAAAACTTCAAACAGTGAAGACAGAAGGAGTCCAAGATTTATCTTGGGCAAATTAATCGTACAGTTTGAAAAACTTCCAATCCGCGTGAGTTTTTAACGTGAAAAAAGTTGCGAGCAAAATGGTCAGTACTACAAATTACCTTCCAAAATCCAGCACCGGCGATATCCTGGATACTAAGGTTTGGATAGAACGCATTACCAAAGATCGCCCGGCTGCCTCACAGCAAGCGATTATTGAGGCTTGTATTTGGGCAAAAGAGGTACATCAATCCCAGACGCGGGCACCAGGTGAACCTTTTCTCATTCATGTCGTCAACGTTGCTAACACATTGGCACAATTGGGTATGGATACAGAAGTCCTCGTTGCCGCCATTTTGCATGATGTTGTTGAAGATAAGCAAATCATGCTTGATGATATTCAAAAACGCTTTGGCAACCATGTGACGCGCTTAGTCGATGGCGTTGACAAGATGAAATTTATTGAGGAACTCAACGACAATTCGCATAAGACAAGCAATACCCACCACCAAATCGAAAGGCAGCGGAAAATGCTACTGGCGATGGCTGAAGATATACGGGTTGTATTTATCAAATTAGCCGATCGCTTGGATAATATGCGCGTTCTACGTCATCAGCCGGCGGACAAGCAACGGCGCATAGCGCGTGAAACCTTAAATTTATTTGCTCCCCTCGCTAACCGCCTGGGTATCTGGCAAATCAAATGGGAACTTGAAGATTTATCATTGCGTTATTTGGAGCCAGAGACGTACAAAAAATTGGCACGACTCTTAGATGAGCGGCGTATTGATAGAGAAAATTATATTCAGCAAGTGATAAAGCGCTTGGATGCCGCACTTGCCGAGGCGGGTATTAAGGCGGAAATTTCCGGTCGCCCCAAGCATATTTACAGCATTTGGCGGAAAATGCAAAAAAAAGGGCTTGATTTTGATGAAATTTTTGATGTACGTGCGCTGCGAGTATTGGTTAATAGCGTGAATGAATGCTATATGGCGCTCGGTGTTGTTCACAATCAATGGCAGCCTCTGAGTCAAGAATTTGATGATTATATTGCCAACCCGAAAAGTAATGATTATCAATCCTTGCATACAGCGGTGATAGGTGCAGATCAGAAAATTTTTGAGGTGCAAATCCGTACTCATACCATGCACCACCATGCGGAACTCGGCGTTGCGGCACATTGGCGTTATAAAGAAGAAGGCAGTCAACATGACGATGGTTTTGAACACAAAATCGCTTGGCTGCGGCAAATTCTACAATGGAAAGACGAAGACGGTGAAGCTGGCGATTTTATTGACCGTTTCAAGTCAGAGATTTTTGAAGATCGCGTTTATGTGCTATCTCCGCGAGGAGAAGTGATAGATTTGCAGCAAGGCGCAACGCCGCTGGATTTTGCTTATCATATTCATACTCAGTTAGGACATTCTTGTCGCGGTGCAAAAATCAATAACCGCATTGTACCACTGACATACACACTCAAAAGTGGCGATCAGGTTGAAATTTTGACCACAAAAGAGGAAAAACCGTCCCGCGATTGGCTAATTCCACAGGCTGGCTACCTGAAAACTTCAAGATCTCGCATTAAGGTTAGACACTGGTTAAGACAACAAGATATTCAAAAAAATATCACTGAAGGGCGAAACTTAGTAGAACGCTCCTTACGACGATTGAATATCAGAGACTATAACCTTGAGCGATTAGCGCAAAATTTGCGATTTAAATCAGATGACGATTTTTTAGCCTCAGTGGGACGGGGCGACACCACAATCAGCCAGATTGCCAATACCTTCAAAGAAGAAGTTTTACAGAAAAAAAAGAAAGTTCTTCCAATTGTTGCCGAAACCTCTCGCCCTCAAGGCGGTATCTATATCAAAGGTGTCGGTGGTTTATTGACTCAGACAGCGAGCTGTTGTCAACCTGTACCTTATGATCCCATAGTGGGTTACATCACTAAAGGGCGAGGAGTGATGGTGCATCGCAGCGACTGTCCTAATGCCTTACATTGGCAAGAAGAGGCTAATGAGCGCCTGATTGAAGTTGAATGGAATCAGCCAGATAGGGAGCAAGCTTTTGTTTATCCCGTGGATATTCAGCTCACTGGTTTTGATCGGACGGGATTATTGCGCGATATTTGTTCAATTGCTGCCAATGAAAAACTCAACATTCTCGCCAGTAAGACGAGTACCAATAGGATTGATAATAGTGTTGATATGAGCTTTACATTTGAGGTGAGCAATCTTGAGCAACTGAACCGTGCTTTGGCGAAAATTGATGGTTTGGCTAATGTGATGAGGGTGCGGCGTAAAAGTTAGTATTTTGGTCCGGAGTCCAAGATAAATCTTGGACTCCTAAATACCTTTCTCGGAGTCCAAGATTTATCTTGGGCGCTGGCTACTGATAACTAATAACTGATAACTGAAATGAGAGAAATACTTTGTGAAATCATAAACGATCACGGCACTGCCATCTGTGATGACAGCGACAAGTTTGAAAACTTGCTACGCGACAAATGTGACGGTAAATACAAACGCGAAGTCTTCATGCTCACCCATGCACTCCGTGAAAATGTCGCCATTGACTTATTAAATCCCCCACAAGGCTTAACTCAAACCGCCTTATTGTCCAGTTTAACGCAACGCTTATACGACAACTTAGGATTCGATAAAACTCTGGCTGAATGGGCGGTGCGGAGTTGGGATCTGGCTTTAAATGAAACAAGCGACTCCCCTGATGACGCGCTAGAATTTACAGACGAATTCGCCAAAGCTTATGACTTAATGGAAGACACCAACCACTGTGTTTTTATCACCGGAAAAGCCGGCACGGGCAAATCCACTTTGCTTTCTTACTTTAAAGAAAACACCGAGAAAAAAATAGTGGTACTCGCGCCCACCGGCGTTGCCGCTCTCAACGTAGGTGGCTCCACCCTACATTCTTTTTTTAGACTGCCGCCCCGCCCCCTTCATCATAATGAAATCAAAGTGGTGTCGCCCAAAAGGCGCAAACTTTATCAATCGGTTGACACCATTATCATAGATGAAGTCTCAATGGTGAGAGCAGACTTGATGGATGTCATAGATCGTTTTATGCGCTTGAATGGCAAAACTCGCAAAAAACCGTTTGGCGGCGCTCAAATGATTTTTATTGGGGACTTATTTCAACTACCCCCGGTTGTCTCTGGTGATGAAGAAGCCAAATTATTTAGCACCACCTATTCAAGTCCCTTCTTTTTCAGTGCCAAGGTATTTGACGAAATTGCCCTAGAATATGTAGAACTGACCAAGGTTTTTCGCCACAAAGAGCAAGAATTTCGTCAATTGCTCAATAGCATCCGTAACAATCAAGCCGCTTATAGCGAAATACAACGGATTAATCAGCGTTATCAACCGCAGTTTGAATTAGACATCAAGGATTATTACATCACGCTAACGACGACTAACAATATCGCTTCACAAATCAATACGGCGCAGTTAGAAAAATTGTCCAAACCCCAGCGCCAATTTGAAGGCGAAATCAAGGGCAAATTTGACAAAGGCGCTTTCCCGACGGATTTAGTTTTATCTATCAAAGAAGGCGCACAAGTGATGTTTGTCAAAAACGATAATGAAGGACGTTGGGTTAATGGTACTTTGGGGCAAATCAAGAAAATCAAAAGAGACGAAATCCAAGTCGAAACGCCAGATAAAAAAACCTACACGGTGAAACCTGTGAAATGGGAAATACCGTCGTATAAATTTGACGAAAAAACTCAAATGGTGACAACTGAGGTGATTGGCTCATTTACACAATACCCACTCAAGCTGGCTTGGGCCATCACTATCCACAAAAGCCAAGGAAAACAATTTGATAAAGTGATTATAGATTTAGGCTGGGGTGCTTTTGCACATGGCCAACTTTATGTCGCGCTGAGTCGCTGCAAAACCCTAGAGGGTTTGATACTCAAAAGCCAAGTGCGCCCCAAGGATGTTATTGTCGATAGCCGGGTGAAGGCATTTTTTTCTTCGCCGAAACAGGTCATTTCGACAGGCGATTTGTTTCAGGGCGGTGAATAATTAAGACCCGAAACGGTGGGCAACAAAAAGACGTTGCCCACCCACCTCTGAGAACGTTTTTGAGGGTTTATCATACTGGCATTGGGATTGCCCCTATATTTCCTTTATTTCTCCTCATTTCTCAACAAAATCGGCACTGCCGCCCGCAAGTAAACGATCATCGACCACAAAGTTAATATCGCTGCAACATACAACAACACAAAACCTATCTTATAAATAGGCAAACCTAACAGCGGCTCCCCATAAAGCAACATTAACAAAGCCGTCATTTGAGCCGTCGTTTTCACCTTGCCAACCATTGACACCGCTACCTTAGTCCGTTGCCCAATCTCCGCCATCCATTCGCGCAAAGCAGAAATAGTAATCTCTCGCCCAATAATGACCGCCGCCGGGATTGCCAGCCACGGGCTTGGATGGATTTGCACCAAAAATACCAAAGCAACCGCTACAATCAACTTATCGGCGACTGGATCCAAAAAAGCACCAAACGCCGACGTTTGATTCCAACGTCTTGCCAAATAACCATCAAACCAATCGGTGATAGCCGCTAGGGCAAAAACTAAGGTGGTTAATACATTCGCCCAACTCCAAGGCAGATAAAACACGCCTACAAACACAGGAATCAAAGCAATTCTTAATAATGTCAGTATATTAGGTATATTCACGCTGTTATGAAAAATTATTTATACATCTCTAAAATGGTAGAAGTCCAAGATAAATCTTGGACTCCTATTTCTAAATTATTCTAACATCCGTTCCAACTGCTGCAATCTTTCAGGAGTCCCTACATCTATCCATTGTCCTTGATAAAGTTCGCCGCTGACTTGCCCAGCCTGCATAGCTTTAATTAATAAAGGGGCAAGGGGAAAGGCCCCAGATTGGCAATCTTTAAATAAATCAGGGTGATATATCCCGATGCCACTGAAAGTTAAGCGTGGTGTACCGTCTTGATAAACACGATTATTGATAAGGCAAAAATCACCTTTTGGATGATGATCGGGATTATTGACTAAGATTAAATGTGCTAAACTTGTCAAGCGACGCAATTGGCTAAAGGGATAGTCACACCAAATGTCTCCATTGATGACTAAAAATGGCTCCTTGCCTAGTAAGGGTAATGCTTTGTAAATCCCGCCGCCAGTTTCTAAGGCAACGCCTTCAGGAGAGTAGCGCAACTGTGCTCCGTAACGTTCTCCATTACCTAAAGTCTGTTCAATTTGTTCACCTAAGTGAGCATGATTAATCACAATTTCCGTTAAGCCCGCTGCTACTAAGTGTTTTATGTGATATTCAATCAGACATTGCCCACCGACTTTTAATAAAGGTTTAGGGATGGTATCCGTTAGGGGGCGCATACGTTTACCCCGCCCCGCCGCAAGAATCATGGTTCGCATGTTGTCTCCGCTGATTGTTGTTGACAAGCGGGCAGCACTCGCTGGCTGACCAATTCATGTAGGGCAACAAGCTCAGGATAGTCAGCACCGACTTCGACTATATAATTTAATGTTCTAGGAATATCTTTAAGATAACCCGATTTTCCGTCTCGGTGATATAGGCGGGCAAAAATGCCGCTGGCTTTTAAATGGCGTTGTATGCCCATCCAATCAAACCACTGAAAAAATTGCCCCTCATCGACATTTTTTAATATACCTGCCCGTTGTGCTTGTGTATAATAACACCCAGCCCATCCCTTAACTCGTTTAAGAGGCCAAACAATATAGCAATCACGCAATAATGAAACGAGGTCATAAGTCACGGGACCTTTCACTGCATCCTGAAAATCTAAAATCCCCGGGTTATGCTGGGGAACAATCATCAGATTACGTGAATGATAATCACGGTGGACAAAAACTTGGGGCTGCGATAAGGCATTGGTGCTTAATAATTCAAAACAGGAATCCAAACGGGCTCGCTCCGCCGTGGACAACGATAAGTTTAAATGTTTGCCTAGCAGCCAATTTGTGAATAAATCCATTTCATTGTGCAGCCGGCGATGATCATATAAAGGTAATCCCTTACTTGAGGTGCGTTTTTGCATCAGCACTAAGGCATCTAAGGCATCACCATATAGGCTATCAACCTGCGCCTCATTCAGGGCAGGCAAATACAATTGTGAACCTAAATCGGTCAAAAGTAAAAAGCCTTGCTCAGGATGACTTGCCACAATCTTTGGCGCATTTAAGCCACTGGCTTGTAATCGCTGGGCGATGTCGATAAATGGGAGACAATTTTCTTTGTCCGGCGGCGCGTCCATGACGATATATGAATCGCCATCCACAGCCACCCGATAATAACGACGGAAACTAGCATCATTTGTGATGGGAACTATCTGAGGGGCTGGCTTGCCCAAGTGGCTTTGTATCCATTTTTGTAACGCATTTATACGTTGTGACATAATTTAATTTCCAAGATAAATCAGAAGGAAAAGGATTTGATTTAAGCCTTGTCGTTCTCTTGAGGGTTTATCCCTAAGGGGGACAAATTGCTTGACATTTTAATACCCTACTATTAGAGTCAACTATTATTAAACAATAAATAAAATCAGGTCATCCATACAAGCATTCTTGCAACAAGACTTTCGCCAAATCAACTTATCAAATGAGGATTAATAATATAACTTATTGAAAATAAATTAAATTTAAATTTATGCGAGTTGGAACACTAAAAAACATAAGTATTTGAATTTTATATTAATAGTTAAAATAACCCTATTATATTTATTTTATTTGGCGAAGGTCTTGTTGCAATAAGAATGCTAAAATAATAAAATTAACGCCTTGAAAAATTAATTCACTTATAAATTCAAACTATTAGTCACATTTTTTAAAGTTTGCTCTAACTTAAAGAGTTATTTTTAACTCATTGATTGATAAAATCATTTTTCAAAGCGTCACTCCTAAATTATTAACATAACATTGAGATACAGGGGAGAAATGAATATGCCATACGCACTGACGTTAAATAAGCAACTAGCGGTTCCGGGCGCAAGCATCGAAGGCTATGCCCAAGCCATTAAAGCTATTCCGATGCTCACACCAGAACAAGAGCGCAAGTTAGCAGAACGTTTGCGGGATGACAATGAACTTGAGGCAGCACGTAAACTTGTTATGTCGCATCTACGGTTTGTTATGCACATAGCACATAGCTATCGAGGATATGGTCTCCCACAATCAGATTTAATTCAAGAGGGCAATATCGGTCTGATGAAGGCGGTGAAACGCTTTGATCCGACTGTGGGAGTGCGCTTAGTTTCGTTTGCTGTGCATTGGATACGTGCAGAAATCCATGAATATATTTTACGCAATTGGCGTATTGTTAAGGTGGCAACGACGAAATCTCAACGTAAATTATTTTTTAATTTGCGTAGTGCGAAAAAACGCTTGGGTTGGATGACTCAGGCAGAGGTTGAGAATGTGGCCAAAGATTTAGGCGTGAGTACCAAAGATGTGCGAGAAATGGAAACGCGCTTAGGTACGCATGACATCCCCTTTGAGGCGCCTAGCGATGCGGATGACGAAACGGAAATACTTTCCCCAGCGGGTTATTTGGAGGATAATCGCTATGATCCTGCTATCGTCGTAGAACGACAAAATTGGAAAGATCATGGACAGGGGCAATTGTACAAGGCCTTGCAAAAGCTTGATGCCCGCAGCCAAGATATTTTGAAAAAGCGTTGGTTGGGCGAGGAGAAGGTTACGTTGCAAACATTGGCTGATCATTATAAGGTGTCAGCGGAGCGGATTCGTCAGATTGAGAGCAACGCGATGAAAAAGCTTAGGAAAAGTATTGCTTTATTCGTGTGATTCACTTAAAGAAATCCGATTTTTTCAAAAAATCGGATTTCTCACAGTCCAAACCTCACTTAAAGAAATCCGATTTTTTCAAAAAATCGGATTTCTCAAAAAAAACGTTTGGCTCATTACAATACCATCATCACCTGCTCATGGCGACTCAAATCTGTATATAAAGCATCCAATTGTGCGCGGCTTTGTGCAGTAATGGTGACAGTCACTGACAGATATTTACCGCTCTTGCTGCTACGCATTCTCACCGCCCCATCTTTAAAATCATGGCAATGGCGGCGCACAATTTCTACAATTAAAAGATCAAAATCTTCCGTAGCTTTTCCCATGACTTTGAGCGGAAATTCGCAAGGAAATTCAAATAAATCATCATCATTAGTGTGGAATTTAGCCATTTGTTCGTAAATTCTGCTTATAATCTTGATAGATTTGCCAAACTTGTGTCCACACCGGGCCAGGATTTCCCTTACCGACGGCTTTATCATCGAGCCTAATCACGGGCAAAATTTCACGGGTGGAACTCGTGAGCCAAATTTCTTCCGCAGAGCGCAATTGAGCGACGTGGATCGAAGCTTCTCGACAAGGGAGTTGAGCGGCTTGCATGGCTTCAAGCGTTAAATCGCGGGTAATCCCCGGTAAGATAAATTGGCTTTTGGGCGGCGTGATAGCGACGCCGTCATCAACGATAAATACATTACTCGCCGCCCCTTCCATGACATAGCCGTCACGAATTAATATCGCCTCTGCCGCACCGACTTCAATCGCTTGCCGACGTAGTAAGATGTTAGCTAGTAAAGCGATTGATTTGATATCGCAATGTTGCCAGCGGGTGTCGGCACATGTGATAGCTTTCACGCCGGTAGAAGGGGGCGCAGGGCTGGTGGGCTCACTCATTATGAGGACGGTGGGCACAATATGATCGGGAAAATTGTGGTCACGTTTTGCCGGGCCGCGTGTGATTTGTAGGTAAACGGCCTGATCGCCCCCATTGTTGCGAGCAACTAGGGTTTCCAAGATTTCGATCCACTGTTGATGGGTCAATGGATTTTGTAATTTGATGCCTTTTAGGCTATTGTCTAAACGTTGTAAATGTTCTTGCAGCCTAAAAAGGCGACCGGCATATACAGGGATGACCTCATACACACCGTCACCGAAAATAAAGCCTCGATCTAGGACTGGAATCCGTGCCTCGGAGAGAGGCAAGAATTCACCATTGAGATAAACGATCATAGTTGTTTGACAAAAAAGAGCAAAATGGAATCTATCAGCCTGTTCCAAAGATTACCCTCTTCAACGGAGGAGAGAGCAACAAGGGGACGTTCTAAAATCGCTTGATTAGCGAGGCTAATTTTTAATGTGCCGTATGTTTCGCCAGCCACGACAGGTGCCATAATATGTTTATCAATGTATAAAGTCGCCTTCAGTTCTTTATATTGACCTTTAGGCACGGTGACATATAAGGGTTTTTCTAGTCCGAGTTGTAGTTGCTCCTTGTTGCCTTGCCATACTCTTTCGGTATCAAGGGCTTGTTGTGCTTGATATAGGAGGTGGGTATCAAAGAAGTGAAAACCGTAGTTAAGCATTTCTTCGCTATCATTGTGCCGCTTTTTCTTAGTAACGGCACCCATCACAACTGAAATCAAGCGCATTTTGTCACGCTTAGCGGAGGCGATCAGACAGTAACCAGCGGCCTTGGTGTAACCGGTTTTTATCCCATCCACGCTGGGATCGCGCCGTAATAACACGTTACGATTGCCTTGTTTGATATTGTTATAGGTAAATTCAAGCTCTGAATACCAATGATAATACTCTGGAAAATCGTGGACCAGGGCTCGCGCTAGTCGCACAAGATCATGGGCAGTGCTGTAGTGTTGTTCACCAGGGAGACCTGTACTGTTTGCGAAATGGGTATTGGTTAAGCCGAGGCGTTGGGCTTCTTGAGTCATCAAAGCCGCAAAAGCATCCTCTGTCCCCGCGACAAATTCGGCAAGGGCAACGCTTGCATCGTTACCAGATTGAATGATCATGCCTTTGAGTAAAAGTTCTACTGGGACACGGGTACCAACTTCGATATACATTTTTGATCCGCTCATACGCCATGCTTTTTCGCTGATTAGAACGGTGTCAGTGAGTTGAATCTCACCCGCCTTCAGTTCCTTAAACACTAAATAGGCGGTCATCAATTTGGTCAGGCTGGCTGGATCAAGACGCTGATTAGCGTCTTTTTCCATTATCACTTTTCCGCTGTGAAAGTCTAGTAGGATGTAAGCAGGCGCACTGATCTCTGGAGGGGTGGGCACTGGAGTCAACTGGGCTTCAGTGAGGATTGGGTATAGCAGGGTAATGAATAGTAGCGTTCTTAATATTTTCATTTCAGTTATCATGTCACGGTAGGCGATAAATCGCCTATTTATTTAAGGTTCGTAGTAGGCGATTTATCGCCTATTTATTTAAGCCACGCACTTCTACGGCTTGCGATGAATTTTTGTCCAAGCCGATACGACGTGCCGTCCAGTAGGATAGTTTAATCAAAACGCGCTCGTCGTCAAGGCGATCATTGATTGTCACCACCACGCTGTCGCCAGTGCGGATATTTTTCACTTTAACCCGCGCCAATAGCGGCAAACTTGCATGTGCTGCCGTCATGCCGTATAGATCGTAAATTTGACCGCTGGCAGTTTTGGTCCCGTGGGCGGCAATTCCGTACAAAGAAGCATTGCCTTGCGCCACATAGTCGCTGCTGTCTGGTGTCTCCGATGGAGGAACGGGTGCCAGCACTGTCTGCGATGGGGGGACGGCAGGCGGTGTCTCTGATGGGGGAACGGGTGCCAGCACTGTCTGCGATGGGGGGACAGGCGGCTGTGTTGTCCATGTATCCGTCGCATCCTCGTGGGACACAGTAGTGCAAGCCCCGATTAACATCAAGCATAAGACGGAGAAATTAACGGGTTTGTTCATAACGGTTAGCAATCTCCTGAGCTAACTGATAAACAGCCATAGCATAATGTTTGCTGCGATTATAGCGAGTAATCACATAATAATTTTGGAAACCCACCCAATAGGCAGTACCGATTTCAGTTTCTAAATCGATAAACATGCTTGGGGTGCTGTCTATTTCGTCACCATGATAGACTAATCCCATTTGCTTGAGTTGTTGTAACGTATATTCAGGTTTAAAATTCAAAGCCAGTAAGCCCTCCACTGCGTTGGGACGTACTTGGGTAGCTTTAATCACCAGTTCTCCGGTTTTCCAGCCAAAATGATGGAAATAGTTGGCAACGCTACCTATGGCATCGACGTTATTTGTCCAGATATTACGTTTGCCATCCTCATCGAAATCTACGGCATAATTGCGGAAACTGCTAGGCATAAATTGCCCTATTCCCATCGCGCCAGCATAAGAGCCTTTTTGGGTTAATGGATTCAGCCCTTCATCGCGTGTCAGTAATAGATAATGTTCTAATTCCTGTCGAAAAAAGTCAGCGCGTCTTGGGTAGTGAAACGCCAAGGTTGTCAATGCGTCAAGGACTCGATAATTACCCTTATTTTTGCCATAGAAGGTTTCTACTCCAATAATGGCGACAATCATTTGTGGGGGTACACGATATGTATCTTCTGCTTGCTTGAGTGCTTTTGCATTTTGTTGCCAAAATTTCACACCTCCATTGATACGCTTCTCCTTGAGAAATATCTGCCGATATTCATACCAAGGTTTTGCTTTGCCGGAGGGACGGGACATGGCTTTGAGGATGCTTTTTTTGACCTTAGCCTTGTTAAGCAATTGAGTCAAATAAGATTTATCAAAACTATGCTGCTCGACCATCTGTAAAATAAACGTCTCTTGACTGACGACTTCTGCTGTGACGTTGCAACTGCAAAGTAGTAGCCCGAGACAGAGTTGAGTATAATGCTTCATTGAGAAATGATTGAACCTAACGGGACAAAAAGCGCCGATGGGTATGTGCCGCCATAATCAATCCAAATCCGGCCATCAATGTCACTACAGAAGTTCCTCCGTAACTGACGAGCGGTAATGGAACCCCCACCACTGGCAATATGCCGGAAACCATGCCCATATTAACAAATATATATACAAAAAAAGTCAATACCAAGCTGCCTGCTAAGAGCCGGCCAAAGGTATCTTGCGCTTGGGTGGCAATATACATGCCCCGCGATAGAATGAAAAAATAAATGACTAGTAATACTAACACGCCCACCAAGCCTAGTTCTTCACTATAAACAGCAAAAATAAAATCGGTGCTGCGTTCTGGTAAAAACTGTAGAATCGACTGGGTGCCATTGAGCCAGCCTTTTCCATCTAATCCACCGGAACCTATAGCAATTTTGGATTGAATGATGTGATATCCGGCCCCTAATGGATCTCTTTCAGGGTCCAACAAAGTGAGTATCCGTCCCTTTTGATAGTCGTGCAGAACATAATTCCACAGCACTGGGACACACGAAGCACCCAGTGCCAGAATTCCAAACACCAAGCGCCAACTGATACCAGCGAGTAGTAACACAAACAGACCAGATGAGCCAATCAATAATGCCGTCCCTAAATCGGGCTGCTTGGCAATTAAAATCACAGGTATCATAATGAACAAGGCTGCCAACAATAAACGCTGCCATGTCGGAGGCAAAGGTTTGTCAGCTAAATAGCAGGTTACCATCATGGGAACGGCGAGCTTCATTATTTCTGAAGGCTGAAAGCCAAATATCCAGCGTTGTGAACCGTTACGGCTTTCGCCGAACAGCAAGACGAGTAGTAATAACATGACACCGCCTAAGTACAACCACGGCACCCAAGGTATAATATGTTGAGTGCGGAATTGTGCAATCCCTAGCATAAGTCCAAATCCTATCAATAGGTGTACCATTTGGCGGTTCATCATATCGACATTTTGATTACCAGCACTGTATAGGACGATTAACCCTATGACAGATAACAACAATAAACCCAACAGCAAAGGCTTATCTAAGTGTAATAAATGATTGTTATTCCAATTTTTTTGCATAACATATTCACAGTCCAAGATAAATCTTGGACTCCGAAATAGTATTTTGGAGTCCAAGATTTATCTTGGGAGTTATTGAATGTTGTGGTTGCTCGCTAGACGTAAAGGGAATCTCTCTAAGAGATAATAATCTATCACTTTTTTAGCAATGGGTGCAGCCGTTCTGCTACCGCCGCCCCCATTTTCCACAATCACCGACACCGCGATACGAGGTCTATTTAAGGGAGCAAATGCGACAAACCAAGCATGATCATGGTGTTCTTTAGGGATACTGCTTGGATCGTATCTCTGACCTTGAGGAATGGCTCGAACTTGCGCCGTGCCCGTTTTGCCAGCAAAAAGATAGGGAGATCTGTGCCCAACACGGCGGGCTGTTCCTCTGCGTCCATGTACCACCGCTTTCATCCCGCCAATTGCCCTATCCCAATAGCTCTCGTGTTTGAGAGTGATGGTGGTTTTATGAGAGGGCGGTATAACTGTCATTTCATTGAGCATCGCATCATCTCTCGCAAACACAACGCGGGGTTGTTTTAATTCTCCATGATTGCTCAAAGTCGCCGTGGCAACGGCCAATTGTAAAGGCGTAGCGAGCATAAAGCCTTGTCCAATACCCGTGATAAGGGTTTCGCCGGGATACCAAGGTATTTCACGAGCGCGGCGTTTCCATTCCTTAGAAGGCATCAATCCGCCCTTTTCGCCAAGGATATCTATACCGGTTTTTTTGCCAAAACCAAATCGTATCATAAAAGCGTGTAGGCGATCTATGCCGAGATCATAGGCTAATGCGTAAAAATAAACATCACAGGATTGTTCTATAGCACTGTGCAAGTCCATGCTACCATGTCCGCTTCTTTTCCAATCCCGGTATCGGTGTCTTTTACCTTTGAGACTGTACGATCCCGGACACCAAGTACGATTATGTCGCGTTCTCACGCCATATTCTAATCCCGCCAAACCGACAAAGGCTTTGACTGTGGAACCGGGGGGGTATTGTCCACGTATGGCACGATTGATCAGGGGACGATCAGGTGAATCGCGCAGCTCGTAGTAGGTTTTTGCATCAATGCCGTTGACAAAGAGATTGGGATCATAGTTGGGCGTGCTGACTAAGGCGAGTACGCCGCCGCTTTCCGGCTCAATAGCTACAACTGCGGCACGCTCTTCTCCGAGCAGTTCTTCGATATGCTTTTGTAAATTGATGTCTATATTGAGATAGAGGTTTTTACCGGGCACAGAGGGAGTGCGTTCTAGTATGCGGACGAACTTCCCACGCACGTTGGTTTCCACCTGTAGGAAGCCAGTTTTGCCATGCAACTCAGTTTCGTAGTAAGCCTCTACCCCAGTTTTGCCTATATACTTGCTGCCCCTATAATTGGGCTTCTCTTTGGACTTCTTTAAGTCTTCAAGTTCTTTTTCATTGATTCTGCCTACATAGCCGATGGCGTGGACACCAGTGGCACCCAGGGGATAGTAGCGACTGAGATGACTCTTGATTTTGACACCCTGAAAATTGTGCTCCTGGACAGAAAAGCGGGCAACTTCATCTTCGGTGAGCCGATAGCGTAAGGGGATACTTTGAAAAGGGCGACGTTGCTTCGACTGTTTTTCAAAGCTGGCAATATCAGTTTCCTCTATGGTGAGAATTTGCCGGAGTTTTTGAAGCATCAAATCAAAGTTTTTAACCTGTTCAGGGATGAGCTCTAAACTATAAGACACTCGATTCTCAGCGATTAGTACGCCGTTACGATCATAAATCAATCCGCGTGCCGGAGGCAGGGGCAAAATTGTGATGCGATTCTCATTTGATAGGGTGTCGTAATCTTTATATTTAATCACTTGCAAAAAGAACAGACGTCCCACAATAACCAATAAGAATACTAGCATCATTAGCCATGCTACTATCACACGGTTGCTGAATATTTTACCCTCGCGGGTATCATCTTTGAGTATGAATTGTGTTGATGACATTTGGTTTCAAAAGCCTCATATAGGGTGGATTACACGATGTCAATCGACTCCATAAGCACGTCGCTTGTCGCGCAATATCATAAATAACCAAGGCCACAGCAACATACTGCTAAAAGCAGGATAGATAAATGACCCCCTCATTTGTGGAGAGCCGAAAAGACTCTGTATCCAAATGCCGAGTAATTGATTGAGGGCTACCAACCCAAACACCACAATCGCTTGTTGCCACACAGAAAATGAGCGCACCTGCCGATGGTATTTCACACTCAGATAGGCAATCAAAACCAACCCCAAGGCATGTTGTCCCAACAAGGTATCATTCAATACATCATGGACAATTCCAACAAACCAACCGGTCGCCACGCCCACCCGCTCTGGGAGCGCTAGACACCAGTATATTAAAACCATGGCTACCCAATCTGGACGCCAAGCACTTATCCAAGCCGGCATTGGCAGGACAACTAACATAAAGCTAAAAACGAAACTGAGAACGATAACCCAGCCGCCACGATGTCGATCTGAATTCATAGTTTACTACTCACCTGACTTCTTCAGCAATAAAACATCACGATTACGTTCCAAAACCGCTCTCGGTTCCGCATGCACCAATGCATGAGGCTGACCTATATCAGGACTCACATCAATTACTGTACCGACCGGATAACCTTGGGGAAATATATCACCTGTACCAGAAGTCACAATTAAATCATTCTTTTTGATGCCCGTATTGAGTCCAGTATTGGATATATTAAGTAACGAAAGCCGATTGACCGCCCCCATTCCCTTAGCGACAGTACGCAACCCCGTCCGTAGCACTTGCACTGGCAACTTATGTTCGGAATCAGTAATAAGCATGACAGTGCTAGAAAACAACCCAACACGGATTACCTGCCCCATCACACCGAATGCATCTATCACGGGTTGATTAACTCTCACGCCATCAGTTGTTCCCTTATCAATCACAATTTTACGTCTTGAGTGTTCTAAGTCAACTGCCAACACCTCAGCAAGTTGTACCCGTTCACCCACTTTCAGTGGGGAAGCCAGTAGCTGCCGCAAGCGTTCATTTTCACTCTTCAAGTCCTCAAATTTTTGCAAAGTCACCTGCAACTGCTGTTTCTCCGCACGCAGCCTTTCAATTTCATCAATCAACTGCAAGCGGTTACTGGTAGCCATAGACAACCACTGACTCGCTTTCACCGGCAAATTCACTAAATATTGAATGGGATAAACCAAACCCAATAAATGGGTACGCACCGTCTTCAAATAATCCCGATGATCTGCGATCATTAAAACAATTGAGGCTAACACAAATATCACCAATCGCAAGCTTAACGGTCGCTTGGGCCGATGAAAAACCCCCTTTTTCCTTGTTCTGATATTTAGCATTTTTTATTTTAAAACCAATGCCAGTATGATAAACCAAAAAAAAAACCAGACCTGCGTTTATGTGCCCACACACCCCTAAACATAAACGCAGCTAAAAGGGGACAAGTCTAAATTAACCAGTCTCCAAAGCCAAAATATCAGGCCCATGCTCTTCAATCAACTCCAGCGCACGACCACCACCGCGAGCCACACAGGTCAACGGATCATCAGCGAGAATCACTGGCAGCCCGGTTTCCGCCATCAGCAAACGGTCAAGATCCTTCAGCAAGGCTCCGCCGCCGGTCAAGACTATACCTTTCCCCGCGACATCAGAGCCTAACTCTGGCGGAATTTTCTCCAACGCTATTTTGACCGTGCTAATAATATTCATCAACGGCTCTTGTAAAGATTCCAAGATTTCATGGCTGCTAAGGGTAATGCTGCGGGGAATACCTTCGGCTAAATTACGCCCTCGTACCGTTTTCTTGCGCTCCTCTTTACTCGCATAGGCAGATCCGATTTCCTGCTTGATGCGCTCTGCCGTCACTTCACCAATCATTGTACTATAGCGACGACGTACATAGCTCATAATCGCGTCATCAAAGCGATCTCCACCGGTGCGTATAGATTCTGAATAAACGATACCATTGAGAGACAAAATACCAACTTCCGTCGTCCCGCCACCAATATCAAGTACCATTGATCCCGTGGCTTGACTGACTGGCATCCCCGCGCCGATTGCGGCTGCCATTGGTTCCTCTATCAAAAAAACTTCTCGTGCCCCCGCCCCCGCCGCCGATTCACGAATGGCCCGGCGCTCAACTTGAGTCGAACTACAGGGCACACATATTAACACCCGAGGCGAGGGATGCCAAAATGTGCTACCATGGACTTTATTAATAAAATACTGCAACATTTTTTCAGTAATCATAAAGTCCGCAATGACTCCTTCTTTCATAGGCCGTATTGCAGTGATATGGCCAGGTGTACGGCCAATCATTTCTTTGGCTTCCAAACCTACGGCGGCGATAGTTTTGGTGCGGTCACCACCCCCATAGTGGCGAACGGCTACCACTGAGGGTTCATCAAGGACAATGCCTTTTCCTTTAACATAAATCAGCGTATTAGCTGTGCCTAAATCAATAGACAAATCGTTTGAAAAAAGTCCGCGTAAAGCTTTGAGCATGGAATTCAATCAATCCTGTGATAAATGATAAATGATGTGAGCTTTCAATGGCAAACATTGCTATATCGTTTTCTGAAAGTCTATATTTTGACTTGTTTGCTTGAATAACTCTACCAAGCCTGTCACATTTGGACAAGTTTATTAAAACCTTTTGACAAGTACACTTGGGCATAATATAAATTATTGAAATATTGTATAATAGCATTATTCGTCTCATACATAATTTGAACGTTCACTCCTTTATCAAAGGGGGTTAGAAGTCTGAATGTTCCGTTAAACAAAGACCTGACAATCAGCATGGAGATTTAAAATGTCTTTACCAAAAGAAGAGGTAGAAAAAATTGCCCACTTAGCCCGTATATCGTTAAGTGAGCAAGATATTCCACTCTATACACATCATTTGTCTGATATCCTAGCCTTTGTTGAACAGATGAATAGTGTTGACACAACAGGCATAACCCCAATGGCACACCCCCTTGATGCCGTCGCACGGCTACGCCCCGATGTGGTGTCTGAATCCAATCAGCGCGATCATTTTCAATCCACAGCACCGCAGGTTGAAGCCGGCTTGTATTTAGTCCCGAAAGTCATTGAGTAATCAGTTAACTGATTTCTGAACTCTTATTATATTAATCAATATTAATATGCACAATAAAACTCTTGCCGAACTTTCTCATGCCTTACTGATGCGTGAATGCTCCAGTGTTGAATTGACCCGTTATTTTTTGGAACGGATTGAACGCCTAGATGCACAGCTGAACAGTTTTATTACTATTTCTGCTGAAACTGCACTCGCTCAAGCGCAAGCGGCGGATGAACGCCTTCAGTCGGGCAATGCCAGCCCACTCACGGGCATTCCACTTGCCCACAAAGATATATTTTGCTCTGAGGGCGTTAAAACTTCCTGCGGATCGAAAATGCTGGATAATTTTATTGCCCCCTATAATGCCACTGTCGTAGAAAAATGTCATGCAGTGGGGATGGTCATGTTGGGTAAAGCCAACATGGACGAATTTGCTATGGGCTCTTCTAATGAAACCAGTTTTTATGGCCCGGTCAAAAATCCTTGGGACACGAACGCAGTACCTGGTGGTTCATCAGGTGGCTCTGCTGCAGCCGTCGCTGCCCGTCTCACCCCTGTTGCCACGGGCACAGACACGGGCGGCTCTATCCGTCAACCGGCAGCATTATGTGGCATAACGGGATTAAAACCGACTTATGGCCTTGTCTCACGCTATGGCATGATCGCCTTTGCGTCCAGTTTAGACCAAGGTGGTCCCTTGGGGCACAATGCGGAAGATGTGGCTCTATTGTTAAACGTGATGGCCGGCTTTGACGAACGCGATTCAACCTCTCTAAACCATCCGCGAGAAGATTATACCGCGCATTTAAACGATAGTCTCGCTGGATTAAAAATCGGTTTACCCAAGGAATATTTTGGCGATGGCTTAAACGCGGAAGTGGGCAAGGTGTTAGAGACGGCGCTGTCAGAATTGGAGCAAGCCGGCGCAACTCTGCACGAAATCCATTTACCCCATACTCATTTATCTGTACCTATTTATTATATCATTGCTCCGGCAGAATGCTCCTCTAATTTATCGCGCTATGATGGTGTACGCTTTGGTCATCGCTGTGACAATCCCCAAGATTTGATAGATTTATACAAACGCTCACGGGGCGAAGGCTTTGGTGCTGAAGTTAAACGCCGTATTATGATAGGCACGTATGCGCTCTCGGCGGGTTATTATGATGCTTATTATCTAAAAGCTCAACAAATTCGCCGTCTCATCAGTAACGATTTCGCCGAGGCATTTAAACAAGTCGATGTGATTTTAGGGCCAACTTCACCCACAACGGCCTTTAAAATAGGTGAAAAAGTCGATGATCCCGTGAGTATGTATTTGTCCGATATTAATACTATTTCTGTTAATTTAGCGGGCCTGCCGGGCTTATCCATACCAGCAGGTTTTGTAAATCAACGCCCCGTCGGATTACAACTGATAGGCAATTATTTGAGTGAAGCCCGGTTATTGAACGTTGCCCATCAATATCAACAACGCTCTGAGTGGCATCGACAAAATCCGCCAAAATTTTAGTTTGTTTTGTTGTAAAAAACGCGAGGTGCAATTTTCACGACAAATCTATGGGGTATCCCAAACCCCGTAGGTCTGTCTTATCAAAGAGGTTCAAAACATGGCATGGGAAGTCGTTATCGGCCTAGAAATTCACGCCCAATTAGCTACCCAAAGTAAAATTTTCTCTTGCGCTTCAACCGCTTACGGTGCGCCCCCCAATACACAAGCCTGCGCTGTGGATTTAGGCTTACCCGGCGTATTGCCGGTACTCAATGAAAAAGTGGTGCGTATGGCTGCTAAACTTGGCCTCGCCATCGGTGCCACCGTTGCGCCGCGCTCCGTCTTTGCGCGAAAAAATTATTTTTATCCAGACTTGCCCAAAGGTTATCAAATTAGCCAATATGAGCTACCGATAGTCGAAAAGGGGCAACTTCAAATTGAAGTCGATGATGAGGAAAAAACCATTGGCATCACCCGCGCCCATTTAGAAGAAGATGCTGGCAAATCCTTGCATGAGGATTTTCACGGACTCAGTGGCATTGATCTCAATAGAGCGGGAACTCCTTTATTGGAAATCGTCTCCGAGCCAGATATGCGCTCTCCCAAGGAGGCGATTGCTTATATGAAAAAACTTCATTCTTTGGTGCGCTACTTAGAGATCTGCGATGGCAACATGCAGGAAGGCTCATTTCGATGTGATGCCAACGTCTCCGTGCGCCCCGAAGGGCAAAAAGAATTTGGCACTCGCGCTGAGTTGAAAAATCTTAACTCATTTCGCTTTGTCGAGCGTGCTATCAATTTTGAAATTGAACGCCAAATTGATGTATTAGAAAGCGGCGGCACTGTGGTACAAGAAACTCGCTTATATGATGCGGACAAAAACGAAACTCGCTCTATGCGAGCGAAGGAAGAAGCTAATGATTACCGCTATTTTCCTGATCCAGATTTATTACCGTTGGTGATTGAACCCGGGTTTTTAGAAGAAGTCAAAGCGGATTTGCCTGAGTTACCCGATGATAAAAAACAACGCTTTATGCAGGAATATGGTCTTTCTCGATACGATGCCAGCGTTTTGACTAGCAGCCGTGATCTTGCTGATTATTTTGAGGAAACCGTTAATGTCTCCGGCAGCGAGGCGAAACTTTGTGCTAATTGGGTGATGGGAGATTTAGCCGCTTTGCTCAATAAAAACAATTTGGACATTAGGGAGTCAAAAGTCAATGCGGTCCAATTTGCGGGCATGTTGCGCCGTATTTCGGATAATACGATTTCTGGCAAAATCGCTAAACAAGTTTTTGAGGCGATGTGGAGTGGCGAAGGCGATGCTGATAGCATTATTGATAATCATGGTTGGAAACAGGTTACTGATACGGGCGCGATTGAAAATATCATTGATGATGCCTTAGCCAATAATCCTAAACAATTGCAAGACTACCGCAACGGGAAAGAAAAATTGTTTGGCTTTTTTGTCGGGCAAGTGATGAAGGCTTCAAAGGGTAAAGCGAATCCTAAGCAGGTGAATGAGTTGTTGAAGAAAAAGCTTTCGTAATCTTGGCGACAATGCCAGTATGATAAACCATGATTGTAGGGTGGTAAGCTGCGCGTAATCCACCCTACATTTGTTATGGTAATATGCCAGAGAATGAGGGAAAAAGTCTTTTAACTGTTGGCCGTGCAACAAGTTATCTACATTGGCGAAATGTTTGTCATAAGTGAGTAAAGCTAAGCCATGTTGTAATGCTGTTGCAGCAATCCACATATCATTCGTGGGAATAGGTTTCCCTTTATTTCTTAATTGCTTATAAATATTTGCATAATATCTGGCAGTCGTGTCATCTATTGTCAAGATTACTACGCGGGGTGTTTTTAAAAATTGATTTAATTCTTGTTGATTCTCCACCTCTTTTTTACCAGTGGCAAAGCCTGCTAACAATTCACCCAATACGACGTTGCTCATGCCAATCGTTTTTGCATGACGTAAAACGTCAACCGCTTGCGGGTGTCCACGTTTAAAAGCGGCATAAGCATTCGTATCGACAAGCAGTTCAAGCTCTTTCGTTAGTGCCATAATGTCTCCTCTATTTGAGAAAAATCAGACACTGCCGATAAAAACTCTTTCTCTTGTTCTTCTGTCCAAGTTCCCGCCAGCGAGTCTAAATCATCATAGACAGGCAGAAAGGCTGTAGATGATAAACCAATACCCTGACGAATAAGTTGTATCACTAAGTCTTTGATACTGACACCAAGGCGATTGGCTGCCGTTTTCAACTGGGAGGTTATTTCATCATCAACTTCAAGGTTTAAAGTTGTTGCCATAGAAGTCTCCTATTGGTCAAGTGACGTGCAAGGTACACTTTTTATAATATCATATAAGAAAACTGTTTGGCTGTCGGGCAAGTGATGAAGGCTTCAAACGGGTATTTTGGAGTCCAAGATTTCGTTCGATCTGCATTTGCCTATTCTGGCGGTTCCAGTTCATTCGTCGCTGTGTCAACTGCGTTGTTTTCCAGCCGGAAATGCCCCAACTGGCTCAAGTTCCCCATTTCTGCGGGGATAGAACCGCTGAGTTGGTTTCTGTTCAGACTGAGAAATTGTAAATTGTTCAAATTTCCCAGTTCCGCTGGGATAAAACCGCTGATGGAATTTTAGTGACGACAGCGCTGTTCGTTGCTGCTTGTGCTAAAGGCCATAGTAAAGCGAACAATGGGATAGGAGACAATGTGTGATGTTTTTTTAACATAGTATTTCCTATTTCTCGATCCTCAAGTTAGTAATAACCCAAGTTGCTACATACGTCTATGTGCCCACACCCCGCTGGTCAAAAGAGAGCCGCTTAGAAAACGTTTCGGACGGGGTTGCAAACCCCGTCCGGCAGCG
>JBDLJY010000015.1:0-40863 GCA_039714115.1 Pseudomonadota bacterium | reverse complement strand
CGATCTTTTGATCGAGTTTCGACTATTTCAGAGCGTATGATGGAACGCCTTAAAATGAAAGGCGTCAAACCTGAAAACACCTTTTTATTTCCTAATTGGGTTGATACTCACACGATTTTTCCGCTTGACAGAATGGGCACCACATTAGGTGCCCATTTTAGTTTGTCTCCCGACCATTTTGTGGCCCTATATTCTGGAAATATGGGAGTCAAACAAGGACTTGACTTAATTATCGAAGTGGCAAAGCGATTGCGGGAGAATAAACGTATCATTTTTGTGCTCTGTGGTGATGGCGCGGTGCGGGAAAACTTGATGAATCAAGCGCATGAACTCAAGAATATAAAATTTATGCCATTGCAACCGATTGAAAAATTTAATGAATTACTCAATATTGCCAAAGAAAGGGGTACTGCATGAACTTGTTTTTTGATACCAGTGCAGTGGTAAAACTTTACCATAAAGAAACCAGCACCAATAATCTGATTAATTCCTTACAGCGTCATTCTGATAGTTTTACTCTTTTGATTGCTGATATTTCAAGGCTTGAATTTCGTTCTGCTGTGATGAAGCGTGTTAGAATTAAAGATATAAAATTGAAAGCTTTTAGAAGGCATTGCACCTAAAGCTAATTTAGGTACTTTAGATGCCATTCAACTATCTACATCGGTTATTATTCATCAATGGATTGCAATAGACTATTTTGTCGCTTGTGATAAGAGATTGTTGAGCGAGCTTTGCCAAACAATACTTCAACACCTTCAATCCAGAAATAAAGCATACCACGCTCCTATCCTTTCTTATAAACAATCCCTGTAGTTCTTTGGATAAACTGAGCATACCACGAGTGACTTTGCTCCGCTTATATATATATAAGAGTCAAAATGAAGCTGAACTGAAAATGGGGGTAAAATTAAAACAACGTATCATGCGCGTCATTTTTACTCTAGCCGCTCCAAGATTTCTCCCGTCGCACCTCTGGTAACGCTAGTAAATGACGAAAGGTATAATCATGTAGGGGGGCAACCATAAAGGATTGCCCCTACAAAACTAAACAATCCCTGTAGTTGTTTTTAGATTCGACGCGAGACTTGAACAACCTATAATGAAAGAAATCCGATTTTTTTAAAAAATCGGATTTCTCAAATGGTATGGATATTTCCGCCCTCCTGCACTAGTTCATAGTTGTTGATGGCTAGTTGATATGACAAAGGCAGATTTTCTGCCGGAGCAGGTTTGCAACCTAAGCATGTCCCTTTGTGCGGAGGGTTCTCACTCCGTTCGAGACAACGTTTAATCACTTTTCGCAAGGATAAATCTCCTTGACTTAAAATCAGATTATTGATAACCTGCCCTTTTGAGGTTGGTACGCATCCCAAAGACGGCATATTCAAAAACAAATGATTGAATTTATTAACAACAAATAATTGCGTCATAACCATAAAGCATAAATTTAAAGGCACATGAAAAAAATGCACCTAAAAACCGCTTGGCAAAAAGAACTCTATTCTAACCCTCAATTACTTGGAAAAGTGATTGCCATCCGAGATGACAAAATTATCTTTTCTGCAAACACTTATCGGGATGTTATCGCACATTTTAATAATAAAAATGGCTCTTATTCTCTATTTAAAGTACCTCGTAACTTCTATAATTTACGATTACTTTCTTTTAGAATCAAAAGTCTGAGAAGGCACCTTTGGATTCCAACCTATCCAGTTAAATTTCACCTGGATGATGAAAGCACTCAAACCGAAGAAATGTTGGTTGATAGTGGTGCAGACTTATAAACCAATACCATCTTTTATTCTTATAAACTTCCGCCTTCTTGTACTAGCTTTGCTTGGATAATAAATCAATAAGGAAACCGAAATGGCTTATGGTACATTTAATTCAGTTGCAGAAGTAGCGACAAAATTTGATATTGAAGTAGCTGATGAAACCACTTTTGTCGATACAAAAAAATTGGAAATTTCAGATATATTATTTTCTCTAGTAGAAAATAATTTAAGAGATAAAATAAATTATGTTAGTGAATACGCTATTTGCGAGACAATTATTCGCCCCATTTTAGATATTGTGGTAAAAAATTATCCGTTAAAAGTTTGGTCACATGTTTCTTATAATGTCGACAAGGAAAAAGGATTGATCGGAGAACCGGATTATTTAATTGCCAAAAGAAATAAATATGGAGCAATGGCAAGACCGGCATTGTGTGTTATAGAAGCGAAGAAAGATAATTTTGATGAAGGCTGGACTCAAGCATTAGCAGAAATGGTTGCCTCTTCTCTTCTTGGAGCAACAAGCAGTTACGCCATTGTGACAACGGGTGTCCTTTGGCAATTTGGAAAATTAGACAATGGTATTTTTGCCATAGATGCAAAATCTATTTCTGCCACAACAGAATTACAACGAGTTTTTAATACGATTAATTGGATATTTTATGAAATATCAAAAAAATACTAGATTTATCCTCGCATATCAAATTTATGCAATTGCAACAGTTTGAAAAACTTAATGAATTACTCAATATAGCCGACGTTCACCTACTGCCTTTCTATGCAGGAGCCAATGCCATTAAGTTAAGCCCTCAAATCAGACCTGCCAGGTATCCAAAACATTGCAGGTCGTTGTAAATTAAAGGACAAATTAACCTGACATGTTTTTGATACCTGTCAGGTTTGTCGGCACGATATGGCATTGATGCAGGAGCAGGTTTGCAACCTGCTCCGTAACGTTCAATGCCAGTATGATAAACCGACAAATGATTGAATGTTAGCACCGTTTGCGCCGAGGGTTCTTCCGGTTTTGGAGACTGGCATTATGGGGTGAAAGGTGGAACTATGCTCTTAATTCAACAAAGGTACTTAATGAAACATCTCAAATTCCTTGAGGGTTTAAACTCTACTCAACAACAAGAACTCCTCACAAGGCTAAAAGTTGAATGGACTTACACTTCTAATGCTCTGGAAGGCAATACTATTAGTCTTGGAGATACTCAGTTCATCATTGAATATGGCTTGACTGTCAAAGGAAAGTCTATTCAGGAACACAATGAAGTTATTGGTCATGCCCGTGCCATTGATCTGGTTTACGATCTGTTGGATAAAGAAAGTCTAGAAAAACCGGATATTTTTAATCTGCACAAAGCAGTGCAAACTCAAGTCGTGTTCGATATATACAGTCCAATTGGAGCATGGAAAAATGAAGCCAATGGACGATATATCAAACAAAATGAGCGGCTCATTTATCAAAGTTACCCCAAGCCTGAACATATCGAATATTTAATGCAATTATGGGTTGCAGAATTTAACACTTATAACAAACTGAGAACACAAGAAGAAGCCTTTAACGCATATACAAGATTGCACTTGGCTTTCACTTCCATTCACCCATTTTTTGATGGCAACGGACGTATGGCACGATTGCTCGCCAATATTCAGTTATTAAAAAATAGCTTCCTGCCCATAGTAATAAACAACCAAAACCGGCAAGAATACTTGGAAGCTCTTTCAGAATATGACTTAAGCACACCTGAATTAAACAACCAAACAACTGACCTCGTTGTAGAAAACCAAGCTTTTGATAAACTTAAAACGTTTTTCAAAACACAATATCCAAATATTCAAAATTTGATTGATGAAATTATTAAAGCAGACTAGGGAATATTGAACCAGGAGTCCAAAATTTATTTTGGGCGACTGGCAATTAAGCTAATCTATAACGGTATCAATAAACATTTTCGTTTTAAAAATTTGGAAAAAAATGATGATTTCTTCTGAAAAAGTTTATTCTCTGATTCAATAAGGCGAAAATGTAGCACTTGAGTTCAAGCGTGTGGAGGTGCGCCCTGAAAGCTTAGCCAGAGAACTAGTGGCTTTTTCCAATACGACTGGGGGAACCGTTCTGATCGGTGTTGGGGATGATGGAAAAATCGAGGGCATTGCTAACAGAGCAGATATTGAAGAATGGGCAAGCAATGTGGCAAGGAATAACATTAGACTTGTCCCTAAATAACTTAGAGCTACGGGGTATCCCAAACCCCGCAAGCGTAATCCACCATTTTTAGACGCATCTGGTGGATTACGTTCCGCAGCGCTAATCCACCCTACAAATCAATGCCATTAATTTAAACGTTACGGACGGGGTTGCAAACCCCGTCCAGCAGCGTGCCATTAATTTAAACGTTACGGACGGGGTTGCAAACCCCGTCCAGCTGCGAAATATTTTAAGTTTGAGGCGGCACTTAATCGCATTGGGCTTTAGCATACCAGCGTTTAGCTTCTTCTAAATCTTTTTCCACGCCACGTCCTTCTTCGTACAAACTCCCTAAAGTCGCTTGTGCCCCCGCCAAGCCTTGCTCCGCTGCTAAACGAAACCAG
Source organism: Pseudomonadota bacterium (assembly GCA_039714115.1). Taxonomy (GTDB): domain Bacteria; phylum Pseudomonadota; class Gammaproteobacteria; order Beggiatoales; family Beggiatoaceae; genus Thiomargarita. The sequence continues at coordinate 36,484 of JBDLJY010000015.1, read as the reverse complement.
TGAAGGGCTTGGATATCGTCTGGTTCGACACATTCGCCTTGCATGTACATAAACCCTAAACCATGTTGCGCCAAATCAAATCCTTGTTCAGCGGCCGCTCGCATCCAACGTTCTGCCTCCTTTTGATTGACTACCATGCCTAATCCATTTTGAGCCATGATAGCAAGGCGATATTGTGCTTCAGGGCTGTTGTCTGCTTCAGCCAACGGATAGAGTAATTGGTGGGCGCGAGCAAATTGTTTAGATTCAAATGCCGCAATCCCGCTCCGTAGTGTCATTCGGTCTTCAGCCGACAGGTTTTTTTCTGTCATTGATATTAATCCTTACTTCTCAATATGAGTTTTTCCGCCCATATAATTTTGCAAGACTTTAGGAATAGCAATACGCCCCCCCTCGTCTTGATAGTTTTCCATTATCGCAACCAAAGTGCGACCAACCGCCAACCCCGAACCATTCAACGTATGTAATAAAACCGGTTTTTTAGTATCAGGATGACGCCAACGGGCTTTCATGCGCCGTGCTTGGAAAGCTTCATAATTACTACATGAAGAAATTTCCCGATATTTGTGTTGCCCCGGTAGCCACACTTCTAAGTCATAAGTTTTTGCGGCGGAAAAGCCTAAATCTCTTGTACATAAACTCACGACGCGATATGGCAATTCTAAACGCTGTAACACCGTTTCCGCTTGTCCCATCAACTCCTCCAAAGCAGCGTAAGAGTGAACAGGCTTAACTAACTGTACTAATTCAACTTTTTCAAATTGATGTTGGCGAATCATTCCCCGCGTGTCTTTGCCATAATTTCCCGCTTCACTGCGAAAACAGGGAGTGTGAGAGACAAATTTCGCCGGTAAATTATCTGCCTTCAAAATCATATTGCGGGCAATATTAGTCACAGGGACTTCAGCGGTGGGTATCAGATAATAATCCGGTTCGGAGATATGAAACAAATCTTCTGCAAATTTAGGCAATTGCCCCGTACCCCGTAGGCTATCGGCATTGACCATGTAGGGCACATTGACTTCAACATAGCCGTGCTCCTCCGTATGTAAATCTAGCATAAATTGAATTAATGCGCGGTGCAGCCGTGCCAAGGCACCGAACATCAACGAAAAACGTGAACCGGCAATTTTCGTAGCGGTTTTAAAATCAAGCAATCCTAAATCCGCACCCAAGTCCACATGGTCTTTATGGAAAAATTGAAAAGTTCGAGGAGTTCCCCAACGGCGCACTTCAACATTATCTTCTTCGCCGCCCCCAACGGGCACACTTTCATGGGGGATATTGGGCATCCCCATCAGAATATCATTCAATTGTGCCTGAATGGCCTCTAATTGAGCTTCACGGGCCTTGAGTTCGTCTCCGATTTTGGAGACGCTTTCCAGCAACGCCGTGATTTCTTCACCAACGGCTTTAGCTTTGCCGATGGCTTTAGAACTGCGATTGCGCTCACTTTGTAATTGTTGAGTTTCTACTTGGTATTGTTTACGGGTAGCTTCCAAATCTGCCAAGCGAGTCTGGTCAACAACAAAACCACGCAGCGCTAATTTTTCCGTAACCTCATCCAAATGATGGCGTAAAAGTTGTGGATCAAGCATATCAGTTATCAGTTATCAGAATTAATGGCATTGAGCCTGCCAATACACTATATGGTTAGGTTTAACTAAGGTTTTTAAATGGGATAAAATCTGGGTTATTTTTTCTGGGCTATCAAAAAATTCTATAATCACCGGCAAATCTAAAGACAAGTCTACTAAATGGGCAGCATGGACTTTACCCGATTGACCAAATCCGCTAATGCCTCTAAGTACCGTCACGCCGCTGACTTTACTCTCGTCATGTAGATATTTCAACAATTTATTGACTCGCCCCTCAGCTTCAGTCAAGTAAATTCGTACCATTGTGATTTGTTTCATAATTGTCTTGCCAACTGCATTCCCAACCAAGTCGCTAACAAACATAGCGACACACTGACAAATATATTCAGTAAGGCTTTAGCTTGTTCTCCGTCCTCAATGAGGATCAGAGTTTCTAAAGAAAAGGTAGAAAAAGTGGTAAACGCGCCCAGTAAGCCTATCAATAAAGCGGCTCGCCATTCAATACTGACGATTCGCTCTAGCATGAAGATATATAAAAATCCCATTAGCAAGCATCCCAAGACGTTGACAACCAAGGTACCATAAGGAAATTCTCGGCCTAAGATTGTATATATAGCGGTGGCCCCCCAAAAGCGCAACACGGCGCCTATCGCGCCACCGGCGGCAATCGCAATTAAACGAGTTAACATTGGATTCTAGGAGTCCAAAATTTATTTTGGAAGACTACTGAATAGTCCCACTATTAAGCTGGAATTGCTGAACCAGCGTAGCCCCCAAGCGTTCTGCAAAGCGATCTAAATAATTCTGTTTAGAGGTAAAATCCTTGATTTTTTCAGCTTTGATGACTTCACGAGCAACATAGCTGCTGCTGCCCAAAGCATCCACTAAGCCTAGTTCCATCGCTTGCTCGCCAGTCCATAGCAGCCCCGTAAACAGATCAGGATTGTCTAACAACTCCAACTTTCCTTTCTCTTTCAAACTCCTTTCGCGTCCTTGTTTAACCAGCGTAATAAATTGATCATGGACATCTTTAAGTACGCCTTGAATGTGAGCAAGATCTTCTTTTTTCATAGGCGAAAACGGATCTAAAAATCCTTTATGTTCGCCAGCAGTCAGCAAACGGCGTTCCACGCCAAATTTTTCCATCGCACCAACAAAGCCAAAGCTGTTCATTAACACCCCAATTGATCCGACAATACTAGCTTTATCCGCATAAATTTCATCGGCAGCAGCGGCGATATAGTAGCCCCCAGACGTACACATGTCTGTTGCGACGGCATAGAGCGGAATATTTGGATATTTTTCCCGCAAGCGTCTAATTTCATCATTGATGTAGCCGGCTTGCACGGGACTGCCGCCCGGGCTATTAATGCGGATAATCACACCCGCAGTCTTTTCGTCTTCAAATGCACTACGCAGGCTTGTGACGATTTGATCGGCATTGGCTTGAGTGTCGGCGGCAATGACACCTTGTATTTCAACAAGAGCGGTATGTTTATTAGCCCCATCCTCATCGCTGCTCAACCAATCTGGCTCTAGGAATAGCAATAAGGTAACAAACAAGTATATAAAGAACAATAGCATAAAAAAAATACGCCACCGTCGGGTTCGCCGCTGTTCATTGATGCTAGCAAAGGCGAGACGCCTTAATATATCGCGTTCCCAGTTATCATCTAAATTTGTCTCAGACATAATGTTTATTTCCTTAGTGCAAGGCAGAATGTAACCACGCGGATAAAGCGGGTAAGCTATCTATACAAATTAATGGATTACAGGCCAATAACAGGGCCTTATCATGGACACCATAACTGACTGCCACTGATGCGACGCCGGCATTGTGCGCCATTTGTAAATCATACTCGGTATCGCCTATCATCAATGTATCAGAGGGCAATATACCCAACTCATCCATGATTTCTTGTAACATTTGAGGGTTTGGTTTAGAGCTTGTTTCATCAGCGGAGCGGGTGCTATGAAAAACATCTGTTAAACCACTTTCAGCCAAAGCCCTGTTAAGTCCTTTGCGACTTTTGCCAGTCGCAACCGCCAGCCAATAGTCCGCCGCATGCAAAGTATGCAAAATCTCAGCCACCCCCGGAAATAAGGGAGTCGCTAATGCATGATTGCCCAAAAAATGATAGCGATAACGCTCGGCGAGTCGTAAACATTGTTGTGTTGAGGCGCCCGGAAATAAAGTGGCAATTGCGGTATCTAAGCCTAAACCGATAATATGACGAATTTGTGCAGGGCTGCGTTTTTCCATACCCAAATCGGTAACAGCAGCCTGAAAACTGGCGACGATACGGGGTGCCGAATCCATCAGCGTACCATCCCAATCAAATACTAACAATTTAAAGTTTTTTTCTGACATGTATAACGTCAAACTCCCTATCTAAAGCGATTTAAAACTTGTTGCAAGGCAGCCGGTAATGGGGCGCATGTGCTAAGGTAATAATTGATCTCTGGTAGAGCAATGTCCAATTTTTCAGCGTGCAAAAATAAACGCTTGAGGCTGTCGTGGCGCATTTGTTTATTAAACGTCTCATCGCCATATTTGCTATCTCCGGCAATCGGATGCCCCTGATGGGCGGCATGTACACGGATTTGATGAGTGCGCCCCGTCAAAGGCAACACACGCAACAAAGTCGTTGTTGTAAATTGTTGTACAATGCTAAACTGACTGACGGCGGATTTACCCTTAGCACTGACACGCACAACACGTTCTCCTGATTGTAAAATATTTTTACGCAACGGAGCCTCTACCCGACTAATGTGTGGATTCCAATGCCCTTGTACCAAGGCGAGATACTGTTTATGTATTCCACCATGACGTAGTAAATCATGCAAGCGCCGTAACATGCTACGTTTTTTTGCAATCATCAAGCAGCCAGAGGTTTCACGATCTAAACGATGTACTAACTCTAAGTAAGGAGCGTTAGGAAATAAAGCACGCAAAGCCTCAATCACGCCACCGTTAATGCCGCTGCCACCATGCACAGCCATGCCCGCCGGTTTGTTGATGATTAATAGATGGGCATCTTCGTACAAAATGGCGTTTGCTAAAGCCTTTTGGCTATTTGCGCTTGGCACGTTTGGACTGATCGGTTGATATTGCAGAGGCGGCAGACGCAACACATCGCCCTCCATCAAGCGGTAGGTTGGCTTAATACGACCTTTATTGATACGCACTTCGCCGGTACGCAATATCCGATAGACATGACTTCTTGGCACACCTTTGAGGTGGGTATGCAAAAAATTATCAATACGTTGCCCAGCGTGATCCGCAGAAATTGTCAGAATAGTCACAGGGCGTTGTTTGAAAGTTGATAGACTCATGGTATAAATTATAACACAGCAACCAGACAACCGATAGAATCACAGAACTTATGATCCGCCTAACCGAACACGATATAGCAGTGCTCCCGACAACGAAAGGTTGAGCGCTATCACCTGAGGATAAGGATTAACTTGAATGAAGAGAATATTAATTAACGCGACTCAGCCAGAAGAGTTGCGTGTCGCTATGGTCGATGGACAAAAATTAGACAATTTTGACATCGAAACCGCAGGGCGCAAGCAAACGAAATCTAACATCTACAAAGGTAAAATCACCCGCATAGAACCCAGTTTAGAAGCCGCTTTTATTGAATTTGGTGCCGAAAGGCATGGCTTTTTGCCGCTCAAGGACGTTGTCCGCAGTTATTTTCAACCCCAATCGGAAAGGGTTTCTGAGGAAACCGTCGAAAATACTCAGGCTCGCCGCAGCATCAAAGATGTACTCCAAGAAGGACAAGAAATCATCGTACAAGTAGACAAGGAAGAACGCGGTAACAAAGGTGCTGCCTTGACGACTTTTATCAGTTTAGCGGGGCGATATTTAGTGTTGATGCCCAATAACCCGCGAGCGGGTGGCGTATCGCGCCGCATTGAAGGCGATGATCGTAGTGAAGCGAGAGAAGCTTTAAGTGCCCTAGAAATACCGACCGGTATGGGGTTGATATTGCGTACAGCCGGTGTCAATAAAACTGTTGATGAACTGAAATGGGATTTAGAATATCTCTTGCAATTATGGCAAGCCATAGAAACCACTGCCCAACAGTGCTCGGCACCGATTTTGATCTATCAAGAAAGTAATGTGATCATCCGTGCCATCCGCGATTATTTGCGCGAAGATATCAGTGAAATTATCGTTGATAACCTGGAAATTTACCAAGAAGCCAGCAAATTCATGCAGCAGATAATGCCGCAGCATGTTAATAAGGTCAAACTTTATCAGGACAAGGTGCCGCTGTTTACGCGCTATCAAATTGAAAGCAAAATTGAGTCGGCTTTTCAACGCGAAGTCAAATTACCCTCTGGAGGTGCCATTGTACTTGACCATACTGAGGCTTTGCTGTCGATAGATATCAACTCTGCGCGTGCGACAAAGGGTGTTGATATAGAAGAAACCGCTCTCAATACCAATTTGGAAGCGGTTGATGAAATTACCCGACAATTACGCCTGCGCGATGTAGGCGGTTTGGTAGTGATAGATTTTATCGACATGCTCAGTCATAAAAATCAGCGTGAGGTTGAAAACCGCCTCAAAGAGGGGCTGAAAATGGATAGGGCGCGGGTACAAGTCGGACGTATATCGCGATTTGGTTTATTAGAAATGTCGCGGCAACGCTTGCGTCCCTCACTCGGCGAATCCAGTCTGATAGTTTGTCCACGTTGCAATGGACAAGGCAGCATTCGTAGTATAGAATCCTTGTCGCTATCCATTCTGCGCTTAATGGAAGAGGAGGCGATGAAGGACAAAACCGGCAAAATCATCGCGCAAGTGCCGGTGGATGTTGCAACATACTTGTTTAATGAAAAACGACAGGCAACATTGGAAATTGAGGCTCGGCAACGAATCAATATTGTGCTGATACCCAATCCCAATATGGAAACGCCTAGATATGAAGTGCAACGTGTGCGGCAGGATGATAAACACGACAGTGGCAACGCGAGTTATCAACTTGTAACAAAGCCCGAAGATTCTGTGGTTGAGAGCTATAGGACGCCTGCGAAACTGGAATCGGCTGAAGAACCAGCTGTCAAAGGCGTGGTACATACTACCCCGCCTGTGTTAGTCTCAAAATCGGAAGGGCAAGGATTGATAAAACGTTTCTGGACTCGATTGTTTCCTCAAGAGGAGTCAAAGGTTCAGAAGCCAACGCCGCCCGATTCGCCTAAGCAAAGGCGGCCCAAAAAATCGCCAGGGACACAAAAACGTTCACGCAATACCTCAAAAGGGCGTTCACAGGCAAAGATAGAGTCTGATTCCTCTGTTGATAAAATGAAAAGCTCGGTGGAGACTTCAAAAAAATTGCCCAATAGCAACCGTTCTAGTACTTTTGTGCGCCGTAGTCGCCGCCGCAAACGTTCTGAAAGTTAAGACAAATCTGCGGGGTTGCCAAAACCCCGCAGGTTAATTCTGAAAGTTAATAGGTAACCTGATGAATCTACACAAAGAATACCCTCATATTAAGCATGAGATTAAACAGGATAAGCGTTGGCACGAAGACTCAGGGCGATACTTATCAGGGATCATTCAATCTTTGTTATATCCCGAGATGGTCAACAGAGAGCGGGTTAACCTGATCTTGAGTCACCCTTGGTCCGAACAACTTCCCCCTGATAGCAATCCGTCGGAAATAGTCAAATGGATAGATAATTTTGTTGAAAAATTCAATGAGTTAATTATTTTAAACACTATCCCTTTCGTACATGCGACTCTATGGTTATCTACGGAAAAACGTGGCGCATTAGATGAAGTGCTCTTTAGGAATATGGTTGAGAGAGCGTTAAAAGGGCTATTGAAAGATGATTATCCTTATCTTGCAGTGGCGCATTGGGAGTCTAATTTGCAACTTCACTTGGTTCACATTATCGTTGCGACTGTCAATGAGAAGGGCAATAAGTGGGAATCATCAATTTTGATGGATACCCCTAGAAAGTGGCATCGTATCTGCGAAATGGCGAAGGAACAGTTCACTGCGGATAAAAAGATTTCTTTGATAAAAAATCACCTTGAGGGTTTTAATTTTCATAAACAACGTTTTGGTCTGTTTATTAACCAGAACTTTGCCAAGCAGTTCTTACAATATATTCAGGGAAAAATGAAGCTCCAGATATATCAGGATGATGACTTGCAAAGAGTCAAGTACCACTTGTTAAGTGGTCCCCCGGTTGAAGATATGGCACTAGAACCACGATATTCATTGGAAGGACTTTGCCAAAAGGAAGAACTAGACTATGACAAAGTGTTAGAACATATAAAGCAACTCTCTTTCTCTAAAAAAGGAAGAGATGAAAAATCGCTCATTTGGAGAGATAGGAATAATATCTTATTATTTTTTGTTATCATGTTCCTATTGCTTGGATACTATGTATTTTTTTTGGACAATACCCTCCAAATCAATTTGCCAAATAAGTTTTCCGAGACCCAATCGGTGTGGCTCTATGACGAGCAAGGATGGCTATGTGAAGAAGGAAAGAGAGATAATTCTAGATACGAATTCAAGTGTAGAAAAGCTAAAACGCTTCGGATTAGCGATTATAAACTTATCGCACTAGAGTCATTACAGAATGATGGCAATGGTCACTACCAAGTGCAAGAGAGAGATATGAAACCTCTAACTCAATGGCCCGTAGTCTTCAGCGATAATCAGGCGCTACCGTTTGCAAAAGACACCAAAGTACATTTTTTTGAGAGCGAACTGGATTGCAAAGTCAATCAAAATGCTCTTGAAGAGTGGCTGCCTTATAGAGAATCTGTTATATCTAAACCCATGACGCTTAAAAAGCAACCACGCTGGGCAAAGATCATCAGCGGCGACGAAGAGTTGAGCTATTGTGCGGAGGGAAAGGAGCGCGTAGAAACGCAGAATTTCTATGTGACTTTATCGTTCACATCCAAGAAATTTGCAGGAAAACGCAAGGTAGTGGTTATTGCGCCCTCGGAGCACTTGGGAAGGGGTGGGATTGGACATCTCATACGGGAGACACTGAAGAATTGGCTTTTAGATTTGAAAAAAACGCAGACTACAATTCCCCTTACTATCTTGTTGATTGGTAGCAATGGAGAAATTAATACCCTAATACGCAGTGAAGACTTGCGCGAACTCCCTAATACGGGGCAGAATTCTATTGTTACCAAAGTGAATGGGCTCGCTTTTGCCAGCGAGAGTTTCAAATCTGTGCATGAATTGAGGCAAGTTGATAATGCATTAGAAGGGAAAGCGTTTGATCGTGTTTTGTATTTGACAGATGGAAAAAGCTACTCAGGTACCCTGTCCTCGTCATTAAAGAGGGCACTGGAAATTCCACAATTATGGCTGGATAATGGTGTAAGCCTGTCCGTATTAACCGTTAATAATTGTGAATTTTGGGAGACTCATACTGAGGCGGAATGCTATATGTTGGACAATAAGTTCAAGAAAATAGCCAAATGGCGAGTTAATGAAATGTTGAAAAAATTGCTACAATCCTCTAAGTATTAACTGTTCACTGTCATAAATTGAGCTTTTCATTTCGACGCGAGGAGAAATTCCTTTAAGTTGTCATTTCGACGCAAGGAGAAATCTTCTTGGATGGGCGTTAGATTCCTCACTGTGTTCGGAATGACAAAAGCGCAAATTGTGACACCGATACCCCGTTAAAAATCCGATTTTTTGAAAAAATCGGATTTTTTAGACACCGATGCTCCGTTAAAAATCCCTTACTATTCTTGTGCATTCAATGCCTGACCATTAATATCACGACTATCTGGTCCCATTAAATAAAGATACAAAGGCATAATCGCCTCTGCCTGCGGTAAATTCATTGGTTCTTCCCCCGGATAGGCAGCCGCCCGCATAGCAGTGCGCGTTGCCCCAGGGTTGAGACTATTAACTCGAATAGTGCTATTCGCTTCTAGTTCATTGGCCAATATTTGCATCATTCCCTCTGTCGCAAATTTTGAAACCGAGTATGCGCCCCAATAAGCCCGTCCTTTGCGCCCAACAGTGGAGGATGTAAACACAATGGAGGCATCCTGAGCGCGTTTCATTAATCCTAAACATGCCTTCGTGAGTAAAAACGGGGCATTGACATTGACTTGCATAACTTGATACCACTGCTTGATCTCATAGAGTTCTAGCGGTGTGAGTGTCCCTAACAGGCTTGCATTATGTAGCAAACCATTGAGCCGCCCAAATTCAGTTTCCAAGGTGTTGGCAAGATTTTCATAATCATTAGGACTGGCACCTTCAAAATTCATCGGATAAATCGCGGGTTGTGGGTGCCCAGCCTGTTCAATTTCATCATAGACGGCTTCTAATTTTTTGATGGTGCGCCCCAGTAAAATCACTGTCGCGCCGTGTGCGGCAAAACTTTTTGCCGCGGCACGACCAATACCATCTCCGGCACCCGTCACAAGAATGATCCGATCTGCCAGTAATGTAGGAGAGGGACTATAGTTATACATGTTTGTTAATTCCTCATGCAGGTTTTTCTTAACCTAAAAATCAGACCAGCGGGGTGACCAATACCCCGCAGATCGTTGTAAATTAAACGAAAAATTAACCTGCTGGGTATTAGTCTCCCCGCAGGTTTTTCTTAACCTAATAATTAAAGGATGGGCTGAGTATTGTATTTTGTGCTACAGCACTGTTTTTTGGATAATCAAGCGTATAGTGTAATCCTCGGCTCTCATATCGAAGTTGTGCAGAGCGAATGATCAAATCTGCTACAAGAGTGAGGTTGCGTAATTCAAGCAAATCATTAGTGACACGGAAATTGCTGTAGTATTCTTGGATCTCGCTGTGCAACAAATCAACACGGCGTTTGGCGCGTTGCAGACGTTTGGTAGTACGCACAATGCCAACATAGTCCCACATAAAACGGCGCAATTCGTCCCAGTTATGGGATACCACAATTTCTTCATCAGAATGCGTGACACGGCTCTCGTCCCAAGTGGGCAAGGGCGGCGGTGGCGGAATGTCATTTAATTGGGCCAGAATATCGAGGCTTGCCGCATGGGCAAAGACTAGACATTCTAGCAAAGAATTGCTCGCCATACGATTAGCACCATGTAAGCCAGTAAATGCGACTTCTCCTGTAGCATATAGTCCTGCGATATCGGTACGCCCATGGCGATCTGTCATCACGCCACCACAAGTGTAGTGAGCCGCTGGGACAACCGGAATGGCTTGATTGGCCATATTAATCCCCAATGCGAGACAGTGATTATAAATATTGGGGAAATGTTCGACAATAAATTGTTTGGGTTTATGACTGATATCGAGAAAAACGCAATCGCAGCCTAAACGTTTCATTTCATGATCGATGGCGCGTGCGACAATGTCGCGGGGGGCGAGCTCAGTACGCGGATCAAAACGCTGCATAAAGGCGCTGCCATCAGGTAATAACAATTTACCGCCTTCACCGCGCACGGCTTCGCTGATTAAAAACGATTTGGCATCGGGATGATATAAACAAGTGGGATGAAATTGGATAAATTCCATATTAGCCACGCGACAGCCAGCACGCCATGCCATTGCTATGCCATCGCCTGTTGCCACATCCGGGTTACTGGTGTACAAATAGGCTTTTCCCGCTCCGCCAGTGGCAAGTACTACAAAACGGGCAGGCATCGCAATGACTTGCCCAGTGTTGAGATTTAACAGATATGCCCCCAAACATCGTGGTGTAGACAAGCCTAGTTTGGTGCCGGTAATCAAGTCAATTGCAATGTGGTATTCTAACAGGCGGATATTTGGGTGGGCTTTGACTTTGGGTGATAAAGTTGAGACGATAGCTCGCCCTGTGGCATCTTCGGCATGTATGACGCGGCGATGACTATGCCCGCCTTCACGGGTCAGGTGATAATTAATATTACCTTGCAAATCAGCAACTTGAGTAAATTGCATGCCTTGTTTAATCAGCCAAGCAATCCGCTCAGGGCCCTGTGAAACGGTGAAGTTGACAATATCGGGATCACATAATCCCGCTCCGGCATTAAGCGTATCTTCAACATGCGAATCCAGTGAGTCATCTTCACCGAGTACCGCTGAAATCCCACCTTGTGCATATTGGGTGTTGCCGCTTTCTAGGGCCGCTTTTGATAATATGACAACTTTGGCATGATCTGCCAATTCCAAGGCCAGGCTGAGTCCGGCGGCACCGCTGCCGATAATTAATACATCATTGTCGATTTGTTGAGTCATAGTGTGTTATGTCCTGATCAGTAAGATACGTCCAAGATAAATCTTGGACTCCGGAAACCACAAATATGTTTAAAGAACATGGTATCGTTGTTGAGATCAATGATCAATTTGCGGTTGTAGAAACCCAAGGTACCAGTAATCATTGTAGTCAATGCGCGGGCTGTGGTACGGCAGCGCTGCTTGGGCAAAAAGCGAGACAAGTGAAAGCCCTTAATCATAAGGGCGCGAAAGTTGGGGATCAGGTTGTGATAGGTTTAGAGGAGCAAGCCTTGCTTAAAAGTTCATTGGCCTTATATTTGATGCCGATACTTGGCCTGTTCGCGGCTGCTATTGGCTATGAAATGTTGGTCACGTCCGCCCAATTGCCACCGTCTGAGATATTAACCGTGCTGGCGGGTTTATTCGGATTGTTGGCGGGTTTGAAATGGGCTAAACGAGTGACGGACAAAATGTCTGAAGACACACGCTATCAGGCTGTTGTATTGTAGGCGATTTATCGCCTTGGCTTAATTATAAACAGGAATCAGCATGAAACACTATTTATCAAGATATAAATTTGCTGTTTGGATAATTATTGGCTTATTGTCAGCCCCCTTATCGGCGCAACAATTGCCTGATTTTACCAAACTGGTAGAAAAATATAGCCCAGCGGTGGTCAATATCAGCACCAGTGGCAAAAAGAAAAGCAAATCTCATCGACGCGGTATCCCAGAGATACCCGAAGACAGCCCTTTCCACGATTTTTTCCGTCGCTTTTTCGACGAGAATAATGAATTGTTTGAAGAGCAGCGTCCCTCAACTTCACTCGGATCAGGATTTATCATCTCCAGTGATGGCTATGTGATCACCAATACGCATGTCATTAATGATGCTGAAGAAATCATCGTGCGTTTAACTGATCGCCGCGAATTTGTGGCTGATAGGATTGGCGTAGATAAACGCAGTGATATTGCCCTACTGAAAGTCGACGCCACAGAACTGCCGACGGTCAAACTCGGTTCATCGAGTGAACTAAAAGTCGGCGAATGGGTATTAGCGATAGGATCACCGTTTGGCTTTGAGCACTCAGTCACCGCAGGCATCGTCAGTGCGAAAGGTAGAAGTTTGCCTGATGATACTTATGTGCCCTTTATTCAAACCGATGTAGCGATTAACCCCGGTAATTCCGGAGGCCCCTTATTTAACTTAGATGGCGAAGTTGTCGGAGTCAATTCACAAATCTATAGTCGCACAGGCGGATTTATGGGCTTATCATTTGCCATCCCGGTTGACGTGATGAAAAATGTGGTTGAACAGTTAAAAACACAGGGCAAAGTCTCACGCGGCTGGCTGGGTGTACTGATTCAAGATGTTACTCATGAATTGGCCGAATCATTTGGCATGGAAAAACCCCAAGGTGCTTTAGTTGCTAAGGTTTTGTCCGACAGTCCAGCAGCGGCGGCTAATTTCCAAGTGGGTGATATTATTGTCAATTTTGATGGAAAACAAATAGAACGCTCGGCTGATTTACCACCCCTCGTTGGTAAGACTCAAGTGGGCTCAACCGTTGAAACCATGGTGATACGCCAAGGCAAACAAGAGATATTGAAGGTCACCATTGGTGAATTGCCATCTGAAGATGACGTTGAATTGGCAGTCACTCGTCAAGGGAATCAGTCAGCAACCATCAGCCGCCTTGGCTTGTCGGTGAGCGATTTAGATGACGAAAAACGAGATGCACTGGGCATCTTTGAGGGTGGCATATTGGTACGGCATGTTGGGGATGGACCAGCACACAAGGCCGGTATTCGCAAAGGTGATGTCATTATAATGATAAATAACGTCGATATCGAAAACGTCACTCATTTCAAGAAAATCGTCAGTGAACAGAGCGCGACAACGGTGCCTGTACTGATACATCGGGGTGGTTCTCCGCTCTTCTTGGGGTTGAAGATTCTAGCAGAATGATCGCCAAACCAGCCTTGACACTCTACACACGAGTAGGGTGTCACCTTTGTGATGAGATGAAACTGCAATTAGAACTGTTTCAACAGCAGTTTTATTTTTCTTTAAATATCGTGGATATTGATGCTGATAGTTATCTCAAGCGACGTTATAGTGAACGAGTCCCGGTTTTAGCGGCAGGGGAGCGGGAGATAATTATTAGTACTTAAATATGTTCGCAGATGTGATACAATGTGTCCATGAAGAGCACATATCGGTTAAATGAATTTGCCAAATTGATTAATCGATCCGTTAAGACACTTCAAAAATGGGATCGGCTTGGTAAATTGAAAGCACACAGGACTGCGACAAATCGGCGATACTACACGCACGATCAGTATTTGGAATACATGGGCATCGCTCAAAAAGATGCGCTAACCCAACAAAAGATCATTGTATACTATCGCGTTTCGAGTACCAATCAAAAAAACGATATGAAGTCTCAAAGGCAAGCCCTTGAAACCTTTTGTACAGCTCAGGGTCTCGCCGTAGATGAATGGCTTCACGATATTGGCAGCGGTCTCAATTATAAACGTAAAAATTTTACGAAACTAATGAATTTAGTAGAAACCGGTGAAATTTCTACATTGATCATCGCTCATAAAGATCGTTTGGTTAGATTTGGTTTTGAATGGTTTCAATACTTTTGTGAAAAACCTGGAACTCAAATAATCATAATGAATCAGGAAACTTTATCTCCTGAACAGGAAATGACACAAGATTTAATTTCTATTGTTCACACTTTTTCATGTAGATTGTATGGATTACGTAAATATAAACAAATTATAAGGCAGGCTGTTGATGATAGTGTTAAGCCACAAGATACAGATAAAAAATCCAACCGTTAAACAAGAACAGTATTTTAGGCAAGCTTGTGGAACCTCTCGCTTCGCTTATACCACTGGTTTAGCAGAATGGAAAAAACAGTATGATGCAGGTAAAAAGCCAACTGCTAGATATGTAAGAACGGCTTTTAACGCAATAAAACAGGTTGACTTTCCTTGGGTATTTAATGTTACCAAATGTGCAGCAGAACAAGCTTTTAGTGATTTAGGTACAGCTTTTAAGCGTTTTTTTAAACACATTGGTGGATACCCACGTTTTAAGAAAAAAGGTGTTCATGACTCATTCTACTTGTCAAATGACAAGTTCAAGCTTTCTGAAAACCGGATCAAAATTCCTAAGTTGGGTTGGGTTAGGCTTACAGAATCTCTTAGGTTTTCTGGAAAGATTTTATCAGCAACGGTTTCTCGCACGGCTGATAAGTGGTTTGTAAGTGTAAGTGTCCATATGGAAACAATACCAGTCAAAGTCAGTGAAAACCAAGCTGATGTTGTAGGTGTAGATTTGGGTGTTAAGAACTTAGCCACTCTGTCAAATGGTGAAACTATAGAAGGTAGAAAGCCTTTAAAGAAACTTAGCCGTCGCTTGGCACGATTACAACGACATTTGGCGAAATGTACCAAAGGTTCCAAACGGTACAATCGGCAAAAAATGAAAATAGCGCGACTCCATTACCGTACTCGTTGTATTCGTCATGATGGTTTACATAAACTTACTCATCACCTTTGTCAGAGTTTCAAAGTTGTTTGCCTTGAGGATTTGAATGTCAAAGGAATGTTAAAGAATCACAAGCTTGCAAAGGCAATAAGTGATATGGGTTTTTATGAATTTAAACGACAAATTGAGTATAAGGCTACTTTATTTGGAAATTGGATTTCGACAGTTTCAAGATGGTTTCCTTCTTCAAAAAAGTGTTCAAGTTGTGGTTACAAAAAAACCGAAATCAAATTGTCAGAACGTACTTATCACTGTGATAAATGTGATTTTAAAGCTGATCGTGATTTAAATGCGGCAATAAATATTGAGCGTGAAGGCATACGCCTTCTGGCATAATGATTTAAAATACCGGGGGCTAACCGGAAATTCACGTGCGGGGACAAGATGGCTCTGTTTCTAGAAGTACTTCTGGAAGCAACTAGCTTGGATGAATCGCAAATTGAACCGTGAGCGATCACATTTGCTCACATATCAAGTAGCAGATTTGTCATTATCATCTGAATAAGGATTTACTGTTAGAATATTTCAGTACCGCTTACTGATAACTGATAACTGAAAACTGATAACTGAATGAAGCCTATCCGCAATTTTTCGATTATTGCCCATATCGATCATGGCAAATCTACCCTCGCAGATCGTTTTATCCAACTCTGCGGGGGATTGACAGAAAGGGAAATGTCGCAACAAGTCCTAGATTCAATGGACTTAGAACGCGAGCGTGGCATCACGATCAAAGCGCAAAGTGTGACACTGAATTACCAAGCAAAGGATGGGCAGACTTACCAACTCAACTTCATTGATACACCCGGTCATGTAGATTTTTCTTATGAAGTCTCACGCTCACTGGCAGCTTGTGAGGGTGCCCTGTTGGTGGTTGATGCAGCGCAAGGGGTGGAAGCCCAAAGTGTTGCCAACTGTTACACCGCCATTGAGCAGGGACTTGAAGTGGTGCCGGTACTCAATAAAATTGATTTACCGGCTGCCGATTCAGAGCGCGTGATACAACAAATTGAAGACATTATCGGGATTGAAGCAGAAAATGCGGTGCGCGTCAGTGCGAAAACCGGCGCTGGGGTTGAGGAACTACTTGAAACCTTAATAGAGCGCATACCGCCGCCGCCCAAGGCACAATCAGATGAACCCTTGAAGGCACTCATCATTGATTCTTGGTTTGATAATTACTTAGGGATAGTCTCCTTAGTGCGAGTCATGCAGGGCAGATTGTCCAAACGACAAAAAATCCTCGTGATGTCAACCGGGCGGCGCGTTCAAGTGGAAAAAGTGGGAATTTTTACCCCAAAACCACAAGATCGTGATGCACTCGAAGCTGGAGAAGTGGGATTTGTGGTGGCGGGCATCAAAGATATTGAGGGTGCGCCGGTAGGCGATACATTGACAGATGTCGCCCAAGCGGTTGCACAACCTTTACCCGGCTTTCAAGCTATTCAACCCCGCGTGTTTGCAGGCATGTTTCCCGTTGATGCCAACGATTATGAAGCCTTGCGCGAGGCATTGGCGAAATTGCGACTCAATGATGCCGCCTTACACTATGAACCTGAAACGTCCCAAGCTTTAGGCTTTGGCTTTCGCTGCGGTTTTTTGGGCATGTTGCATAAGGAAATTGTGCAAGAGCGTTTGGAGCGTGAATATGAATTAGACTTGATTACCACAGCACCCACCGTCATTTATGAAATCCTGACGACTGACGGTGAAATATTAATGGTGGACAATCCCGCTAAGCTGCCGCCACCGAGTCAGATTGCTGAAATGCGCGAACCGATTGTGGAAGCCAATATGCTACTGCCGCAAGATTATTTAGGGAATGTTATCACACTTTGTATTGAAAAACGGGGAGTTCAGAAAAAGCTACACTATACGGGTTCACAAATCACGCTGACTTATGAATTACCGCTGAGTGAGATGGTGCTGGATTTTTTTGATCGACTGAAATCGGTCAGTCGTGGCTACGCCTCTTTAGATTATACATTTTTGCGTTTTCAAGCGGCTGACTTGGTAAAGCTAGATGTTCTCATCAATAGCGAGCGCGTTGATGCTCTTTCCATCGTACTCCATCGAGAGAAAAGTCAATCGCAGGGTCAAGAACTAGTCAAAAAAATGAAGGAAGTGATACCAAGGCAAATGTTTAACATTGCAATACAGGCAGCCATTGGTTCAAATATTATTGCCCGCCAAACCGTGAAAGCCTTTCGCAAGAATGTCACGGCTAAATGTTACGGAGGAGATATAACCCGTAAAAGAAAACTCCTTGAAAAACAGAAAGAAGGTAAGAAACGCATGAAAAAAGTGGGAGCGGTAACGATCCCCCAAGATGCGTTTCTGGCTGTATTACAGGTTGGAAAAAAATAGCCGCCTAAATTTAATTTAAGACCTGAGCCTCCAAATCAGACCTGCCAGGTATCCAAAACCTGGCAGGTAGGGGATTTGGAGCCCCTCACGCAGTAAAAATTAACCTGACAGGTTTTTGACACCTGTCAGGTTTGTCTTTGTGCCGGACGGGGTTTGCAACCCCGTCCGCAACGTTAAATCTTGCGTACCGGAGTGATCTGAAACGTCCGGCACAGTTAACCTTGCACCTGACATATAACTGATAACTGAAAAAAAATGAATTGGGATTTAGCAACGATTTTAGTCTCGTTAACCGTCGCGAGCGGATTAATTTGGCTATATGATAAAATTTTTCTAGCGCCCCAGCGTAGGGACGCTGAACACGTACCGTTTTTAGTCGATTTAGCGCGTTCCTTGTTACCAGTCTTCGTAATAGTACTCTTACTGCGCTCATTTCTGGTGGAACCGTTTCGTATTCCCTCCGGCTCCATGATGCCAACCTTATTGATTGGAGACTTTATCCTAGTCAATAAATTCAGTTATGGAATCCGCCTACCTGTCCTTAATCGCAAAGTGATAGACATAGATGAGCCGCAACGTGGAGATGTTGTCGTATTTCGTTATCCCGAAGATCCGTCCATCCCATTTATCAAACGAGTCGTTGGTTTGCCCGGCGATCTGGTAGAATATCACTTTGCCAATAAAATGCTTTATATCAATGAAGAGCCAGTTACCCAAATTCAGCTTGATAGATATATAGGCGTAGGTGCTGGCAGTAATATGACGGGAAGAGAAGAGCGCACTGAAAAGCTGCCGGGGGCAGATCACGCGATTTTAGTCAGCCCAGAAAAAATGCCGCATGCACCGATTAAATCCTGGAGCATTCCTGAGCATGAATATTTCGTGCTAGGTGACAATCGTGATAACAGCAAGGATAGTCGTTATTGGGGTACTGTGCCGGATGAAAATTTGATCGGCAAAGCATTTTTTATTTGGATGAATTGGGATTTGGCTAATGGCGGCATCAGTTGGCAACGAGTAGGGACACATATTCAGTAATTAATATCATTAAATTAAGGTATTTTGGAGTCCAAGATTTATCTTGGGCGCCGAATACCACAACCAAAGAGGGCACAACGCCATGAACATCAATAAAAATCAACAACGCGGAGGGGTTACGATGCTCGTTTTTTCCGTCGTCATACTCCTTTTTGCCGTGATGATTATCATAAAAGTGATTCCTGTTTACATGGACAACCAGGCTATAGCAGGCGCTTTGGATAAAGTCCACGAAGAACTGAATGAAGAAGAAGCCGTCAGGGATAAGAAAATCAGATCAGTCTTTTTGAACGCTTTGGTTCCACAGAATGTCGATGTGATCAATGTTCGAAACTACGACGAAGTTGTTGAGGTTCAAAGAACCGATGAAGGGTTTGAAATGACAGTGACTTATCCGCGAATTGTGCCGCTTATCGGCAATGCCTCTCTCCTTTTTGATTTTGAACACAGTATAACAGTCCCTTGAAGCAAGATTATACCCGTTTATGCCAAGCCTTAGCCTACCGCTTTAAGCAAGAACACTATTTAATCACCGCACTGACACACCGCAGTGCGGGGACACCGAATAATGAACGCTTAGAGTTTTTAGGCGACGCCCTGCTCAGTTGTATTATGGCAGAAGAGCTGTTTGAGCGTTTTCCGGAAGCCCGTGAAGGCGAATTGACACGTTTTCGTGCCAATTTAGTCAAACGAGATACGCTGGTTAAAATCGCTCAACAGCTTGAATTGGGAAAATATATACGGCTGGGCGGAGGCGAATTAAAAACCGGTGGGGAACAACGCGCCTCCATTTTAGGTGATGCCGTAGAAGCCATTCTTGGTGCCATCTATTTAGATAGCAGCATGAAGACTTGTCAATCAGTGGTTTTGCAACTTTGGCAGAAACATTTAAGTAAGCTGTCTCCGCGCAAAATTAAGGATCCCAAAACCCGTTTACAAGAATATTTACAAGCCCAACAACAAGCGCTGCCGGCTTATCGGGTGTTAGCCATCGGAGGTACTCCCCACGCTCAACAGTTTGAAGTGGAATGTATCGTGTCCGGATTAGCGCAACCGACTTATGGCAGCGGCGAAAGCCGCCGTCGTGCAGAACAGTCCGCTGCAGCAAAAGCTTTGAGAATTTTAAATGTCGAGTGAAGGATACTGTGGTTATGTGGCTATTATAGGTCGACCTAATGTGGGCAAATCAACTTTGCTCAATCATTTGCTAGGGCAAAAGCTAAGCATTACGTCGCGTAAACCGCAAACCACCCGCCATCGCCTTTTGGGGATTAAAACTGAAGGCAATACCCAGATTATTTACGTGGACACGCCCGGGCTACATCAGGGTCAACACAATGCTATGAATCGTTATCTTAATCGTGCTGCAACCAGCAGCCTAGAAGGAGTCGATATCATTGTGTGGCTAGTTGAAGCCTTACAGTGGACGGAGGAGGATAGCTATGTCCTCGAAGCCCTTGCACAAAGCGCGGTGCCAGTGATTTTAGGTGTCAATAAGACTGATAAAGTCTCCGATAAGAATGCTTTATTGCCTTATTTACAAGAAGTGGCAACCAAGCGCGATTTTGCAGAAGTTTTTCCCATATCCGCCCGTAAAGGTCAAAATCTGGTTGAACTAGAAGCAAAAATAACCCGTCTGTTACCTATCAACACATTCTTATTTCCAGAAGAACAATTCACGGATCGCACGGAACGTTTTTTAGCCGCTGAATTCATCCGCGAGAAATTAGTTCGCCGTTTAGGTGCAGAATTGCCTTATCGCCTTACAGTACAAATTGAACATTTTTCTGGTGAAAATGACAAAAAATTGATCCATATCAGTGCCATCATTTGGGTAGAGCGCAAAGGGCAAAAACCCATTGTGATTGGTAAAAAAGGGCAGATGCTTAAAGCAGTCGGAGAGGAAGCCCGTAAGGATATGGAAATGATGCTGGGATGCAAAGTCTTTTTGCAATTGTGGGTCAAGATTAAACAGGGTTGGTGTGATGATGAACGCGCCTTGCGGCAGTTGGGGTATTCTGATGTGTAATTAGAGACCTCAATGCCATATCGTGCCAGGTTCGTAGTAGGCGATTTATCGCCTACTACGAACTTGATTTATCGCCTTACTTTTCAGTCTCCTGTTCAGACGAATCCTCTGGAACTGACACAATAATTCTATCATGATTTTTCTCAATCGTTTTTGGCCCGATCCCATACACCTTATCTAAATCATAAATAGATTTAAACGGGCCGTTTTTTTCACGAAAATCAATAATAGCAGCGGCCTTTTTCGGCCCCACACCCTGTAATATCCGCGCCAAACTCCAGGCATCAGCCGTATTGATATCGACCTTTTCCGTGTCGGCGGCTTGAGCCATCGGAACAATTAACAAGCTTAAGATGAATAATAAGAGGGGCAGTCGATGGATAGACATGATTTACACTCCCTAGTTAATTCGTACAAGGTACGCCTTGTACTCCTGAGTCAATGCAGGTATTTTGGAGTCCAAGATAAATCTTGGACTCCGAATACCACGTTACAACCAACTCTGGAGTGCAAGGCGTACCTTGCACGTTTGCTGATACTCGAATACTCCCCAAGTGGAATTGTCCCAGTCTCGCCTTCCCAATGCCTCCACATTCTCTACATTGAGATAATATCTCTTTTCAAAACCGTCCTGGAACTCCTCCATAAAGTGTGTATTCTCAATAGAAACTTCACGAATCACCGCCTGCCAATCCATATCATCCAGATTATTGAATTGGTACAGGGCTTGTATTTGTGCCGCCTGATTTATTATATTAGCGTATTACTAATAATCCACGCTACCTTCTAAGATATTTTTATTTAGGGACAACTCTAATGGAGAACAAGCATAAGCGACTCGCCCAAACTATAGGATTAGCATTAAGTTTGGCACTATTCGCTTTCAAAAACCTTTATGCCGTTGAACCGATTAAGCCTCTCCCATTGAGAGTTAAACTAAATCCAGACAAAGTGGCATTGGGTGAACAGCTTTTTAATGACAAACGATTGTCACATGATAACACAGTCGCCTGTGTCAGTTGTCATGACTTACAAAAAGGGGGGACTGATCGATTGCCTCATTCCCTTGGTATTGATAATGCTGAAGGCGACATTAATGCGCCGACAGTATTTAACAGCAGCTTTAATTTCCGACAATTTTGGGATGGGCGAGCAGCCACTCTGGAGGAACAAATTGAGGGGCCCGTACATAATCCCAAAGAAATGGGAAGTCATTGGCAGGAAGTCATTGGCAAGTTAAAAAAAGAGGCGGCTTATCTAAAAGCGTTTAAGGCTTTGTACGCTGATGGCATTAATGCCAAAAATCTCAAAGATGCCATAGCCACCTTTGAACGCTCGCTAATAACACCCAATGCCCCTTTTGATCAATATTTGCGTGGTGATGAAACCGCACTGACTGATGAAGAAAAACAAGGCTATGCCTTATTTAAACAATATGGCTGTGTTGCCTGTCATCAAGGGATCAATATTGGTGGCAACATGTATCAAGTTTTTGGGGTTTTGAATAATTATTTTGAGAAACGGGGCAATATTACTAAGGCAGATTTAGGGCGCTTTAATGTCACAGCTCAGAAATATGACCGACACAAATTCAAAGTGCCTAGCTTACGCAATGTCGCATTGACGGCGCCTTATTTTCATGATGGCTCCGCTGATACCTTGGAAAAAGCGGTCGATGTGATGACTAAATATCAACTCGGACGCAAAATACCGAGAAAGGAAAAACGCTTAATCGTCCAATTTCTCAAAACCTTGACAGGCACATACAAAGGGAAAAAACTTAAATGAAATTGTCACGTTTAGTCAATATAGTTGTTGGAGTTCTATCAATTACCATCCTTATTTTTTTGTATAACAAGACGAAGATTGTCAATCTTGAGCAATATAATCGGGTTCTTGATACTTTGCGTGAACTCAAACAATTGGATGCCACTTGGACTGAAGAAGTGTTGCGTTCACGGCTGTCCTTGAATAACAACTATGATAATCTGACTGCAATCACAACAGATATAGAACTAGCCCGTGATCGTTGGCTTGCGTTTGATATAGCCCAGGTGGAAACACAAAAAAACGCCTATTTAGCACTCTTAAAAGAAAGAACTGAACTAGTTGAGCAATTTAAAAGTGTGAATGCGATTTTGTCTAACTCGATACGCTATTTTCCAATCGCTGTCGCTGAGTTAGAAGAATTTTCCTCAAACTTGCCAACCAATCAGTTGTTGACAGCTGTATTGAAATACAGTTTAGTTTCTGATGCACAAACACGAGCGCAAATTCCGGCACTTATCGCTGCCTTGCAAGCGGGTGATGCTGATGAAGATTTAACTGAGCAAATTGATATTATCAGTTCTCATGCCAGAGCCATAGTGAAATATAAACAGGAGATTGATGCCCTATTGGAGAAAATTGCTGCCCTGAATGCGGCAACACTGCTTGATGCCTTGACAGATACTTATGTCGATCTTAAAAATGCCCGTTTGCTGGAAACAGAACCGTACCGTCGAGCGTTGCTCATCTTTTCAGGCATTTTATTGCTTTGGATTACTTATATTGGCTATCGCTTAGGGCTCAGCTATAAAGCACTCGATGTCGCCAACAGGCAACTGCAAACCGCCAATGAAACCTTGGAAAAACGAGTTGAAGAACGTACCAAAGAATTGTCAGACGCATTGCGTCGTTTAAAGGAGTCACAGTCACAACTTATCCAATCGGAAAAAATGGCTTCGCTTGGACAAATGGTAGCGGGTGTAACGCATGAAATTAATACGCCACTGGGTTATATAAAAAGCAATGTACAATTGACTCAATCCATCGTTGTCCAGTTTAGAGACTTTTTGCAGGAACAGGGCAAGTTGATGGGATTATTCAGCTCAGAAACCGTAGAAGAGGAAAAATTACACACCCAATTAGAAATCGTCACCGAATTGACGAAAAACTTCCAAGAAGAAGAAACCATCAAAGATGCTGAAGAACTGCTAAAAGATTCACTCCACGGTTTGGCACAAATTTATGAATTGGTTATTAATTTGAAAAACTTCAGCCGCTTGGATTTAGCAAAAGTCAGCAATGTTGATTTGCATGAGCAATGCCTAGATAGTAGTTTATTGATTGCTAATAACTTACTCAAAGATAAAATCACAGTTAATAAAGAATATGGCGATATCCCCAAAATCAAATGCTCGCCTTCACAGATTAACCAAGTCTTTTTGAACTTATTGACTAACGCTGCACACGCAATTGAAACTCAAGGGACAATACTGATAAAAACCCGTGCTGAAAATGGGCGGGTGAGTGTGGAGATACAGGATGACGGGAAAGGTATTGCCGAAGATATCTTACCCAAAATTTTTGATCCTTTTTTTACTACCAAAAAAATCGGTGAAGGTAGTGGCATGGGACTTTCCATCGCCTATAAAATCATCCAGCAACACAATGGCGATATTGATGTGACATCAGAGGTGGGTAAGGGCACAACATTTGTAGTGAGTCTGCCTATCCAATAAACCTCAAATTAATCTTAAATGTAAGGTGGATGTCGCTCCGCGTATCCACCTGATTAATTATCTACCTATTATGATAAAAAATGCAACCATTTTATTTGTAGATGATGATAAACGTATACTCAGAAGCTTAAAAGCCTTGTTTAAGCCACACTACAATGTTCACATCACCACAGACGGACATGAGGCACTGGAAATCGTCAAAAACAACACAGCGCATGTCATCGTCAGTGATCAACGCATGCCAGTCATGAGCGGAGTGGAACTATTGCGTCAGGTTAAACAAGTTTCTCCCACTACCATGCGCCTATTACTGACAGGATATGCGGATTTAGCCGCGATTATCGACTCAGTGAATGACGGAGAAATATTCCGTTATATTAGCAAACCTTGGGATAACGACGATCTCATCAGGAAAGTGAAGGAAGCAGCCCAAATTGGACTGGAACTGGCGGTTAATATTCCCACAAATGCTAGTTCAGAAAAACAAGCCCTAGAAATATTGGTTATTGATGACGACATTGGCACCTACAATGCCGTCCAAGAAATCGTCGGTCAAGAATACACCGTAAAATGGGGTGCTACACTGAAATCCGCATTTGAGATTCTCAGTCAAGGAAAAATCATGCTGCTTATTTCAGAGATTCATGTTGCAGATGAAGATATGAGTTTGTTGCTTAAACTGATGAAGCAGCATCATCCCGATATAATAAGCATTGTATTGACTGATTTTAATGATGCCCAATCCCTGATTGATCTCATCAATCAGGGACAAATTTTCCGGTTTTTACCCAAACCCATCCGCAAGCCACTTTTGGCAAATAGTCTCAAAGCGGGTATACAGCGTTATCTTGTCGCTCAACAGCGACCAGAATTGCTGATACGTAACAGTGTAGAGGCGCCCAAACCAAATAGCATGATTTCCGGGATAATGGCTTATTTAAACAAAATAAAACCCTCTCAAAAAAAACAGATTCATTAATCTCGTGCAAGGTACAACTCAGGAGTGCCTTGCACCTTCGTTTTTTAACCCCGCCAAATAATTCGTTATCAACAAATCCATCAAATGTTGCACCGAATCTGCTCCCACAATCTCAAGCCTTCCAGTCAACGCCAAGATACAAATACCATGCACGCCACCCCATAAAGCGCGGGTGACTTGGGCGCAGAGATGGGCATCAAGTGTGGGCATGAATTCCAGTAACGGTTTTTCAACTAAGCTGAATAAACGAAAAATCTTTTTTCGATACCAGCTAGGGATTTGAGCATCTTTTGCCCGCTGGTATTCAAAAATCGTGCGCCAACGCAGCGGCTGTTCCATGGCAAATTGAAGGTAAGCCTGCCCAAGCGCCAATAGGCAAGCATCGGGCTGACGACATTGTTGCTCCGTCTTTTCGATAACTATGTATAATTGATCAAGGGAACGGGCATTGACTTGTAAAATCAGATCATCTAAATTTTGAAAAACTATATATAAACTCCCTACACTGTAGCCAATGGCTGATGCAATCTTGCGGGCGCTCAATCCCTGCAAGCCTTCTTCAGCGACAATTTTCTCGGCAACTTGTAGGGCCATTTCTCGTATTTCTTGGCGACTGTGCTCATTGCGACGTCCCATAATATGTTGTTTCCTTTGTAGTTATTGACTGGTAAAAAAGTTTTTTTAATTTAATTTTTGTTTTTTTGGTGTCATTATTTATTTTATTATAAATAATTAAACATTGTTCAAATTAAAATATTGTAATATTTAGGACTTACGCATTGACTAATTAATTTATCGTAGGGCGGTTATGGCAAATATCTTTAAACGCATTAACGACATTATAAACGCCAATGTCAATGATTTGATTGATCGTATCGAAGAACCAGAGCGCATGATTAAGCAAGTGATCCGAGAAATGGAAGAAAACCTCAATCAGTCCAAGGAAGGAGTTATTGATGCCATTGCCAGTGAAAAGCAGTTGCTACGAGAACTGGAGAGTCATCGTCGCCAGTCTGATGGCTGGCTGAAAAAAGCGCAACTCGCTTTAGAGGCGGAAAATGAAGACTTGGCGCGTTCAGCCCTGGCACGGAAAAAGGAAGTTGATAGCATCATCAATAACTTGGAGCCCGCTTGGGAAGCAGCGTGGGCTCATTGACGAGCGTCTGAAAAGGCAATTGCATCAACTGGAGACTAAATTGGAGGAAGCCAAGCTGAAACGCAGTACCTTGGTTGCTCGCCAACATCTGTATAAAACGGAGGATAAATTCCAGAGGAGCTTGGATGCTCAAACCAGCTTTGATCGGATGGAAGATAAGGTGGGGTATATGGAATCTCGCACTGAGGCGTTAGCGGAATTGGAGGGTGAGTCTTCGCCGCTAGAAAATTAATTTTTGCAGATGGAGATTGATAATGATGTGGAAATGGAATTGGAGGCGCTGAAAGTGAATGTGCAGAAAAAGATGAATTAAGGAGAATGGTTTCGAGGATAAAGTTCGTAGTAGGCTCGTAAAAAATCCAGGTTCGATTTATCGCCTATTTCTGTCATGGTAAGGCGATAAATAGCCAGGATGCCTTACTATAAACTCTTGTCCTCATCTGCTTGAAACGTCAATACCCAGATGAATTTGAGGATGTTTAAATCCTGATGATACAATAGCAACTCTGTATAAAAGAATAGAACAATTGGGCATAGAAATTTTATTAGAACAATTGCCAAAAATTGCTAAAGATGAAGCCACGTACACGTCTCAAGATGAAACCAAACGAAGCGTCTATCCTCAAAGAAAACCTGAAGATGGGAAAATTAATTGGCATAATACGGCTTACGACATTTACAATTTTATTAGAGCGCAAACCAAACCTTATCCCAAAATTTTCTATTTTGAATAATGCCAAATTAAAATTATTAGATTCTCGAATGACAACAGTTGATTCCAATAGTTATCAAGTTGGTGAGATAGTAAAAAACGGTGATCAAGCTTGTGTAGCCACAAAAGATAAACTACTTCAAATAGGAGGTATAGAATATGACACAAGAGAAGATGAATTAAAAAAATAATGGCATAATCAATAACTTCTTTTTGGTGGTACTCAATAGCTAAGGATTTTAAAATGGCTGCTGAAAATTTATCATCTGTTAATGAAAGGAAAAAAAAATTTCATAGAGTTTTACCCTTTGGGGATTATTTTATAGATAGATGGGAAAAGGCAAATTTTTTATGTTTTGGCGAAGGCAGTAGTGTTTATGATAATGTTATTATTCTTGGAAATGTAACAGTGGGTAAAAATACTTGGATAGGACCAAATGTGATACTAGATGGTAGTGGTGAATTATAAATTGGTTCAAACTGTTCTATTTCGGCAGGAGTGCAAATATATAGTCATGATAGCGTCAAGTGGGCTATCAGTGGCGGAAAAGAATCTTATGAATATGCTAAGACAACGATTGAAGACAACTGCTATATTGCGCCTAATGTAATTATCCAAAAATGCATAACAATTGGGAAAGGTTCAATTATAGGTGCTAATAGTTTTGTGAATAAAAATATTCCTTTGAACTCTAAAGCTTATGGTACACCAGTAAAAATTAACAACATAAATGAATAACATAATAATAATCCTAGACATAGACTGGGCACCAGATTTCGTCATTGACTCCGTTGCCGAAAAACTAATTCAATCTCAAGTAAAAGCAACATGGTTTATAACTCATAACAGCCCAGCTATTGAACGTTTAAGACAATATCATGAATTATTTGTTTCTTATGCTACTCCACCGTGAACCCACCAACTATATTTCACGATCTCTTTATCAA
This sequence comes from Pseudomonadota bacterium, assembly GCA_039714115.1. Classification (GTDB taxonomy): domain Bacteria; phylum Pseudomonadota; class Gammaproteobacteria; order Beggiatoales; family Beggiatoaceae; genus Thiomargarita. The sequence continues at coordinate 8,376 of JBDLJY010000015.1, read as the reverse complement.
AACCAAAGCATTGATGAAATCTTTGAGAGCGGCGAGTGCTGGACACCAACGCAAAATAACTAAACTATGAAATTTGCAGCCTTTGGACGTACCCAAATGTTATATGATGCTATTCGTGCCGCTGTTGCCAATGAACCTGAAGTGGTATGTTACAATGAAATCTCTTGACGAATTTTTTGACAATCTAAGGAGAGAGACACAATGCTTTCAATTCGAGGCGTTTACACTGGCAACGAAATCAAACCATTAGAAAATATCTAGGTTCGATCCAATGTCCAAGTGATTATTACATTTTTGGATGATGAAAAGGTTGAGACTGAGCAACAGACTGAAACATATGGGATTTATAGTCCAACACAAATTTTTATGAATAAATGTCAAGGATGGGAGGATACACGCAATCCGGAAGAAATCATTAATTAAATTTACACGTTAAGAACCCATTCTGATAGGAATGTGCAACTGTTTTAGAAACAATTATGATGAAATGTTGCATCTCAGATTTTTGTGATGAGTACATAGTCTTTACTATCATTTTTGGTAAAATTGCCTGAGCATCTCAGCAAGCAATACATACCACCGGATGGGCAACCACAGATGAAATTTACATCGGTGATTTTTTTTCTATACCAGTACAATTACTACAACATAATCTTAGCAGTGAAGTAGTTAATCAGGCTGATGCTTTATTGCAGGGGCGGCACACTTTTTTTTCACATCAATCAGTACAATTGGGAGCACCACCGAATTGGCATGGCAATCTAGCCAGTGTGAATTCAATTCATTGGTCACAGATTGGTGATTTTGATAGCGGAGATATTAAATTAATCTGGGAGCCTTCTCGTTTTGACTGGGTTCTGATTTTTGCAAGAGCTTGGCTAGTTTCTGGAGAAAAAAAATATCTAAATGCCCTAAATAGCTGGTTAGTTGATTGGATCAAAAAAAATCCCGTCAATCAAGGAGTCAACTGGAAATGTGGTCAAGAAACCAGCATTCGTCTGATGCAGTTGCTACTGGCAGCGAAACTTTTGGATCAGCAGCCAAATGATTGCCTGATTCGCTTTGTATCTGAACACTGTCAACGCATTGCATCTACCTTGGCTTATGCAATGGCACAGAATAATAATCATGGCACCAGTGAAGCGGCAGCTTTGTTTATCGGAGGTAGTTGGCTTGAGGGGCATCATAAAAAAGCGAAAGATTGGCAAATCATAGGGCAGCGTTGGCTAGAAAATCGTGCCAAATGTCTTATTGAAACTGATGGTAGCTTTTCTCAATATTCCGTGAATTATCACCGCGTTGTGCTAGATACATTTTGGATGGTGGAATTTTGGCGCCGCGAATTGGGTAAAAATGCTTTCTCTGAAAGGTTTTATAATAGGGCACGAATGGCAACCCATTGGTTATATCAGATGGTTGATCCTAAGACTGGTGATGCCCCAAACTTGGGTAATAATGACGGAGCCAGATTATTTTTATTGACAGAAACGGATTATCGAGATTTTCGCCCGACTTTACAAGTAGCCAGTGTACTGTTTTATGATAAGCCGCTATATTCTTTGAAACATAAAGTCAGCGAATGCTTATATTGGCTTGGTTTATGCGATCATATAAAGGCAGAAAGTGAGCCGCCATTAAAACAGCAAAGCCAAGTATTTAAAGAGGGTGGTTATGCGATTTTGCTGAACAAAAATAGTAAAGCTATCATACGCTTTCCCCGCTTCAGATTTCGCCCCAGTCATGCAGATGCCTTGCATATAGATTTATGGTATAAAGGACAGAATTTACTTCGAGATAGTGGTAGTTATAGTTATAATACTGAAAAACAATGGATGACATATTTTCCGGGTACTCGTTCTCACAACACCATTGAATTTGATGAGCGAGATCAAATGCCCAAAGTGAGTCGTTTTTTGTTTGGGAAATGGCTCACAACGGATTTGCTGACTGAGATTGAAGAAAAAGAAGGCGGGCAATTATGTTGGGCTGCCAGTTATACCGATTATAAAGGCTGTTCACATCATCGGCAAATAAGTGTATCAGATAATCGTTGGAAAATGACGGATACTGTCAGTGGACATTTTAATAAAGCGGTGCTACGGTGGCGGCTAATGCCGGATAAATGGATTATTCAAAATAATATATGCCAGTCAGATAAGGCGAAAATTAAAGTGATGTGTGATGTTGATATCCAACGTTTAGAGATTACAGAAGGTTGGGAATCACGTTATTACCTTGATAAAACACCTTTGCCAGTACTTGAGGTTGAAATAGGTGCGCTTAATGGAGCAAGTTCTGCTAGATTAACTACATATCTTACTAGAGTAATACCGAAAAACGGAGTCCAAGATTTATCTTGGCAGTAAACCACAAACTTTTTATAGCATGATATGATTAAATCAATTTTCAAAAAGGACAAGAAATACACCTTCAGTGATTATTTTGAACTTAATAATCCTACTGAAGAAATTGTAGCTGAATTTGGTTATTCGCTATCGACGGAAATTATTCAACTTCCAATGGATAGTTCTGTTGATAAGCAAGTCATAAAAAATTTACAAGAAGCTTATTATGATATTCTGCCGAAAATATCACTCAATTCAGAAATAGCAAAAAGAGATTTTTTGATTGCTCCTCTTTTGTTGGAAATGATTCGTCATTGTGATGCTAAAATCAATGTCGAATATCCTATTGAAATTGACGATAAATTAGGCGGTTTCTTGGATTACTTAATACGTTCATCTCAATAAATCATTATCATTGAAGCTAAAAAAGGCGATTTAGATAAGGGGTTTAACCAACTGGCAGCAGAATTAATAGCACTTGATCAATATGAATCTGAAAATTCACCAGAGTTACTTTATGGCGCGGTTACGATTGGTGATATATGGCGTTTTGGTGTGTTAAAACGAAAAGATAAAGTTGTCGTTAAGGATATACATAGTCAGCGCATTCCTGAAGATACTGGCACAGTTTTTTCAATTTTACTTGGTATTTTAAGACAAAAATAAATTTTTAATGCCGGAACAGGTTTGCAACCTAAGTTCTCTACGAGACAACGTTTCCATTACGTTTAAACCAACTCATGGCAAGGCACATGATTGAGCGCGGCAAAAATAAAACTACAAGGATTGCTTATAAAAAAGGATAAAAAAACTGGTATGATCTTATCCCTTATTTTTTAGACTCCAGAGGGCGCATCAGGTAATCGTTCATACGCAATGGCAAGGCACCTGATTAAACATGGTCACCAAGTACCGATTACGACACGATGATCCCAAATGGATGTGATCTTGATCTATTTGCACGGCAAGATATTGAGGCAAGGCGACCAGATGGCGTATTGGATTCCGATTTATTGGCAGTGTTTACTGGAACGCACGGTATCGCAAATGGTGTAAATGCGGCACTTGATGCCGCCCAAGTTTTGAAAGATCGTGGGCGTGACGACATCAAATTGTGTTTTATTGGACAAGGGAAATTAAAAGTTGAGCTTTTGGAACGGGCTAAAAAAGACAAGCTATCAAATTGCCTATTTCTTGATCTAATGCCAAAACTGGAATTAGCACACTATCTCAAAGGGGCAGATGTGGGTATGCAATTGCTCGCAAATGTCTCAGCCTTTTATTATGGCGCCCAATAAATTTTTTGACTACATTGCATCAGGATTGCCGGTACTCAATAATTACTAATCCCTGTAGTTAGGTTTTGACTTATGATACCGGCTTTTGCGACGAGCAATGAAGGAATTGGGGTGTTGGTTATATATAGTCTGTCCGTTTCGTTTTGAGTGGCGATTAAGGAGTCCAAGGCTTGTCCTTTCGACGCAAGGAGAAACCTTTAGGAGGGATCTTATCTTGGCTGGGGGCGTAGAAATGACAAGTCGAGATTTCTCGGAGCAAAGAAATGACAGTCAGATTTCTCTGGCTGGGGGCGTAGAAATGACAAGTCAAGATTTCTCGGAGCGTCGAAATGACAGTCAGATTTTTAGCTGGAGCAGGTTTGCAACCTAAGTTCCCTACGGGACAACGTTTCTAACCCCGTCCAGCATAAACCTGCTCCAGCAAAAGATTTCATCTAGTGAGCTATTCATTAATCGCTCATTTTAAAAACGGTTTTAGGCTATAATAAAAACGGGGCTTGAGCGATTTGAGGGCCATTTGAAGATGAGGGGTAAAATGACAGAAGTCAATAGAAATGGGGGGATGAGCGATTTGAGGATATGCCTAATTTCTTAACCTATTTAAACTTAATTTAATGGATATGGTTGCAAACTTGCTCCGGCAGGGATTAGTTTTTAGCAGCGATAAGTCAAAACACTTAACTACAGTCAAATTCTTATGCCGGAAGGGGTTTGCAACCATATCCTTTTAATCCTTAAAAAGTCAAGTGCGAAAGACTTATCCTTGTAGTTACTAGATTGGCATCATGGTAACTATCGTTTGCTCCGCAAAGCTGAAGGTATTGCCAAGCTCCAGTTGGATTTAGACGTTGCTTGTCATTTCGACGGAGATTTCTCCCTGCTAATCACTAATCCCTGTAGGGGCAGCGTTGTAACTTATCCTTGCTAATCACTAATCCCTGTAGTTACTAGATTGGCATCATGGTGACTATCGTTTGCTCCGCAAAGCTGAAGGCATTGCCAAGCTCCTGTTGGGAATGAAACTCAAATTGACGGAGTGGGATCGTCTATTTAGTCTCATCTCTTGTTAATGATTAACCACTTGAGCGATTTGAGGGCTATTTGAAAACAAGCTGACAGGTAAAATGACAGAAGTCAACAAAAACTGGGCTTGAGTATAATGGCGATTTAAAAATCGGCTTAATTTAATAAAGAAATCCTATTTTTTGAAAAAATATGATTTCTAGTGAAGGGATTGTATTTAAGAAAGGATAAACCAAACTCTCTTAATCTGGAGCAGATAATATCTACGGAGCGTAGCACAACCCTGTCTTTGTTATATAGTAGTAGGTGAAAAAGCGGCTCAATTTCATCTCTTATTATATAGTAGTGTAGAGATTGAGCTAACTTTTGAAGTACGCTATCATTGATATAATAGCTACGCTCCGTTGATATTAACGATTAAAGAGTCCAAGATTTATCTTGGCTAGGGCGGATAAACATAATACGTTTATTATTCTAGTCTTTGTTATTTAGTGCATCAGTGCTCTCACGCGGAGCAGATTAACTTGGCAGTAAGAAAATCCTGTGGTTTTTATTCGTTGTTGAACATTGGCTGTACTCAATGCTTAAGTCACGATTACGGTTAATAAAGAAATCCTATTTTTTGAAAAAATATGATTTCTAGTGAAGGGATTGTATTTAAGAAAGGATAAACCAAACTCTCTTAATCTGGAGCAGATAATATCTACGGAGCGTAGCACAACCCTGTCTTTGTTATATAGTAGTAGGTGAAAAAGCGGCTCAATTTCATCTCTTATTATATAGTAGTGTAGAGATTGAGCTAACTTTTGAAGTACGCTATCATTGATATAATAGCTACGCTCCGTTGATATTAACGATTAAAGAGTCCAAGATTTATCTTGGCTTTATGCTGGACGGGGTTTGCAACCCCGTCCATAACGTTTGATTTTTATGTGACAGTTCATCGGTGGTATTACCTTTTTGATCGCCATAATCGCTGGAAAATTTGATTCAATACGCTTTTGTCAGGAAAATAAAGGATTGAAGCTTCATGCTTATGTTTTCATGTTAAATCATATCCATTTTATTGTGGCATCAAATGACGTGGCTGGTTTTGTTCGTGATGGGTTCAAAAAATTCACCTCCAAACAATTTCGGCTTAATCTTGAACGGACTGAGCCTCAAGTAGTTTTGGATGAAGACGAATGCTCCCCAAAAAATAGAAAACTGGGATTTTTATTGGCAAAAAATTGAATATATTCATAATAATCCAGTACGTAAGGGCTACGTGGTGAAGCCAGAATTGTCAGGCGCTAAAACAAATTGCAGAACGGCAACCAGAGGTGCATATTATTTATCCGGTGCATCTGAATCCTAATGTACGTGAACCGGTACAACGTATTTTAATCGGCTTAGAAAATGTTCATCTGATTGAACCTTTGGATTATGAGCCCTTTATTTATCTGATGAGCCGAGCTTATTTAGTGTTGACGGACAGTGGCGGTATTCAGGAAGAAGCACCCAGTTTGGGTAAGCCGGTACTGGTAATGCGCGAAACCACAGAACGACCAGAGGCGGTGGAAGCTGGCACTGTTAAATTGGTGGGCACAGCGTCTGAGACGATTATCACCGAAGTATTACGCCTATTTGAAGATAGCGGTGCTTATACCCCTTATGGAGATGGACAAGCTTGTGTACGAATTGTTGAAACTTTGAAGGAATTTATGACTCGTCCAAAATAAATTTTGGACTCAGAATGCCACGTTTAATAAAAGATTGCCCCTACAGCCCACCCTACAAAAGAACGTCTTTGGGGGTTTATCATACTGGCATTGTCTTAACTACTGGGATTGGAATATTTTATGACCTGAGCCCGGTCCATAGATGTTACCAAACCGTAAGGCAACGGTTTCTATGCCATAAGTACGAAAATAGGCGGAACAATAACCTTCTCCAGCCATTTTACTCGCGCCATATAATCCCTGTAGTTAAGCTAATAGTAATTTTCGCTGCTCAGTTTGTTAAAATAGCTTGGACGTCCAAGATAAATCTTGGACTCCTAGCAGAGATTAAAAAGAGACACAATCTAAAATGACCAAACATATATTAATCACTGGTGCCGCTGGATTTATTGCGAGCCATTTAACAGAAGCTTTAGTTGTCGCCGGACACAAAGTCCGCGCCATGATCCATTACAATTTCCAAAATAACTGGGGTTGGCTTGAAACTTTACCCCAAGAAGTGATGGCAAATGTAGAAGTATTTCCAGCCGACATTACTGATCCGTTTGCAGTGCAAAAAGCAGTCTCCGGCTGTGACACAGTTTATCATTTAGCAGCCTTGATAGCCATTCCCTATTCATACCGTGCTCCCGCCGCCTATGTAGAAACCAACATTAAAGGTACACTCAACATACTTCAAGCCAGCCTAGATGAGGGTGTACGCCGTTTGGTGCAAACTTCAACATCGGAAACCTACGGCACAGCTCAATATGTCCCGATTGACGAAAAACACCCTTTAGTCGGGCAATCTCCCTATTCAGCCTCCAAAATTGCTGCCGATAAATTAGCAGAGTCTTATTATCTCTCCTTTGACTTGCCAGTCGCCATTATCCGCCCTTTTAATACATTTGGACCACGCCAATCGGCAAGGGCAGTTATTCCTACAATTATTTCTCAGGCTTTGTCGGGTGCAGAAATCATTCGTTTGGGAGCACTGTCGCCGGTACGGGATTTAAATTATGTCAAAGATACGGTGCATGGCTTTATGGCTGTGGCAAACTCTGAAGAGGCGCTTGGTCAGGTGATTAATGTGGGGCGCGGAGAGGGTGTCACTATCGGGGCACTCGCACAGTTAATTTTGGATATTTGCGGCTCAAAGGCCACGATTGAAGTGGAAAAAAACCGGCTCCGTCCTGAAAAGAGTGAAGTGATGGAACTGATTTGTGATAATAGCCGGGCGCGAGCCTTGTTGGGATGGCAACCCGAATATTCTTTACGGCAAGGTTTAGAGGAGACTGTGGCTTGGATGAAAGAATATTTGCATAAGTATAAATCAGATATTTATAATATGTAGTAGTCAACTCAATGCCATTAAGTCGGGACAGGCTTAATGGCATTGAGTTTATTGATGAAGGAGAGGAATTTAGAGTCATAATAGAATTATAACGCGATGTGCAACTTTTTATTTAACACGCTCCGCGTCGAATTTAACTTTAGTTTTTGAAAAATGATGAAACATTGTGCCGGACGGGGTTTGCAACCCCGTCCGCAACGTTTTAATGGCAACCACAAAGCTCATTGCATTGAGCGAGATTTAGTTTCTTTGCTCCGAGAAATCTTGGACTGTGTTGCAAACCCCGTCCAGCACAGAAGCTGATCTTCAAATCGCCTAAGCTAGTTAACCATTAATAAGAGATGAGTCTAAATTAAGTCGATCCTCAAATCGCTTTTAAATGATATCCAAATCCGTTGTATTAAATAGCCCTAAAAACACTCAAGCCCTATTTTTATTGACTTCTGTTATTTTGCCTTCAATTTTAAAATAGCCCTCAAAATGCTCAAGCCCCATTTTTATTGACTTCTGTCGTTTTACCCTCAATTTTAAAATAGCCCTCAAAATGCTCAAGCCCTATTTTTATTGACTTCTGTTATTTTGCCCTCAATTTTAAAATAGCCCTCAAAATGCTCAAGCCTTATTTTTATTGACTTCTGTCATTTTACCTTCAATTT
>JBDLJY010000014.1:0-41325 GCA_039714115.1 Pseudomonadota bacterium | reverse complement strand
GTTAATTTTTCCTTTAATTTACAACGACCTGCCATGTTTTGGATACCTGGCAGGTCTTATTTGGTGGCTTAACTTAATGGCATTGATACTTAATCCACCCTACATTAAAATCATATTTTTTTGGTTTATCTTGGGCCTGAAGTATTGAGGGATCGGATTTCTTTATAAACCTAGAAATCAGATTTTAAAAAAAAATATGATTAATAAAGCTATTATCCCTTCTTATAAGCAATCCCTGTAGTAAAATATCCATGTAATTGTTTTATTGAGCCGAAAGAGCTTTAACTCTTTCTAAAGGCAAACCAGTCGCACTGGCTATTTGTTCTGCTGACAAACTACCAATAAGGTTATGGGCAGTTTTTTCCGCCATTTCCCTTTTGCCTTTCTTTTCGCCTTCCTCCAACCCTTCCTTTTTGCCTTTTTCAAACCCTTTTTGTCGCGCATCCATTTGCGCCTCTTCTTGATTGTGCTCTTTCTTCATTTGGGCGCGTTCATCAGGCGTAATCTTATCTTCCTTGATTAGCTCAAACATTTCTTCGATACATGGATTTTCATAATCATCAGGAGAAACCTGACTATCCAAAGTATCATGAAAAGCTTCCATCCATTCTGCACATTCCTCCGATGAATAGGCAGCATTATAATCGTTAACATAAACAAAAAGTAGCCTATGCTTGTGTTTTCCAAATACCTTTTCAATCACCATACCGTCGTATGTATCTCTTGCTTGAAAATCAACCTCTAAAATGCCACTATTCGGGCTTGGCGTGGGCTTATGAGAAAAAAACACTAATGTGTTCACTGTTATTGGAAAACTGTAATTCTTGGAGCTTGCAACTGACTCAATCATTGCACAACATTGATAGTATAAAAAACGCTCATAAGTATCTGAATAATGAGCATGTTGCATTTCAACAATGATCCTGTTTTTGCTATCTTCAGCAAACAGATCAAATTTAAAGTTCACATTTCCTACAACAGGATAAAAAGCTTTGTCGTTTTCTACTTCAGAAATTTCAAAGTTGTCGATTTGAAGAAAGTCTTTAACGAGTGCTTTAAATAGCTTTGGCTCACTAAAGGCTTTTTTGAAGATGACATCATAGCGCAAAGGGGCTACTTTCATTGTTTTTTCTCCTTTGGAGCAGGTTGCTCCGGCAGCAAAAAGACGAATTTTTGCACAAATTTTAGGAAATTTCAACAGGTTTTTTTCTACCGGAGCAGAAAACCAGCACAGGGATTTACGAAAATAGGGATTAAAGCAAGAAGCTCTTTAAGCTTTACGCAGGATTGTAATCTACTGATTTGGGCTTGGCGTTGTTTATAGTAAGTCGGTGGATACGCTCCGCTTAATCCACCCTACATTAGCCACATTAGCTGTGCTGGGTTAATCCCTGTATTCGTCAATCCCTGTGCTGTTTTTATCATAAACAAAACCAAAAATAGATGACATAATTCGATTTTAACAACAAGGACAACTCTGTGGAAAAATCCCATCATAAATGATGAATTTGACGAATCTGTCATATCTAAAATTGCACAACAACAACCTAATCAACACAGAATACGAAGCCAACCTCATAATATGGCTTGATCAACATCAATATAATTGGCGTACACAAAACTCACCATCCTACTGTAGCACCAGTCTATTACAATTTTCAGCGACTAACTATAATGTCAATGAAGGCGACAACACAACAACCATAACCGTCACCCGTACAGAAAGCAAAGACGGCGCAGTATCAATAGACTACGCAACCAGCGACGACACCGCCAAAGCACTCGACAGATTTTGATTTAAGTTACAACTGCTTAAAGACGAAAGTTTCTAAATGTAGGGGCAATCCTTTATGGTTGCCGGTTTATCTTACTGGCATTGACTGTGCCGGAGCAGGATTGCAACCTGCTCCGTAACAATCCAGGAAAATTGCAATATACAAAGGCTGACTACGAAATCAATGAAGATGACGGAATAATAACACTCACCGTAAAGCGCGTAAAAGGAAAAGATGGTGAAATAACAATCGACTACGCCACCATTGTAGGGTTTTAATCCCTGTTCTGGGTTGTTTGTCTGAGTACAGCCAATGTTCAACAACGAATAATCATCTTGGGAAATAAACGGATTGTTCCACTCAATGAATTGAGGGTTATCCGTTGTACTAAGCTGACAAGACGTCCAAGATAAATCTTGGACTCCTATAACTAATATAGACAATTCGTTTGTGCGTCATCCCATCCAGGATTGAGCTTATCAAGCCATTTTTTCAATTTCTTTGAGACTTGAGATTTCTCCTCCGTCGAAATGACAAAGCGCGAAAAAAGCAGATGAGCTAGAAACGGGTTAATTGTTGTTTTTAATTAATTAGTTGTAACCATATCAACTGCCATATCAAGATCGACAGCAACTAGGCGCGAGACTCCGGCTTCTTGCATAGTAACACCTATCAGTTGTTCTGCTATTTCCATAGTAATTTTATTATGGGAAATGAAAATAAATTGTACACGTTCTGACATGGCTTTGACTAATGTGCAAAAGCGTCCCACATTGCTATCGTCCAGCGGCGCGTCAACTTCATCAAGCATACAAAACGGAGCCGGATTGAGTTCAAAAATCGCAAACACTAAAGCTATCGCAGTCAAAGCCTTTTCACCGCCTGAAAGTAAATGTATGTGAGTATTGCGTTTACCCGGCGGACGCGCCATGATAGCTACACCCGCTTTAAGTATATCATCGCCAACCAATTGCAAACTCGCTTCACCTCCACCAAATAAACGCGGAAACATGCTTTGTAAAAAATCATTCACTTTATCCACGGTTTGCTTAAAGCGTGTCCGCGTTTCACGATCAATCGTTTTGATAGCATTTTCTAATGAACTCAAAGCATTGTTGATATCCTCTGCCTGACTATCGAGAGTCTGTTTGCGCTCCAATTCTTCTTCATATTCCTCTAAAGCGGCAAGATTGACGGCACCCAGATGCTCTAATTTTCGCTCAACCGCCTCAATTTGTGCCTCCCAACTCTCTTCGTCGGCATATTCAGGCAAATCCCCAAGCAAAGCAATCGGGCTAAATTCTGTTTTGGCTAATTGCTCCTCCAGCGTTTGCCGACGCACTTGATTCGCTTGACATTCCATACGGGCTTTTTCAATGGCTGCGCGTAACTCGTTGCAGCGCGACTCAAGACGCTGGCGCTCTCCATCATAGTCACCCAAAGTAGCCTCTAAATGAGCTACCGTTTGTTTAGCTTGAGTCAGCCCCTCTTCCGCTTCACTACGTTTGTGCTGATAATCCCCTAATTCTTTCTGCAAACCCTCTAAGGGAGCCGCCTGTTTTTCTAAATTTTGTTGTAATTCATAACGTTGCTCACTCAATTGCTCATGTTGCGTATTTAAACGCTCAATGCCTTGCAACAAGCGAGCATGATCAGTACGTAGCGACTCTACCCGTACTTCGCTCTTATGCCGCTCCTCCTTAGCCGCTTGCCAAGCTTCATTAGCTTGCACAACAATTTCTTGGTACAAATCACGCTGACGACTTAACTCCTCTCGCTCATCGGCTAAGCGCCCCATTTCCTCTAGGGCAGCATGTAATTTATCGCTGGTTGTTTGCAATTCTTGCTTATCTTGACTGATTTGAGCGGTTAATTCTGCGCGTTCATCAGCAATTCGTTGCAATTGCGCCTTGACATGTTCAAGATGCGCCTGTTTGCCTCCGTGCTGTGATTGTAATTGAGACAATTGATGACGGATTTCATTGACATGCAATTGCGCTTGCTCACGATGATTTTCGTGTTCCTGCAAAGTCGCCCGTTGTTGTTCTAACTCCTTGGATAGCGTTTGCACGGTTTCATCCAATCTAGTCAACTGTGCAGTGATGTCACTAATTTCTTGCTCACGCGCTAATACGCTGTCGCCTTCATCAGTGCCTTGTTCACTATGCAACCAATTGGGGCCTAACCATATACCTTGTGGTGTTATCACCGATTCATGTGCCGCTAACTTGCCACGCAAATTGTAGGCATCACTCAGCGTATCGGCAACCCATACGCCCGCTAATAGCGTTGTTAAAGGCCAAGGGGCTTGTACTTTTTCAAGTAAAAATCCATCCCCCTGCCCCCCCTTTACATGGATTTTGGTCTCAAACAGTGCCAACTCCCCTAGCGGTGGATTTTCCAAGGCCACCTGCAAAGCGGCCATATCGTCCACACACAAAGCTTGCAAACGTTCCCCCAAGACGATTTCCACAGCCCGTTCCCAACCCGCATCAACCTGTAAAGATTGAGCAAGTCGCGGCGCATCCTGTAATCCTTGCGCCTCCAACCACGCCGCATCATTTTTGCCCAAGGCAGCCTCTTGCAAGGTTTCCAATGAAGCTAAGCGTCCACTGAGCTTGTGTACATCCGACTGATGCGCCTGCAATTGTGTTGACTGAGCTTGGGTGAGATCACGCAATTTCAGCACAGCCTCTTGATGCGTTTTTAAGGTAGCTTCCCCCTCCTCTAAGGCGGCTTTGACTTTTATTATCTCCGCCTCCAATTCAGTCAGCACCCGCTCTAAGGCTTTAATATCTAAATTTTTCCCTTCATCTTCAAGGCGAAAAAGACGCTGCTTATTATGCTCTAAGCGTTGCTCAATATTTTCCATCCGGGCGCGTTCAACTTGGGCACGTTGAGTCGGCTCAGCGGCGCGTTGATTGAATTCATCCCAACTAGATTGCCACGCTTGCAACTGTTCTTCAGCATCGCGCAAAGATTGTACTGCCAGCGTTTCGGCTTCCTCCTTAACACGCAAATCGGCCTCGGTTTCCTGAGTCTCGCTATCCAGATTGGCTAATTGTTGCTCATCAGATTTAAGCGTGCGCTGAGTTTCCTCCCAGCTAGTTTCGACTTGTTCTAAATCCCCTTGTAACTGATCACGCCGATCATTGGCATGTTGAATGCTTTGCACTAAGCGATTGATTTCAGATTCTATTTCATAAAAACGGGCTTGTACATCGTTTAAAGTGTTTTGAGCGATGGTTTGGGCTTCACGCTGCTGTTTATGGGTTGCATCAAAATCCTGCAATGCCTTAGAATCTGTTTCTAAAATAGCGCTTTGCTCGTCAATCGTCTGTTGTTGCTCCTGTACAGCAGTATCAAGGGTATGCCAGCGTATAGCCTGTAATTGCGCTTTGAGCAAATGTCCAGACTGTTTAAGTTCTTGAAATTTTTCAGCTTGTTTGGCTTGCCGCTTGAGTTTGCTCAATTGCTTATCTAATTCATTACGCACATCATCAAGCCGAGCGAGATTTTCGCGGGTTTGATGCATACGTTGCTCAGTTTCCTTGCGCCGCTCTTTATATTTAGAAATGCCTGCGGCTTCTTCTAAAAACACGCGCAATTCGTCAGGCTTGGCTTCAATCAAGCGCGAAATCATACCCTGTTCGATAATGGCATAACTACGCGGCCCTAAGCCGGTGCCTAAAAATAAATCAGTAATATCCTTGCGGCGGCAACGGACACCGTTAAGAAAATACACGGACTGCCCATTGCGGGACAATTGCCTTTTAACCGCAATTTCAGAATCCTGTGGATATTGGGGGACGTTGACATTCTCAAATACTAATTCTATTGAGGCCTGATCAATCTGTTTACGAGTACGAGAGCCGTTAAAAATGACATCGCTCATCGCCGCTCCGCGTAATTGTTTAGCGGAGCTTTCCCCCATCACCCAACGGACGGCATCAATGACATTGGATTTGCCACAACCATTGGGGCCAACAATCCCGACTTTATTACTCGGAAATGAGAGAGTCGTCGGATCAACAAAAGATTTAAAGCCTGTGAGTTTGAGTTTACTGAGACGCATTGGTTATAGTCCAAGATAAATCTTGGACTCCTATTTAATTGATTGCTATTATAGAGACAATTTATTTTGGCGTTATTTTCAGAGAAAGCTATGAATGATAGACAATATAATATCATGATTGTTGATGATGAACCGCTCAACCTCAAAACCTTGGGCGCTCACTTGAAGACAGATTATGAAATACTGGTTGCTAAAAATGGGGAACAAGCCTTGAAACTAGCATTTGCGGCTCTCCGCCCAGATTTGATCTTGTTGGATATTATGATGCCGGGCATGGATGGGTACGAAGTCTGCCGTCGGCTCAAGGCGGATCCCAGGACGCAAAATATCCCGATTATCTTTATTTCGGCGATGAGCAATGAGATGGACGAAACCAAGGGACTTAAATTGGGCGCGGTGGACTATATCACCAAACCTATCAGCCTGCCTATTCTTATGACACGGGTAAAAAACCACTTGAAATTGAAGCGTGCCTACGAGGAGTTGGAGAATAAAAACAAGGCACTAGAAGAAGCAGCGATATTACGTGACAATGTAGATCGCATCATTCAGCACGATCTCAAAACGCCGCTCAATGGAATTATTGGTTTTTCCTCGCTACTACATATAAAATACTCTAAACTGGACGAACAGCAAAGAAAAAAAATAATAAAGGAGATTGAGAAATCCGGCTATAAAATGTTGGAAATGATCAACCTTTTTCTTAACCTTTATAAGATGGAAACTGGAACCTACCAGTATTCTCCAGAGCCTGTGGATATTTTACCAGTGCTCAAAAGGATTGTGAATGAGACCAAACATCTTGCAGACGCCAAAGGTTTATCTTTTAAAATGGCCGTTAATAATCAACCCGTGACTGACAAATTCATTGCACAGGGTGAACGGCTTTTGTGTTATTCCATGTTGGCCAATTTGTTCAAGAACGCCATAGAAGCTTCACCGAAAACTGGGCCCTTGACGGTTTCTCTTTTTAATGAAAAAGAAAGCACAGCGATAATCAGTATTCACAATCAAGGGGCGGTACCCAGAGAAATCCGTGAGAAATTTTTTGATAAATATGTGACAGCAGGAAAATCCGGCGGCACTGGATTGGGAACCTATTCAGCTAAGTTAATGGCTGAAACGCAGGAGGGAAGTATCCAGTTTGAAACTTCTGAAGAGACTGGAACTACTGTGACGGTTCATTTAGTAGGAGTCCAAGATTATGAAATTTAGTAGGAGTCCAAGATTATGAAATTTAGTAGGAGTCCAAGATTTATCTTGGAAATTTAGTAGGAGTCCAAGATTTATCTTGGAAATTTAGTAGGAGTCCAAGATTTATCTTGGGAATTTAGTAGGAGTCCAAGATTATGAAATTTAGTAGGAGTCCAAGATTTATCTTGGGAATTTAGTAGGAGTCCAAGATTTATCTTGGGAATTTAGTAGGAGTCCAAGATTTATCTTGGGAGGTATAAAAGTATGAAATTTGATCGAATAGTGGTATTTGGCGATTTTCATGGTGATCTGGATATCATGTTGGCGAGCCTGTCAGAAAAGGGGCTGATTCGTTATGATCGTGAACTGGAAGGCGTCATAAAGCTGATAACTAAGTGCGTGAACGAATCCTCTCTTGAAGCAATGGTGATCCCACAAGAGCCGCCTGTCCGGGTTGTTTTTCTAGGTGATTTCCTGGATCGTTATCATTTTGGCTACCATATTATCCAGTTTTTGGATAAAATCAGGTGGGAAAAGTTCGGTATTTATCCCATATTTTTTATGGGTAATCACGATTTACTCAATTTCCATTTTTTTATCAACCCGTTTGAAGTGTCTGAAATCTATCAAGGTTCTGATCATTCAAAAGGCGATACGATTTCTTATATCAACAATATGGGTCTCAATAAGAGCCTGGAAAGTTTCAAGGCTCTTCACGGCGATGAGATAGTCAAGAAGCAGATAGAGTTCTACGAAACCGGTACGCTTGAATATCAAGAGGCGTGTTACAGCTTGCGGTATCAATATCCGTGCGATCTTTCTCCACTCGCCAAATATCGTCATACTGATGACTACAACCAGATTGTTACAAAACTGGGATTGCCACCTTCGTTGCTGTTGGAAAAGGAGATTATTGTCAAATCGCCTGAAGAATTGGGCCGCCCTCTGTTCAAGTTGCTTGGAAAATTGTTCGCCGAAAAGGCGCAAAGAAATTGGTGGGATATTTCTCACGATCCTAATGATTGGGAAAACGATTATAACTGGGAAATTTCAAAATTCAACTTGTTTACGGATGAAGACAAGCGAGAGATTATTCCAGTGGATTGGCGGATTATTTCATTAGTCTGGCGGCATCACTATGGCAATTTTTTCCGCCGCACACGCTTACTCCATAACGAAGGCTCCACACTTTTTGCTCATGGCGGAATTTCTCCACTGGCTATGTTGGATCCATTAGTGTTTGGCAATCTATACGATCCTCGTAATGATACGTTTAAGTCTCTGCAAGACGAGAAAGATTTGAGTCAAGTTGTCAAACGCAGCAATCGGCTGATGGCTCAGATTGTGGAAAATGCTCTGAATGATTATAGCTTCAGGCGAATGAACGGAGCGGAGATAGTGGATCAGATCGGCTACTGGCGCGGTCTTGCAAATGGTTTTCCGACGTTTGGTGGGCCAATCTGGTGTGATTTTGACTTTCTTCAAGAGAATGTTAAAAAACATAAAAGGCTTCGGCAGTTATATAAGAATTTCAAAGAAGCCACTGGGATCGAAAGGATCATTTGTGGTCATACTCCTTTTCAATTCAAGGATAAGCCGGAAATCAGTTTTATGATGAGCAGCGAACTTCAGGCGCTAGGGCTGGAATATCTGTGTGTTGATAACGGCTGTTCCATAGCATATCGTAAAGAATTGGTATTAAATGGTATTGAGATTGATCGGGATGGCAAGATTTTGGAGCCCGGTAAGGTTGTCAGCTCGCCCTGGTAGGCAAACCAATGATAACGTTCGTCAATGCCATTAAGTTAAGGATAATCTGCCGGACGGGGTTTGCAACCCAATGCCATTAAGTTAAGACAAACCTGACAGGTATAAATCCCGGTGTTATGTTAATTTTTCCTTTAGTTTACAATGACCTGCCATGTTTTGGATACCTGGCAGGTCTGATTTGGGGGCTTACAAAAATGAATACATTAAGTGTCAAGTTTGAACTGCCAATAATAATTGCTTCACAAGTCGGCTTGAATTTCGATAATATCAGTAAAGAAGTCAAGCAAATCTTGGCATTATTTCTTTATGAACATAAGCACATTTCCCTCAGTAAAGCTTGTGAAATAGGGGATTTTAGCCAATGGGAGTTTTTTGAGATGAATCGGCAGCTTTCAATACCAATACATTATACTCAAAATGAGTTAGAAAACGATCTGGATAAATTGTCAGATGTCTAAAATAGTCATAGCCGACTCATCCTGTTTAATCGGTTTAAGCAAAATTGGGCAATTGAACATTTTACCTCAACTGTTTGGAAAGATTATCATTCCCGAGGCCGTTTATCATGAAGTTGTCATACGTGGTGAAGGGAGAGCCGGTGCTGAGGAGGTTAAGAATGCTGATTGGATTGAAAAGCAAAAGGTAAAAAATGAATTGGCGGTTAGAGCATTTCGAATCAATTTTTTTTATTAATGCCAGCTTGCTTTAAAATAGCATTTGAAGTGGCTTTTGATTTGACCGTAAAAGGTACTGAAAAGTGTTTGTCATTTATCGGGCTACGCCATATTTCAGGACTTCCTTTTCCCTGTCTGATAAATTCACACTCTGATCCTTGCAAAATATTACATAACTGTCGATAAAGTGTTTTTGCCATAACTTATTTAACTGATTGATGCAAAGTAGCCGTTTGTTCTTGCTGGAAATTAAGTCGGATACTATCCACATCAACGTCTATGCCATTTAATTCCACAAGTTCAGGCGTAATGTCCCATGCACGCTCTATTAGTTCTTCATAACTATCGGCTTCGGTGACAAGCCCAAGCGTTTCACATTCAGCTACCCATACATTATCTGATGTACTTACATTAACAATGAAAGCTGGTTTAGTTCTATCCAACCGCTTTACAAGCATATTAAGGGTATCCATAAGATCAAACCCAAAGTCTTCAGTTACTCTGCTAAAAGCACTTATATACCAAATAAATAAGGTATGAATACGGAAGGCAGATTCTCTTAAAGACTCACGATCAACATCATGAAGATCACCTAGTGAATTAAGTAAATTGCCTACGGCATGAGCATTAACAACAGCACCAATCGTATCAACATCTACAATTGCAGATTGCTTATCCTCGCTATCTGCAAAAAAAGCTAATGCTTCAGAAAGAAATGTTGATGCAAATAATGCTGTCGAATCAACCAGACAACTTTTTATTGCACAAAAAAGATCCTCCTTAGAGACAAAAATAGCTTTTTGCTTATCTATGTAAATAAAACGAACGGTTATCTCCCCAAAAGAGCTTCTATATATATTTTGCTTATTATCACTCATAATTAACATTTATAAATAAATGTAAAAAATAATTTATTAAGTCTAGCACCCACGCAATTTTCTTTTACATAGAAATCAATAGGGTCATCACGCGGGTCGCACCCACTATATCATATCTCCGCACCGTGCTATTAACTTTTTTCAAAAAATCGGTTTTTTTTGACACACAAACGTGAGCCAACCACCGCAAACATGCGCCGCGATGGAATTTGAGCCGGTGCAGTAGATTGTACAAGACATTTTGCCTGCTGGTGTATCAATGTTGTGTGCCAAACCCAAGCAACGCACTCGGTTGCAAACAAGCCGTCAAGGGAGAGGTTTTGTACTTTGCGCTTGAAGATAATCAGCGACGTATGAACACTCGCATAAAAAAGCTGCCATTCACCACTCGTCCAAAATCAATTTTGGACTCCAAGAACAATACCGGAGCGATCCCCCTTCGCTTTTAAAACGTAACAATCCTTTATCAGGGATTAATTATTAGCAGGGATAAGTTACAACGCTGCCCTTATGTATGCCGTTTCGTCTCTTCCAAGCTGGACTTGTAGTAAAAAAAATATATTATTGATTTAATCAATAAAATTAAAAATAGTTTTACTTATCCCTGCTAATAAATAATCCCTGTAGTTAACGCTCTCCTGTACTAGTTCATCAAATTGTAATATCTTTGTCACACGACTGTAATATAATATCTATATTATTCCCCCCGCTTTTGAAACATCATACAACTTATAGGAGAAAGTATGTACAAAAAATGTTTAACATTACTGCTAATGATGGCAACCAGCAATTTTGTCATGGCGTTCGGAGATGTTGATCCTAACTTGCCAGAATATAAGGCGAGTAGTGGTATTTCCGGCAATTTGTCGAGTGTTGGTTCGGATACGCTGGCCAATTTGATGACATTATGGGCTGAAAAGTTCAAGCAGATTTATCCCAATATCAATATCCAAATCCAAGCGGCAGGCTCATCGACGGCACCGCCTGCACTAACGGAAGCCACCGCCAATCTTGGCCCAATGAGCCGCAAAATGAAAAGCAAAGAAATGTCGGCTTTCGAGGATCGCTATGGTTATAAAGCAACAGCCATTCCAGTAGCCATTGATGCGTTAGCCGTTTATGTTCATAAGGATAACCCAATCAATAGCCTGACAATTAAACAGGTAGATGCTATATTTTCTTCCACCCGAAAATGTGGTGAGCGGCGGGATATTACGACTTGGGGACAAGTAGGCTTACAGCAAGCTAACTGGAAAACGCGCTCAATTCAACTTTATGGGCGTAATTCAGTATCTGGTACCTACGGTTATTTCAAGAAAAAAGCCTTGTGTAAAGGTGACTACAAAAATAACGTCAATGAACAACCCGGTTCCGCTTCCGTCGTACAATCGGTTTCTAGCTCATTGAATGGTATTGGCTATTCTGGCATTGGTTACAAGACTTCTGGTGTCAAAGCTTTGGCATTGGCAAAGAAAGGTAGAAAGCCAGTTGCGGCAACTCATGAAAACGCGCTTAAAGGTAAATATCCTTTGGCTCGTTTTCTTTATGTTTATGTGAATAAACATCCCAATAAACCCTTGTCTCCTTTGGAAAGAGAATTTATAACCATGGTGTTATCTAAAACGGGGCAACAGGTTGTTATTAAAGATGGTTATATTCCATTGCCAGCCAAAGTTGTTAACAAATATCTTCAAAAATTGAATTGAAATTGAAAAAATAAAATAATGTTTGCGGCAATTAATATTGAGCGACATCGTTTACGCAAAGATCGATGGTTACGCTATTTCGTGGGTATTGGCGGTATCAGCGTGATAATTGCCATTACCCTCATTTTTTTCTATTTGCTCTATGTCGTTCTCCCATTGTTTTCTTCGGCAGAGGTAGAATTACAGCATCAGTACCCTCTACAGGGTGAGCAGAGTGCCTATCTTGGCCTCGAAGAACAAGGCACAATGGCAGTACGTGTTAATACCAACGGAACGGTCATATTTTTTAATGTCCCCGATGGGCGCATTGTAGATCAGCAACCATTAAACTTACCAGCGTCTATAAAAACGGTGGCTACAATGCCACCCAATGTTATTGCTTTAGGTTTAGCTAATGGACAAGCTTTGGTCATGCGCTATCGTTTTGAAATCAGTTATCCAAATGACCAACGTACCATTGCCCCCATCATTGAATATCCGTTGGGAGTACCATTGATCGACATTGATCCGAACCAACAAAGCTTAAAGCAATTAGCCATACAATTTGATGAAGACAATGTTGGCATAGCAGCAGTTACTGATGATAATCGCTTATTATTTAGTGCATTTACTCGCGAACAATCCCTATTTGATGATGAAATAGTGCTCGAACAACAAGCGAGTCAGATGCTCACATTAGATGCTAATATCAATCATTTACTGTTAAAAGCTGATTTGACCAGCATTTATACAACTCAAGCTAATGGCTTGTTAAGCTATTATGCAATCAACGACGATAAAATTGTTCATCGTCAACAGATTGCAACGGGACAATCGCAGATTACAACGGCTCGCTTTTTATTAGGTGGTATTTCCCTTTTAATTGGTGATAACCAAGGAACAATCCAACAATGGTTTCCCGTGCGTGATCAACAGGGCAATTTTCAACTTCAACAGATACGACAATTTACTTTAGCATCGAGTATAACCACACTCACCTCAGAACACCGGCGCAAAGGGTTTGCTGCCGCCAATGATCAAGGTGATATAGGTATTTTTTACAGCACCTCGCACCGTCGCCTGTATCAACAAAAGTTGTCTGATAAAGCGATCCGGGCTCTTGCATTTTCACCACGAGGCAAACATTTATTAGCGATTGATGATCACAACACCTTATATGTATTAAAAGTCAACAACGAATATCCAGAAATCTCCTGGGCGGCGCTTTGGGAAAAAATTTGGTATGAAGATTACCAGCAACCAGCCTATATTTGGCAATCTTCAGCCGCCGACAATGATTTTGAACCTAAATTAAGTTTAGTCCCATTATCTTTCGGCACCTTAAAAGGGGCATTTTATGCCATGTTGTTTGCAATCCCGATTGGATTATTGGGTGCCATCTTCGCGGCCCAATTTATGGCACCACCTATGCGGCAAATCGTCAAACCGACGATTGAAACCATGGAAGCTTTGCCCACCGTTATCTTGGGATTTCTGGCTGGTTTATGGTTAGCGCCTTATGTTGAAGGACATTTACCCGGTGTTTTTACCTTACTATTAGTTTTACCGATAGGATTTTTACTATTTGGTTGGTTATGGCAATATTTTCCATTACGTAATAGATTCGATGGCTGGCAAGCTCTTATATTAGTTCCAGTCATACTGATGCTGGGCTGGTTATCACTTGAATTAAGCCGCCCAATGGAACAGCTATTTTTTGCTGGAGACATGCGTCAATGGTTAGAACAGGTTTTAGGCTTAGACTATGATCAACGCAATGCACTTGTTGTTGGAGTCGCCATGGGATTTGCAGTGACACCCACTATTTTTTCCATTGCTGAAGATGCTATTTTCAGTGTTCCTCAGCACCTCATTCGTGGTTCACTTGCACTTGGAGCAACTCGCTGGCAAACCTTAGTAAAAGTGATCCTACCAACAGCGAGTCCGGGAATATTTTCAGCCATAATGATGGGGTTTGGTCGTGCGGTTGGAGAAACCATGATTGTATTAATGGCTACCGGCAATACGGCAGTTATGGACTGGAGCATTTTTGAAGGTATGCGTACCCTATCAGCTAATATTGCGGTAGAAATGCCAGAATCAGAAGTCAATAGTACCCATTATCGCGTTTTATTTTTAGCCGCTTTAGTATTATTTTTATTTACCTTTTTATTTAATACTGTTGCAGAAATTATTCGCCAACGGTTGCGTGAAAAGTTTAGCTCCTTATGAAAAAGACATGGTGGAACAGCGGGCAACCGTGGATTTGGCTTAATGCTGGTGCATTAAGTTTAGCATTAATCGCGGTTGCGGGCTTGCTCATATTAATTGCAGTGCGTGGCTTAAGTCACTTTTGGCCGGCTCAAGTACTTGAAGTACAATATCATCACAATCAACAAAACCTGACTCTAATCGGAGAGATTGTTGACGAAGAACATATTTTTGCTTCTCAGTCCGGTGAATTGATAAGCCGTTATTTATTCAAAATTGGCAATCGAGAACTAGACGGATATGATTTTAAATGGCTAGATCAAGATGATATTATCGACCAAGCTGCTATTCCTGAACTGATGGTATTAGAACGTATGGAATGGGGCAATTTCTATGGTAACATGGTGAATATCAAGGAAAATAACACCGTTATTGCAGAAAGCGATTGGTCAATATTACAAGAAAGACTTGAACGGGTAGAGCAATTACGTCAGCAAATTCGCAAGATTGAAAAACATGACATCGGTAGCATTAATTACCAGCTTGAACGCTTGCGTTTAAAAGAACGCAAACTAGCCTTAGCCGGCAAATCCGATGCACAGATTGAAGAGCAACGTAAAATCTTACAAACTGAATTTCAACAATTTCAACTGCAACTAAAAGATTTACGTCAAGCTATTCAACGAGATAGCCTCAGTGCGCGAGTAATGGATGGCCAAATTGTCAACATACCTCTGGTAACCATTGTCAAAGCTTATCAGCCCAATGCTATGAACATTGGCGAAAAGCTAGTGCTTTATTTCCAAAATATGTGGGCATTTATGAGCGGAGAACCACGCGAAGCCAATACAGAGGGCGGTATTTTCCCCGCCATTTTTGGCACCGTATTAATGGTTATGCTCATGTCTCTTTTTGTCACACCGTTTGGGATAGTGGCAGCACTTTACTTGCGCGAATATGCCCGTCAAGGTTTATTAGTACGTTTGATACGGATAGCTGTTAATAACCTAGCCGGAGTGCCATCCATTGTTTATGGCGTTTTTGGACTCGGATTTTTTGTCTATTTTTTAGGCGGAAATTTAGATGCCTTATTTTTTCCCGAAGCACTGCCCGCCCCTACCTTTGGTACCCCGGGTATTTTATGGTCGTCTCTCGTCTTAGCTTTACTGACTCTACCAGTAGTTATTGTCGCTACTGAAGAAGGCTTAGCGCGTATTCCTCGCAGTTTGCGTGAAGGCAGTTTAGCATTAGGGGCAACTAAGGCAGAAACGCTATGGCGCATCGTATTACCAATGGCAAGTCCAGCATTAATGACGGGCATGATCTTAGCCGTAGCGCGGGCTGCTGGAGAAGTAGCACCGCTAATGTTAGTTGGGGTGGTTAAATTAGCACCGAGTTTACCACTAGATGGTAATTTTCCATTTTTACACCTAGATCGTAAATTCATGCACTTGGGTTTTCATATTTATGATGTTGGCTTTCAAAGCCCAAATGTCGAAGCAGCAAGACCACTTGTCTATGCCACCGCCTTATTACTGGTGCTCGTTATAGTGCTATTGAATCTAACAGCTATCACTTGGCGTAACCGCTTGCGGGAAAAGTATAAAGCCTTAGAATCATAACTCCCCCAATGCCAGTATAATTTATGAATTTTATGTAGGGTGGGCAACGTCTTTTTGTTGCCCACCAGCCCCGACTACAAAAGAACGTCTTTGGGCTTAATAATTCCTACAACACTTTAGAGTCAATAATGTTACAAGTAAAAAACCTGAATTTATACTACGGAGAACAGCAAGCATTAAAAGACATAAGCTTTCAAGTCGAAAAGCAAAAAGTGACCGCATTTATTGGCCCTAGCGGTTGTGGTAAATCCACCTTATTACGCTGTTTTAACCGAATGAATGACCTGATTGACACAGTCCGTGTCGAAGGAGAAATTATCCTTGGAGACGAAAACATCTATGATAAAAACATAGATGTCACTCAACTACGGCAACGAATTGGTATGGTTTTTCAAAAGCCCAATCCATTCCCAATGTCCATTTATGAAAATGTCGCTTATGGATTACGCATTCAAGGCATTAACAAACGACGCCTGTTAACTGAAAAAGTTGAATGGGCTTTAAAGTGGGCAGCCTTGTGGGATGAAGTTAAAGATCGTCTTGATCATAACGCTCTTGGATTATCCGGTGGACAACAACAACGCTTAGTGATTGCACGAGCCATTGCCGTGGAACCAAAAGTCCTGTTGCTTGATGAACCAGCATCAGCCTTGGATCCCATTTCGACATTGAAGATTGAAGAATTGATTAATGAACTCAAAACCAAATATACGATAGTGATAGTGACGCATAATATGCAGCAAGCTGCTCGTATTTCTGACTATACAGCCTTTATGTACTTGGGAAAATTAATTGAATTTGATGACACCAATACTATTTTTACCAATCCTCACGAAAAACTTACCGAGGACTATATTACTGGTCGTTATGGGTAAACTCTATGAATCATAGCTATACACAACATATTTCGCACCAATTTAATACGGAAATGGAAGAGGTACGCCAGCATGTATTGACTATGGGTGGCCTTGTTGAACAGCAAATTGCTCAAGCTTTACAGGCTTTACAAGAAGAGAATCCTGAATTGGGCCAGAAAGTCTTTACAGACGACTATAAAGTCAATGCCTTAGAAGTTTCTATTGATGAAGAATGCACAGTTATTTTGGCACGTCGCCAGCCCGCAGCCTCTGATTTACGGATGGTCGTTGCGATTCTCAAAACGATAACTGATTTGGAACGGATTGGCGATGAAGCAGAAAAAATTGCTCGTCTGAGCATTGCGGCTAGCAAACATGGATTATCTCGACAATATCTAGGCATTCACCATCTTGGTAAACATGTGGAAAAGATGCTACATAATGCCTTGGATGCCTTTGCCCGTACTGACGTTGAGGTGGCACTTGCTGTTCTGAAAGAAGATGCACAAGTTGATCAAGAATACCAATCATTAATGCGCCAATTGATTACCTTTATGATGGAAGATGCCCGCACTATATCGGGCATACTTGAGGTGATGTGGGCTGCCCGTTCACTTGAACGGGTGGGCGATCATGCCAAAAATATTTGTGAATATATCATTTATCAGGTGAAAGGCAAAGATATTCGACATACCAATTTAGAACAAATGGAAGAACATATTTAACAGAAATAGGCGATAAATCGCCTACTACGAACTTTGCTTGCCAAGTATGGATCACTAGAAATCAGATTTTTTGAAAAAATCGGATTTCTTTAATCACTAGAAATCAGATTTTTTGAAAAAATCGGATTTCTTTAATCACTAGAAATCAGATTTTTTAGAAGACTCCTGAATTCAATTCGTTTATTTCCTAATTAGTTGTACTAATGTCTGGTGGTCTAGTAGATTTGCAATATAGTATTTAAAAAAACTAATAAAATCAAAATGTTAAATTAACCAGCGGGGTATTAGTGCCGTCGCCTTGCCGCCACGATATGGTATTTCCGCGTAGGGTGCGTCCTACGCACCAAATTAATGTTCTGCAACATCATCAATCTACTGGTATTTATCTGAACATCATTCGTTCCAGGCATACCTTGCACGGTTTGAGCTTTTTTTTATGACAAGAGGTGGGGGCAAATCTATAAAACTATTTCCAGCCCCATTATAGATCGGTAAATTCAGCAAATTATAGGATTCACAATGAGTAGGTTGTGGAAAATGGAAATAATGCAAATCCTTTGCTGCAACAAAAAATAATCTTCGTCTTTTTTGAGGTGTACCATAGTCAGCAGCCATTAATTCTCGGTGTGTTATTTCATAACCTATCGCCTCAAAGGATTTATAAATTTCTTCTATCATGTTCGCGGATTTGACTTGAGACAATCCATAAACATTTTCCATGACTATCATTTCTGGTGACAAGAACTGAATATGCTCGACATAATTTCGATAAAGTGTTCCAAGCTGGTCTTTTGTTGCTTGTTGTTTACCAGCCACGCTAAAGGGTTGGCAAGGGGGGGCTCCAATGACAATGGCTGGCTTTTTGCCCACTTTTCTTATAACGAGTTCAGGGCTTAATTCACAAATATTTGCCCTTAGAAAATTCCATTTTTGTCGGTTTTTTAAAAGGGTTTGTTCAACATAAGTTTCTATATCTGTTGAAAATACTGTTTTAAATTGGATGATATCATTTGAAGCCTGTTCAAAGCCAATATCTAGCCCACCGGCACCAGTAAAGTATGACGCTATTTCTATTTCACCCTTTAAGTTTTTCCTTTCAAAATACTTTGCGACTTCAGCCGCTAATGCGCTTGCTAACTTGATCGGAACAGCATTACCAATTTTTTTTTGGACTTGCGTCAGCGTACCACAAAACGCATAATCAATTGGAAAGTCTTGCAAACAGGCTGCTTCTCTAGGCGTTATATATCTATTTTCCACAGGATGAACAAATTTATTAAAAATATAAGCCGTTACAGTTAGAGAAGGTTTATCCATTTCAAGGCGCAATAGCCTCATATTTGGCCCACCCGTTTTCTTGTTTCCTGTTCTTATAAAGCTCTCATGTTGGAGATGAGGGGGTAAATCACCCATTTTTCCGCCGGGGGGAAGGTACTTCATTCTTTCAAGAACGATACCAGCGTATTCCCTAGTTTCGTGATTAGGTAAATTCATAACTCAAAACCACGCCAGATTGGTTCTTCAAACTTTCTGATGTGATTTGTGATTTTTGTTCTTTTCAAATTAAAACAAAACCGGATAGTGATTAAGGGTGCTGATTTAACTTCAGCAAGTATTTTTGTTCCATCCTTATGAATTAGGATTGCGTAAGCGGATTCAGTACCACCAATAGCCAATACATTCTTTAAATTATTTGACAGTTTGAATATAAACCTAAGAATCATTTCGCTACTCAATTTACCTAAAGCACCTGACTGTGGTTTTGCTGCTTTTTGATACGACCATTTTCCAATGGCTTCGTAACAAGGAGAGCAAAGGTTAATAAAGCCAAGATGTGCATTAAATTTGTCAGGGCAATTGTCGCAAAATTCAATATGTCTTTCCAAACCAGATGTTGCATCAATGTATGCTAAAGACATCACTAAATCAAAACAAAATGATTGGTAATGAGAATCTTTATCAGACACCCATTCCAAAAGATGATCGACTTCTTTGTACCAAGGATATTCAATGAGTGGCTCCCTGCCCTTTGATAAATCCAAGTCTAAAGTCACTTAATTTTTCCCTCCACATCTACATAATGTGATTGATGGAGCGACTTACCACCTATCAGTTTATCAAAACTATAGCTTTTCAGAAAATAGGAGTCCAAACTTTAGTTTGGACATCTCCTTGCCAACTTATGTATCTGAAAAGCTATAGCACTCTCATAGCTTTGTTAAGCCTCTTTATGCCTCTGAATCAGAAGGCTGAATAAAAGGCTTAATATTATTCAGCTCATTTTCGTCGGATTTTTTAATCCTATATAAGTCCCATTTAAGCTGTAAATTTAGCCAAAAAACCTCTGACATTCCAAAGACTTTAGCCAAACGTAATGCGATGCTTGCTGTGACAGGTCTTTTCTTATTAACAATTTCATTGAGTCGCTGATAGGGTACATGAATTGCCGTCGCCAATTCTCTTTGCGTAATCCCCATTGGCATTAAAAATTCTTCCAGTAACATTTCTCCTGGATGCGTTGGTTCTCTCTGTGTTGGAACTCGCGTTGTTACTATCACTTTTAATGATAATCGGTCGAGTATTTCTACTTCATCAGGACCAGACTCAGTCCATTTAAAGCAAATTGAGTATTGCTTGTTGATGCCAATACTATTTTGACCTTCTCTATCACCCGTTAATAATTCAAGATGATTACCAGGCAGAATACTTAATTCATACAAAACATGAACAGAATTAAGTTGATATAACTTTCTGGATGCCAGTTTCCACATAGAGCGAGGACAAATTTTTCTGGCTTCTTTGGTATTTTTACCATCGAAAATATCCTCGGTACCTTGGTTTTTGAATGAAACTATCAATTTAATACCTCAAAAATTATACACATCAAACCGCGTATTTTCACTTTCAATATAAAAACTTGGCTTTTCCAAGCTGGGTGCCCACTTAGGACGTTTAACGACAACCCGCCGACGGGCACAAGCTAAGGCAACTTTTAATAAGGCAGGCGCATCCAAATCATCACCGACTATTGCCCGAAATAGCCGCATTTCTTTTTTCACTAATGCCGATTTCTTGCGGTGGGGATACATGGGATCCAAGTAAATAACATCAGGCTGCTCCGAAAGTTGAAGGAGCCAGTCTTGCGCGTCGTGGTGAATCAGTTGTAAGCGTTCTTTTATCAAGGTGCCTATTTTTGCATCTTGCTCTGCCCGTTGTAAGCCATTATATAATAGAGCAGCAACAACAGGGGAGCGTTCTATCATTTGTACATGGCAACCTAAATGAGCCAAGATAAAAGCATCACGCCCTAATCCCGCCGTCGCGTCTAGCACAGTGGTACCGTCTTTTAAGCCGATAGCTTTTGCTAAAGGCTGCTTGCGCCCACCCCCATAGCGGCGACGATAACCTAAAGCGCCGCCTACAAAATCCACATAAACTGGCCCCATTCTTGTCGTCATATCGCGTAATTCCAAACGTTCTGTTGTTAAGCATAAAAATAGTGGCAAATCTGGCGGCGTGGTGGGGGTGTCAACAACAAGTAAATGAAACATTGCCGCTAATTGAGCAGCGGCATCGTGAACGATAGGACTTGCGGGCAGGATAGGAATCGTTATCAAATTGTCGCTCTTCACTGGTATTTAGGAGTCCAAGATTTATCTTGGACAGGCCCAAAATAAATTTTGGACTCCTAAATACCGTCAAATTTATGATTTCCGAAGTTTTAGAAGCCAGAACCTCCTATCTTCGATACTCGTATATTGTAGTCACTACTGGTTAGGATATTCACGCGCTCGCCCGGTCGAAAGAGGACATCGGCTTCTTGCACAATCGCAATTTTTCGACCATTGTCCAATCTAACGACAATTTTCAAAGCATCTCTATCAGTAATGCCTTGTTCAAAGAGCGAACCAAGTGCGCCGCCTATAATAACACCAGCCACTGTGGCAATATCCTGGCCTCTGCCGCCGCCGACGGTATTCCCCGCAATCCCGCCGATAACGGCCCCTCCAACTGTGCCAACAATAGTGCCATCTTTCCTAATAGTAGCGTGTTCGACACTTTCCACGATGCCTTCTTCAACTTCTTGGGTTTGAAGAGCTTCGTCTTGTGTATAAACTTTCGTTGATTTACCAGGCGAACAAGCACCGAGCACGAGTATGAATATGGATATCACTAGGAATATTTTTTGCATGGTGATTACCTCGTCTGCTTAGATTTTTTCATCAAAACGGTGCATAATATACACAACACCCTTCAACTTAGCAATATACAAGGTACACCTTGCACCACAACTGAGAGAAAAAAACATGACTAAAATAGCTCTATTAATGTTACTGATAAGCTCACTGAGTGGCTGGTTACAACCAGCGTGGGCGTTTTCTGACTCAAGCTTTAAACCTTTGAAAATACTGAGAATAACACCCAACGGCACTGATGTGCCCACAGGTCGGCAAATTGTCATTACATTTAATCAGCCTGTTGTGCCCCTTGGCACAATGGCGCGTGATGCCGCTGAAATTCCCATTAGCATCACGCCGGCTTTACAGTGTCAATGGCGTTGGCTTAATACCGCGAGCTTAGCCTGCCAATTGGGCGATGAAAGCGCATTAAAAGCGGCAACGCGCTATGACGTGCGGATCATGCCGGGCATTATGACAAAAAATCAACAAACGCTGGAAGCGGCGTATCATCATCAGTTTATCACTAAACGACCAGATGTCCGTTATACCTCATTTCAAACCTGGCGGGCACCCGGGATGCCTAAAATTAAGGTCTATTTTAATCAACCCGTCACCCGTGACTCGGTAGCCAAGCATCTATATATACAAACAGGGCAACGTGTGGCAGTGACTGTTGAATCGCCGCTACATGATGAAAAATCTATAAAGGTGTCAGAAAAATGGCTGGTGTCGCCTAAACAATTGTTGCCTTTGGATACCAAGGTAACATTAACCGTCGAACCCGGGATTAAATCAAATTTGGGGCCAGAGCCTAGCATTGAAAACGGCACAGTCACTACATTCCACACTTTTCCTGAGTTTAAATTCCTTGGGGTGGAGTGTACTACTTTAGACGATGAATCGGTTTTTATTCGCCCACAAAGCCGATATGATGATAAGCGTTGCAATCCTTTGCGAGGCGTCTATTTGCAGTTTTCTAGCCCCGTGATAAAAGAAGTCATCAAAGAAAATATGCTTATTCTCCCAGATTTAGCGGGCGGGCGCACCGATTATGATCCTTGGGAAAACCTGTCTAGTTATTCACAACTGGATCAATCTCATGAAAAATACCAGACTTATAGGGTGTGGTTGCCCGGCACCTTAAAAGCCTCTCACAGTTATCAGTTATCAGTTATCAGCCATCATATCTTCAGGGA
Organism: Pseudomonadota bacterium; assembly: GCA_039714115.1. GTDB lineage: Bacteria > Pseudomonadota > Gammaproteobacteria > Beggiatoales > Beggiatoaceae > Thiomargarita. Next base: position 18,482 of record JBDLJY010000014.1, on the reverse strand, counting down.
TGAATTTGGGCGGTCTTTGTCGGCACCTATTGAGATGCAGTTTGCGACTGATCATCGCGCCCCTCATCATGTTTTTGAGCATGAAATATCAGTGCTGGAAAAAGGCGTTGATAGCGATCTGCCTATTGTTGTTACCAATTTGGAGCAAATTTCTCTTTTTTATCAACTCTTGACACCGCAAGGTTGGACAGATCAGAAACAGCGACTGTTGCCCGTGCCTCAAGTGGAAGACATCGCTTTTAGAATGCCTTTGGGCATTCGTGACTTGATGCCTAATGGCATTGTGCAGGGCTATTTTACAAGCAAGCCGGATATCAACAATAAACAAGCCTCAAAATATAACTGGTTTTTTAGCCAAATCACGCCTTTTCATGTACAAACCAAATTAGGACATCATAATACCTTAGTGTGGGTGACCGATTTTGCCACCGGTTTGCCCGTCAGTGGTGTCGATGTCTCGGTGTATCTTGATACTTATAAATCGGTATCCAAACCCTTGGCTGTTGGCGTGACAGATGCCAATGGGATTGCACTGTTGCCCGGCACAAAAAGCATCGATCCCAAATTAGAACACGCCTACGTGTATGGCGATTATCAGGAAGAACAGCGCTTTTTTGTCCATTGTCAAAAAGATCAAGATATTGCCTTATTGCCACTGGATTCAGATTTCCGCGTGTCTATGTATGATTTAACTGATGATTATAGTATCTATCCCTATATGCGTGAAAAATATGGCCATATCCGCACTTGGGGCACGACAGCGCAGGGTGTATATAAAGTAGGCGATACGGTGCAATACAAATTTTTTGTGCGCGATCAAAGTAACGAGCGCTTGGTGCCTGCACCGCGAGACGGCTACACCTTAAAGGTAACTGATCCAATGGGCAAAGTGGCGCACGAGGTGAAGAATTTAAGCCTTTCTGAGTTTGGTGCCTATCATGGCGAATTTACCCTTCCGAAAAATGCCGCTGTTGGTTGGTATGACTTTGAATTATCCGCTCAATTCAAAAAGCGTGATCAATGGTATCCACTGCGCGTCTTAGTCAGCGATTTTACACCGTCACCGTTTCGGGTGCGTACCGAGTTAAATGGTGAACTGTTCCATCTGGGTGACAAAGTTACAGTGAATACCGCAGCAAACCTACATGCCGGTGGCCCCTATGTGAATGCACAAACGAGAATTAATGCCATCCTGAGTCAGCAAGATTTGAATCCTTCTCATCCACAAGCCAAAGGCTTTTCGTTTGATGTCTATCTTGATGAAGTCAATGATCAAACAGTATTTAGTGCCGATGATAAAAAAGTCGATGACAAGGGACAATTGCAAACTTCATTTACTTTATCTGAGGACTCAAAAGTTCTTTATGGCAAATTAATGGTAGAAAGTGCGGTACGCGATGATCGCGGCAAAAATGTCGCTAACAGTACCACCGCTCGTTATGTTGGGCGGGATCGCTTTGTCGGACTCAAAGAAACCAGTTGGGTACTCACAGCCGGGCAACAAGCCAAGGTACTATTGTTAGTCGTTGATGAACATGGCAAACCCATCGCCGGCACTGATATTGATGTCAATATAGAACGCCGCATCACAAAAGCGTCTCGCGTCAAGGGTGCCGGTAATGCCTATTTAACGCATTATGATCATCAATGGGTTAATGCCAGTAGCTGTCAGGCAAAATCTGAAGTGACAGTCCGCCCCTGTACTTTTGTGCCAGCCAAGGCAGGCATTTATAAAATCACTGCAAATATTAAAGATAGCAAAGGGCGCTCACATAGTACCGAATTGCGCCAATGGGCGGTGGGAAAAGACTATGTGATGTGGGAAACATCACCTGGGCATGGCTTGGAAATTGTACCAGAACAAGAAAATTATAAAGTAGGTGAAACCGCCCGTTATTTGGTCAAAAATCCCTATCCGGGGGCACAAGCCTTAATCACGGTAGAACGCCTTGGCACGATAAAAAGTTGGGTGCAAAGCTTAGAAAACAGTATGGAGATTATTGAAATCCCCGTCGAACCTGACTATGTACCCGGCTTTTTTGTCTCCGTCACCGTCATGTCGCCGCGTGTCGATAAGCCAATTGATAAAAATAAAGTCGATTTAGGCAAACCCGCCTTCCGCATGGGCTATGTCCAAACTGATGTCAAAGATCCCTATAAAGAATTAATGGTGGACATCAAAACTGATAAAGCGGAGTATAAACCCCGTGAACAAGTCACAATTGATTTACAGGCAAAACCACGCCACGCGGATATGAAAGCGCAACCCATAGAATTAGCCGTCACCGTACTCGATGAATCAGTATTTGATTTATTAGCCCAAGGGCGGGCTTACTTTGATCCATATAAAGGCTTTTATAGGCTGTCTGACTTGGATATGGCGAATTTTAGTATGCTCATGCGCCTAGTCGGACGGATCAAGTTTGAGAAAAAAGGAGCAAATGCCGGCGGTGATGGTGGCGCGGGTTTGAGTATGCGTTCTTTGTTTAAATATGTCAGCTATTGGAATCCATCCATTAAAACGGATGCGGCGGGCAAGGCACAAATTCAATTTACGGTGCCCGATAATTTGACAGGCTGGCGTGTATTAGTCATGGCAGTCACGCCGGGTGATCGCATGGGCTTAGGCGATGCCAATTTCAAAGTCAATAAACCGATTGAAATTCGTCCCGCCTTACCTAACCAAGTGCTGAGCGGTGATAATTTCCAAGCGGGCTTTACGGTGATGAATCGTACTGATAAAGTGCGCGAATTGAATATCGTCTTAGAAGCCAGACTTGTCAATGGCACAGTACAGCATACTGACACCCTTCAAGCGCAACCCTATAAACGTTACACCCAATGGTTGCCAGTCAAAACGACGGAGGCGGGTACGATTCAATTTGCTGCCACCGCGACTGATGGTGAAGAAAGTGACGGCTTACGCAAAACCTTAAAGGTACTGCCACGCCGCCCATCAACAACGGTGGCGACTTATGGTACGACGCAAGCCAATGAAGTCACCGAATCGGTGCAATTCCCGACAGATATTCACACCGATGTCGGCGGTTTAAGTGTGATTGCCTCGCCGACGGTGATAGGCGGAGTCGATGGCGCGTTTGAATATATGCGTGATTATCCCTATGCCTGCTGGGAACAAAAACTCAGCAAAGGCACCATGGCATCGCACTATAACAATCTGCGTCCCTACTTAGCCGATAGCCTAACTTGGGAAGACAGTCAAACGCTACCCGAAAAAACCATCGCATTAGCCAAAGAATACCAAGCCCCCAATGGTGGCATGGCCTATTTTATAGCTAAAAATGAGCGCGTCAGTCCCTATTTAAGTGCTTATACAGCCTTAGCATTCAACTGGTTACGCGACAGTGGTTATGACATTCCCGAAACGGTAGAAAATAAGCTGCATGACTACTTGCAGACGCTATTACGGAAAGATGTCATGCCCGATTTTTATTCCAAAGGCATGGCTTCATCAGTACGCGCCGTCGCACTCGCCGCCTTAGCAAAACATCGCAAAATCAGTCGTTCCGACATCCGCCGCTATAGAAGGCATGTCGAACGCATGGACTTATTTGGCAAATCGCAGTTTTTAGCGGCAGCATTACAGGTGCCGGGAACAGGCATAATCCGTCAAGATGTGGCAGATATGATTATGGCACACGCCGATCAAACGTCTGGAAAAGTCTCCTTCACTGAAAACTTAGAGGCGGGCTATAAACGGATGCTGTCATCCTCATTGCGTACCCAATGTGCGGTACTCAGTAGCCTCAGTGGCATGCCTGAACAAAGCAATGTGGGCGATATTCCCTTTAAACTGGTGCGTAACATCACGCAAACGCGGAAAACTCGGGGACATTGGGAAAACACCCAAGAAAACCTGTTCTGCATGAATGCGCTGATAGAATATGCTCGCGTCTATGAAAAGGATGCGCCTTTGATGACGGTGCGAAGTTGGCTAGAGATGGAGAAATTGGGTGAAACGACGTTTGATGACGTGAAAAATCCGCCGGTGACGTTTAGCCATGATATGACGGCTTCTGATCCGGGCAAAAAAGCCACCGTGAAATTGGAACGTGAAGGCAGTGGGCGCTTGTATTATACGGTTCGCTTAGCTTATTCAGAAAAGGCAGAAAAAGCGACAAGCGTTAATGCGGGTATCGAAGTCAAACGCGAATATCATGTCGAACGTGGCAGCAAATGGATACTGCTGAAAAGCCCGATGGAAATTAAGACGGGTGAATTAGTGCGGGTAGATTTGTATGTGTCCTTACCGGCACCGCGTTATTTTGTAGTGGTAGATGATCCAGTACCGGGTGGTTTGGAGCCGGTAAACCGTGATTTAGCGACAAGCTCAAAAGTGGATGCGGACAAAGCACAAGGACAGTATGCTGGTGGTTCGCTGTGGTTTAGCCATGACGATTGGGAAGAATATGGCCTATCTTGGTGGAGTTTCTATCATAAAGAACTGCGCCATCATGCCGCGATCTTCTATTCGGACTATCTGTCGGCGGGCAATTATCATTTGTCTTATGTAGCGCAGGCGATTGCGCCCGGAGAGTTTAGCGTGATGGCGACACATGCGGAGGAGATGTATGAGCCTGATGTGTATGGTAAGGGAATGCCTGCGATCTTGAAAATTGTGCGTGCCGCAGATTAATTTTTATCGTTCCCACGCTCTGCGTCAATGCCAGTATGATAAACCCGCTTTATATATTATGGGATTCAGTTGTTTCGGGAAATCCGCTCCGCTCCATTCCCGAAACAACCCGTCCTGCACAGATTTTTTGATTTAAAAATAAATCAGTTATCCTTAACTTAATGGCATTGACGCTCTGCGTGGGAATGCCTGCCCGGACGCGGAGCGTCCTACCCGGTGCTTAAAAAACAAACGACTACATGAGAGCGGAAGTATCCGTACCACTTTCTTTAACTACAGGGATTATTTATTAGCAGGGATAAAGTCAAAATCTTTTATTTAAAAAAATATTGATATAAAGAACATAAACAATTGTTTTTTTTATGTTTTTACTTCTCCCTGCCGTTTGATTAATCCCTGTAGTTTGTGCTGGACGGGATCAAACCAAGCACCCAACAAGGCGAAAAAGTGAAAGTCAACATACCACCGATTAAATCCCAAGGCATAAAAACAAAGCTAGTGCCCTGGATTAATAGTCTAATACCCGCTGACTTTGAGGGCGTATGGATTGAGCCCTTTATGGGTACTGGTGTTGTGGCATTCAATCTAGCACCACAACAGGCTTTGCTTTGTGATACTAATCCGCACTTAATTAACTTTTACAAGGCAATTAATGAAGGCTCACTGACACCTGAAATTGTGCGTCAATTTCTCAAAGCTGAAGGAGCAAAACTACTTGAAAAAGGTGAAAGTTATTATTACGAAGTTCGCAAGAGATTTAATAAAGAACATCAACCCTTAGACTTTTTATTTCTTAATCGTGCCGGTTTTAACGGCATGATTCGTTTTAACAAAAAGGGACAGTTTAATATTCCGTTCTGTCGAAAACCACAAAGATTTGCACAAGCGTATATAAGCAAAATTGTCAACCAAGTGGATAAAGTAGCAAAGCTATTTAAGCACAAAGAATTCACGTTTAAGTGCCAAAATTTTGAAGAAACAATAAAGGCAGGCACAAAAGCTGACATAATTTATTGTGATCCGCCCTACATTGACCGTCATGTTGACTACTACAATGGTTGGAATGGCGAACATGAGCAAGCCTTATTTAATGCACTTTCTCAATCGCCGAGTCTGTTTATATTATCAACTTGGCATCATAACGATTATAGGAAAAATGAATATATCAAATCACTTTGGAACCGGTTTAATATTCTTACCCGCGAACATTTTTATCATGTAGGTGGTAGTGAAAAAAATCGCAATCATATCATAGAAGCGATTGTAACCAATTATTTAAAATAGGAGTCCAAGATAAATCTTGGACTCCTGACCAAAAATGGCGTTTTTAAAGCTGAAAAAATTGGACAATTATTTATAGGGCCCAAATCACATACCTCGGCACTTTACCAAACCATGCACGAGATTTTTTTCCTTGAGTTTAGTTTACAATGTCATTGGGAATTGCCTCCCCCAAGAAAGTAACCCAACTTCGTTCCGTTCATTTTAGGCTTAACTTAAGTACCGAAGATAAAATAACTTAGATTTAATTGCAGCCAAAAAAAAAACACAATGCTAAATAACATCCAAATAATACTCGTCGGCACCACACACCCCGGCAACATCGGAGCCGCCGCACGCGCCATGAAAACAATGGGATTATCACACATGCGGCTAGTGCAACCCAAACACTTTCCCTGCGCCGAGGCGACAGCCCGAGCAGCCGGTGCCGACGATATTTTGGCAAATGCACAACTATTTGATACTTTTGAAGAAAGTTTACAGGATTGTCATCTCATCTTCGCTACCAGTGCGCGACACCGCCGTATTGCTTGGCCGACAATAACACCTAAAGCCTGTGCCGAAAAAGCCTTAGAAAGTGCAGGGAAAATAGCGATAGTCTTTGGGCGGGAGCAATCAGGCTTAACTAACCAAGAATTGGAGCACTGTCATTTCCTCGTACAAATTCCTACCAATCCCACGTTTAGCTCCCTCAATGTTGCAGCGGCTGTACAAATTTTGGCCTACGAATTGCAGCACACGACTTTACGTCTAACCCCCCCCCAACAGGCTGCTAAAGAGGATTGGGAGTTAGGGAGTCCACCAGGCACTGCTGAGGCAATGGCACAATTCTATCAACACCTTGAACAGACGTTGATTGATCTTGAATTTTTAAACCCCAAAAACCCTAGACAATTAATGCGACATTTACATCGACTGTTTAATCGGGTACAACTGCTTGATTCAGAAATAAATCTTTTGCGTGGCATTTTTACTGCGGCACAGGCGCGGCGAAAAAAATGAGCGGCTACTGAAAACTAAAATATTTTGTTATCATTCGTGGCTCGACTCCTATTTAACCGCACAAAACGATAAGGTAGAGATTTAGATGAAAAAACCTATTTTTTACATATTGCTCATGGGCGTTTTCTTAAGCAGCATTGCAAACGCCCAGACTAAGACTTTGTTGCAACAGCGTTGGCAATTTAAAGAGGCTCATCAAGTCCTCTTGAAAGAGGACTTAAACACCTTTGAACAACTGTTAGCGCAACTGCAAGATTACCCTATTGCCCATTATCTGCGTTACTTTTATCTCGAATCCCACCTGGAGAACGCCGAAACTATCCGAGCATTTTTAGCTCAATACAAGGACAGTCCCATCGCACAATCGTTGCGACAGGCGTGGTTGACACAACTGGCTAAAAAAGGCGATTGGCAAACCTTCATCGCCACTTACACGCCGCAAAAAAGCACCGTTTTACAGTGTTACCATCTCCTGGCACACACTCAGGGAGAGTTGAAAGGAGAGCTATTGGACAAGGCGAAAGACTTATGGAGCGTCGGCATTTCCCAGCCCAACGAGTGCGATCCAGTGTTTGCCATCCTCTACGACAACAAACAGATCACCAATGAAATGCGCTGGCAACGCATTCGCCTCGCTATGCAAAAGGGCAATCTAAAACTGGCTCTGTTTATCGCTAATAGCTTGCCTGAAGCTGACCAAGATTTGGTGACTCTCTGGCAGGAACTACACGACAACCCGGCTACCGCACTGAACGGATTTCAATTATCTGATACGCCTCTCGCCCGTGAGATGCTATTGCATGGGCTCCGACGCTTGGCACGCAAAGATGCTGACAGTGCCTATAAGTATTGGAAAAACTATCAAACGAGTTACGCTTTCAGCAAACAGGAAAATGCGGAACTGTTTCACTACATTGCGCTAAAGAGCGTGAGACAAAACCATCCAGAAGCGGCACGTTGGCTCGCTGAAGTGGATAAAGACTTGGTTGATGAGCAGATCATCCAAGCAAGGCTACAAATGGCCCTCGCTCAACAAGATTGGCAAGCCGTGACAAAACTTATACAGTCTTTGCCAGCCGCACAGCGAGATAAACTCCAATTTCAATATTGGCAGGCGCGAGCCCTGGAGCAAACTGGAGCTACCAAAAAAGCCAAAAAACTGTTTGAAGCCTTATCTCAAAATCGAGACTATTACGGCTTCTTAGCGGCGGGTAGGCTCGGAAAACCTTATGATTTTCAGTCGCATCCATTAAACATCAGCAAAGAAGAACAAAATCAATTGTTTGAAAAACATGCTGGCATGCTACGTGCCCGTGAATTGTACTTTATTGGACTGACAAGCCTAGCCCGTGTCGAATGGCAGGCGGTGTTGTCAAGCCTAAGCACTTGGGAATTAAAAATAGCGGCTGCCCTTGCCCACCAATGGGGGTGGCATGATCGCGCCATCATCGCGATTGCCAAAGCGAAATATTACGATGACCTCGAAATACGCTTTCCGCTGCCCTTTTATGACACGGTGCTAAAACATGCCGAGGCCCGACGACTTGACTTTGCTCATGTTTATGCAATGATTCGTCAAGAAAGTGCTTTTCAAACCGATGCCATTTCCGTTGCGGGAGCTTTGGGATTGATGCAATTGATGCCTGAGACTGCTAAGCAAGTCGCTAAAAAGCAACAAGTGAGTCTAAAAACCACCGAAGAACTTTTTGTGCCTGATATCAATATTGATCTAGGCACCGCCTATTTTAGAGATTTGCTCAACGAATTCAACGGCAATCACCTATTAGCCACTGCCGGCTACAACGCTGGCCCCTCCCGTGCCAAACAGTGGGCAAAAAAATACGGTTGTCTATCCCCGGACATTTGGATTGAGTTGATACCATTTAATGAAACCCGCAAATATGTGCAACGGGTATTAAGTTACATGCCCGTCTTTGAGTACCTGATGGTGGGACATTCAGAAGTCAAACCTATGCCGCTTGATGCGATTTTAGCTGAGGGCTGTAGCAATAAGTAGCCAAAAAGTTTAGGCTTAAAATTTCTGCCGCTTGCTCTGCACCATTCGCTCTTGGCGGTTCCGGTTTAGGTGCCGCCAAAACTTGTTTTAAGCTATCCATAATCGCCCCTTGTTCAAGCTGGGGGCGTGAAATAGAAAGCGCACGCGCCTGTTTTTTTAACCAAGCTTCCAGATAAACAGTCTCAGGCCAATCTTCACGTTCTAAATATAGTACATAAAAGTATTGATAACTATTTACATGTTAATACTACATGTATATATTGCATGATCACTACGGATGTTCTAAAATTAATTTTTTTGTTTGAAGACAAGACAAGACAAAGATTATAAACGGCGTGTCACTCGCTAAACGCATCGAGGTGGTAAATTGGCGCGAGCACTAAAAATTAAGATTAGGGGTTGGCATATCTCAAGTGGTTGTCGGCGATGTTGTTAAATCACTTGACCAAATAAACTTAGGCAAACGAAACAACCAAAACTTTGTGAATTTATCTCTAGGCCAATTTGTAGAGAAGTTGAGCTACAAACTTGGGTCACACGGCATTGAGCTTGTCATGGCAGGTGAGTGCTGTACGAGCAAAGCTAGTTTTATCGATGGTGATAAAATGCCTAAGCGATACAACCCTAAAGCCAAGAAGAAACATACATTCAGCGGTCAACGAGTGAAACGCGGTTTGTATAAATCCAGCGACGGGACACTGTTAAATGCCGATGCCAACGGCGCGTATAACATTTTACGCAAAACGGACGCTGGCGCGTCCTATTCAAAACTGGTAAAAAAGGTAGGTGCAAGGGTCAAAGAATGGTTGCACCCAACCAAACGAATACATCCTTTGCCAACCCAAAGGGAACAATTTTTCATTGATTTGGAAAGTCATAGAATAAGCAAACAAAAATTCAAAAGCAACCTTAGCTTTCATTAGGCGAATGGATCAAGGGTTGATACCTCCCTTATTCACACTGTTGAATTGTCTGCCTCATTACGTGGACATGTAAATAGATGTCAATAAAATTGCTATCTCAATACCAAAGCTTGATCATGATTCAATTGTAATTGTTGGTTAATGGTAGTACGGCGATTGGTGCCGAGACTTGCTAGTGGCCCTATAGGCAAGGTATTATCTAAATCCCTCATCTGCATAGACGGTTCAGCCTGCAAAAAATAGCGGGCACTTTGATAAGCCGCTTGCATTTGTTCGTAGATTTGCCGAGCATTGGACTGATCAGCACAATAATGCCAATAAATATCCGCCCAGTTAAGAGAACATAAAGCGACGGCAGGTATCCCCGCCTGTTGTGCCCCAGCCAAAGTTAAGTAAGGTATGTCGGCCAAAATTAAATCCGCTTGTGTAGCAGCCAACGCTTTCGCCTCGACGGCCACTTTTTCTGACCAATCCGCATGGAACTTAGTATAGGCAGCCGCACTGGCTGCCACATCCACATCCACTGCGGAGTGCATAGACATACCAAAATCACTGGACACTGGTAACAACTTAAAATCGCCATGCAGACGACTTGCCAAAAAATGAGGTGAGACTCGTGTACGCAGGGTGACTTTTAGTGTGGGCAAACGCACTCGTAAAGCGTTGACAACTAATAATGCCTGCATAGCATGTCCAAAGCCATGCGAGGAAATGGCAACTAATAAATGTGGCATAATGGTGAAAAAATCTAGTAAAAATGATGGGTTTCCATCCTACAAGAGAATATTTTTAGGCTTAACTTAATGAGACCCCATTAGTCAAATTGCTGGTTTTCCATATTGGGCAGAATAATATTAAGTTCCAAAATTTCATAACGACCCTTTTTTTCTAGACGTATTGTGATATCTTCATCCTTAATAACAATGTATTTTCTGACTATATTTAGCAAGTCTGTTTGTAACGAAGGTAAATCAATAGTCCTACAAGGCAAACTGCGTTCATGGGCAATGATAATTTGTAAGCGTTCCTTCGCATATGCGGCAGTTTTTTGCAACCCGAGTCTCAGAATGTCTTTTAAAGAAAACATGTTAGTAACGCATTGCTCAATAAGTTTTTTGATAAATGACTTAGATCAAACCAACTATGGATAACAACCCCCCCGTTTTTCAAGACTCAATCATTTTAATCATAGATGACGAACCCGCCAATCTGGGATTGATAGAAGATTATCTGAAAGCTTACAAATTTGAAGTCTTGATCGCACGTAGCGGTGAAGAGGGACTTGCCATCGCGCATTACTCCGCTCAACCTGATCTCATTTTACTAGATGTCGTGATGCCGGGTATGGATGGCTTTGAAACTTGCCGCCGTCTGAAAACCGATGAACAGACTAAAGAAATTCCGGTACTATTTATGACCGTCCTGAACGATGTTGAGGATAAACTCAAAGGCTTTGCAGCCGGCGGTGTGGATTATATCACTAAACCACTTCAGGATAAAGAATTATTGGCTCGTGTTCAAACACACTTAAACTTGCGGCATGCCCTACGGGCTGCCGAAACCGCCAATCATGCCAAAAGCCAATTTCTCGCCAATATGAGCCACGAATTGCGTACCCCGCTCAATGCGATTTTAGGATATACGCAAATCTTCAAGCATGACAAAAGCTTGATGGAAAAACAGAAAAGGCAGATTGATACCATTCATCGCAGCGGAGAACATCTGCTGATGATAATCAATGACATCTTAGATATGTCTAAAATTGAAGCCGGAAAACTCGAACTGGAGCCCACTGATATTCATTTACCCTACTTTCTGAAAACGCTGGTAGAAATTTCGCTGATTAATGCAGAATTGAAAGGAATTTCATTAACTTACGAAGCTGCACCTGACTGGCCTACCGGTGTTCAGGCTGATGAAAAACATTTACGCCAAATTCTTTTAAATTTACTCAGTAATGCGATAAAATTTACCGAGCAAGGGTATGTGACTCTTAAAGTCCAAAGCTTGAAAACTGGAGATCAAACAACCAAATTAAAATCCTCCAGTCACATAAGATTTCAAGTGCAAGATACTGGTATCGGTATCCCACCGGAGCGATTGGAAGAAATATTTTTGCCCTTTCATCAAGTGGGAGAGCAACGTTTTCATATGCAAGGGACGGGTTTAGGTTTAGCGATTAGTCAGAAATTAGTCCGTTTGATGGGGAGTGAATTGTATGTGGAAAGTACAATTGATCAGGGTAGCACTTTTTGGTTTGAATTGGATTTACCGACAATTTCAGGCATTTGTGAGCCCGTCAAAAATGAACAGCGCTCAATTCTTGGTTTTCGTGGCAGCAAGCGCAAGATTTTGATTGTTGACGATAACACTGAAAATCGTGAGTTCTTAAAAACGATGCTTTTACCTTTAGGATTTGAAATTGCAGAAGCCGTGAACGGACGTGATGCCTTAACTCAGATGACTGAATTTCAGCCAAAGCTCATTTTACTGGATTTAGTCATGCCTGAGATGGACGGTTTTGAGTTTATTCGCCAAATTCGACAAAACCCTACCCTGAAAGACATCATTGTGATTGCCGTCTCCGCGAAAGCTTTTCAACAGACACAACAGGAAATTTTAGCAGCCGGTTGTAATGACTTTATCGCTAAACCGATTCAAATTGATACGCTTTTGGAACGCTTACAAAGTCATTTAGGACTTGAATGGATTTATAAGGACACGCACTTGCTTTTTCCTCCGCTGGAAAAGCTAGAAGATTTGCTGGCGTTAGTAGAAATGCACCATATAAACGGCATTCAAAAGTACATCAACAAGATGAAGGCACTTGATCCTAAATTGATACCGTTTATCTCAAGCGTTGAGCAATTTTATAAAAAATATCAGTTTGAACAACTCATTGAATTTATTCAATCATCCATAAAAAGGGCAAAATAATGGCAGACTTAGACAATATTTTAATCGTTGATGACAAGCCAGAAAATTTAGACGTATTGATTGACTATTTGGATAGCTTTGGTTTTAGCATTTTTGTGGCTCTGAATGGTGAAGAAGCCATTAAATTGGCAGAAAAAATAATGCCGGATATTATCCTCTTAGATGTCATCATGCCTGGCATTGATGGTTTTGAAACTTGCCGCCATTTAAAGGAGAACGAAAACACTAGAGAAATCCCGGTCATTTTTATGACAGCGCTATCAGATACAGTAAATAAGGTGACAGGTTTTCAAATCGGTGGTGTTGACTATGTAACAAAGCCCCTTCAACATGAAGAAGTTTTAGCCCGACTCAGAGCCCATCTCACCATCCGCCTTCAGCAAAAAAAGCTGGAAAAGCAAAATGAAGAATTGCTCAAACTCAATCAAGAAAAAAACGAGCTTCTGGGAATTGTCTCACACGATCTGAAAAATCCTCTCAACAATATTATTGGAATTGTCGAGATACTGAAATCTTCTATTCAAGACAAGGCGAGAGAGTGGGTTATGCTCATTGAAGCGGACAGCAAGCGGATGTATGAGCTTATCATAGAGCTTCTGGACATCAACAGGCTTGAGTCAGGTAAGACGAGCTTATCCCTTCAAAGAGTCGAACTGTCTCCTCTGCTTTTCGAGTCAGTTTACCGTTATCGCCGGCAGGCAGAGGCAAAGCAAATACAATTGCATTTTGAGCGGACTGAGGAAGAGTATCATGTTTATGTCGATAAAAGTGCAACCACCCAAATTTTTGATAATCTGGTTTCCAATGCGGTCAAATATTCACCTTCTGGTAAGAAAGTGAATATACGGATTTTCCAAAGTGAAAAACTTGTCCGTTGTGAAATCCAAGATGAAGGACAAGGTATAACTGATAAAGATCAGCAAAAAATATTTGGTAAATTTGCCCAACTGAGTGCGAGGCCAACGGGCGGTGAAAATTCGACTGGATTGGGCTTGTCGATTGTCAAAAAATTGGTTGAGGCGATGAATGGTCAAGTTTGGGCTGAAAGTGAAGGCAAAGATAAAGGTAGTATATTTATTGTGGAATTTCCATGCAATAAAACTTAGGAGTCCAAAATTTATTTTGGACGGACGCATTCTAAATATCCCTGTAGTTTTATGTAGGGTGGGATAAAGCTCTGGACTTGATCGGTGTGGACAGTGTAACATCAGCAACACGCTTGTTTGCCTTGATGGGCTTTTTTGGCTGACATTGGTGCAGGACGCGGAGCGTCCAGGCAGGCATTCCCACGCAGAGCGCACTCTCTTATACACAAGTTTTTTTTTAAGGTCGAAAAAAATCCGATTTTTTCAAAAAATCGGATTTTTAAGCCAGTGTCGCTATCAAAAAAATCGAAGGCACAACTGTCTTGGAAAGAAACTTGTGTATAACGATGAGCGCAGAGCGTGGGAACGATAAATAACTGTTCTGAACACTTCAAGAGAGCCTCTGAGTCTAAATGCTCAATCGTTGCCCGTAAGGAGGCCGGTAAAACACCAAATTTATTTTCCAACATATGAACTAAAATTTATAGATTTATCTGTCCAAGATTGGACACCTTGCCTCAAATATTCGCAAAAAACTTAGCTTAGATAAAAAATTCAAACATGAAGAAATTCTTTAATACCGCCGGCCCTTGTCGGCCTGACAAACATTATACGGTCGAGCCACTCTCACGTTTGTCTGGAGTACGAGAACTGATTAACGATGAACATTATTTCGTACTCCATGCACCGCGTCAAACCGGCAAAACAACCTACCTGTACGCCCTGATGCACCAACTCAATCAAGAAGGACAATACACAGCGTTGACAGTCAATATTCAACCTGCTGCCAGTGGGCGAGACAGTGAACATGCTATGCGGATTCTGGCTCGTGCCATTTATGATCAAGCAACCCTTTACTTGCCGGAAACGGAATGGCCTGAACAAATCACCACGGTTCAAGTCGATTTTAGTCTGAGAGAATATTTGAAAAAATGGGTACAAAAAAACCAAAAACCCATCGTTTTATTCATAGACGAAGCCGACTCATTAATGGATGAATTGTTTTTAGCTTTGTTACATCAATTGCGTGCCGGTTTTGAAGCACGTCCCAAAGGTTTTCCTCATTCCATTGCCCTGGTAGGGCTACGAGATGTGCGGGACTACAAAATCCGTCTTCGTCCTGATCACAATAGTTTGGGCACCGGCTCGCCATTTAATATAAAAAGTAAATCTCTATTTATGCTCGGATTTACTTTTGAAGAAGTATCGACTTTATTGGATGAACATACCAAAGCGACGGGCCAAATTTTTGATGAACTTGTCAAAAAAAAGATTTACCACCTGACTGCCGGACAACCTTGGTTGACTAATGCGCTCGCTAATCAAATTGTAGCTGAAATCTTGCACAATGATTATAGAAAAACTATCACCCTTGAACATGTAACACAAGCTAAAGAAGCGCTCATTCAACGTCGGGATACACATTTGGACAGTCTTATTGATAAACTGCGTGAGCCCTCTGTAAAACCAATAGTTCAGGCTATCATTAATGGTGAATTATTAGGGTTTGATAGGCTGAATGATGCGATTTCTTATACTTATGATCTCGGACTGATTACCAAAACACCTCCAATACGCTTTGCTAATCCCATTTATCAAGAAATCATTCCCAGAGTGTTAAGCTTTGATTTTCAAATTGGCTTACCTAATCAACTTGTCGATCCGCTTTGGTATATCAAAGAAGGGCGACTCGACATGAACGCACTACTGTTAGCGTTTCAGAAATTTTACCGGCGACATTCAGAGGCGTGGCTAGAAAAATACGATTTTCGGGAAGCGGGCCGCCAATTATTGCTGATGGCGTTTCTCCATCGCATAGTCAATGCCAAAGGACGCATTGAGCGAGAAATGGCGGTGGGCAATGGTCGTTGTGATTTGCTGGTCGAATATGGTGATGAGCGACAGATGATTGAGTTAAAACTATACTACGATAGTGAGACACGACAAGAGGGTTTGGACCAAGCAGCGCGGTATTTGTCACGTTTGGAATTGGAGCAGGGATATTTGATTATCTTTGAAACGAGAGTTTCGATTCCTTGGGAAAAGCGAATTTATCGGGAAGAAATTTTTATCGAGGGGAAAAAAGTGATTTTGTTGGGAATGTAGCGATAAGTCCAATGCCAGTATGATAACCCCCCCTAAATCAGACCTGCTAGGTATCCAAAACCTAGCAGGTCGTTGTTAACTCTATGAAAAATAAACCTTACATGTTTTTGATACCTGTCAGGTTTGTCTTGATCCCTCCTTGCGTCGGGACAGGCTTAATGGCATTGAGCGATAAGTCAGTCCTTTCTGTGCCGGACGGGGTTTGCAACCCCGTCCGTAACGTTTCAGGGCAACCACAAGGGATTGCCCCTACGAAGGTACGCAGGATTTCCCGCTTGGCGCCAATTTCGGAGCCAACCGGTTTTGACTTATCCCTGTAGTTTTATGTAGGCTGGGATAAAGCTCTGGACTTTATCGGTGTGGACAGTGTAACATTAGTAACACGCTTGTTTGCCTTGATGGGCTTTTTTGGCAAGACAACTACACCTCTGCGGTTTATCATAACGGCATTTTTGCGAGGCAAAGGAACGATATGATAACTGATAACCTTTAGGAAACCTTATATGTATTTTAATCGTATTTTTATTATCGCGCTTGTTACATTATTGAGCGTCAACAGCGCAGCATCCGAGCACGCAGTCGCCATGCACGGTGATGTAAAGTATCCCAGCGATTTTAAGCACTTTGATTACGTCAACCCAAATGCACCCAAAGGGGGCGAAATCAAAATGGCCGGGATCGGTACTTTCGACAGTTTGAATCCTTTTATTCTTAAAGGTCTCACGCCCTTGGGCATCGGCAACCTGTTCGATACTTTAACCGTCAATTCCCACGATGAAGCCTTTTCGCAATATGGGCTCATTGCGGAAAATATGGAAATGCCGAAAGACCGTTCTTGGATTATTTTCACCTTACGCAAAGAAGCCCGGTTTCACGACGGTTCTCCCATTACGCCAGCAGATGTCGTTTTTTCTCTGAACATCCTCAAGGAGAAAGGCCATCCTTTTTATCGCACTTATTACCGCGATGTGAAAAAAGTCGAACAGCTTGGCGAGCGTCGGGTCAAGTTTAGCTTCTCTGAGGACACCGAAAACCGAGAATTGCCCCTGATTGTTGGACAGATGCAAATATTCTCCAAAGCCTACTGGAGCGGGCGCGAGTTTGATAAAACCACATTAGAATCGCCACTGGGCAGCGGCCCTTACCGTATCGATTCGTTTGAACCGGGGCGTTATATTAGCTATCGGCGAGTCGAGGACTACTGGGCGGCTGATTTACCCGTCAATGTGGGACAACATAACTTTGATGTGATTCGTTATGATTATTACCGCGATACCACGGTCGCTTTACAGGCATTGAAAGCCGGAGAATACGATTTTCGCGTCGAAAATGTTGCCAAAAACTGGGCCACCGCTTACAACATACCAGCAGTGCGAGACGGTAGGATCATCAAGGCAGAAATTCCCCACGAAAGCCCTACCGGTATGCAAGCATTTGTGTATAACACACGCCGACCGGTATTTCAGGATAGCAGAGTCCGCGAAGCTTTGTCTTACGCTTTCGACTTTGAATGGATAAACAAAAACCTGTTTAACGGTGCTTATACTCGCACCAAGAGTTTTTTTTCTAACTCTGAACTAGCATCCGGCAGCTTGCCGAGCCCTGAAGAACGCGCTATTTTGGAGCAGTTTCGGGGCAAGATTCAGGATGCCGTGTTCAACAAAGTTTATCAACCCCCAGTCACAAACGGTTCCGGCAATAACCGCAGAAACCTGCGCCAAGCTTTCCGGTTACTGGCGCATGCTGGTTGGAAAGTCAATAGAACCGGCAAACTGGTCAACAACAAAACTGGCATACCTCTGACGTTTGAAATATTGCTGGTTAGTCCGACATTTGAACGTGTCGTTCTGCCTTTCAAGAAAAATCTGGAACGGCTGGGCATAGATGTCAAAGTGCGTACCGTAGATAACACACAATATGAGAATCGCGTCAAAAATTACGATTTTGACATGCTGGTATGGTCATTCGGTCAATCTCTCTCTCCGGGCAACGAACAGCGGAACTATTGGAATTCAAAAATAGCTGACATCCCCGGCTACAGAAATTTGGCCGGTGTCCGCGATCCCGTCGTAGATGAACTCATCGAATTGGTGATTTCAGCACCTGACCGGAAAAGCCTGATTTATCGCACTCGCGCACTAGACAGGGTATTGTTGTTTGGTCATTATGTGATTCCACATTGGCATCTGCGCCATTACCGGGTAGCCTATTGGAACAAGATCGCCCGTCCTAAGATTTCTCCTAAGTATGATTTGGGGTTCGATACTTGGTGGATACAATAAGGATTACATTTAAGAAGGGATAAGTCTAAACATACAATAACTTGTTGTTTCGGGAATGAGGTCACGATTTCCCGAAACTCAGTCGCCACAACTGTTTCGGGAAATCCGCGTAGCTCCATTCCCGAAACAAAGGACGTGAATTTTTAACCCGTTAACTTGTTGTTTCGGGAATGAGGTCACGATTTCCCGAAA
>JBDLJY010000013.1:0-41387 GCA_039714115.1 Pseudomonadota bacterium | reverse complement strand
TCCTTGAAGATGGACACAGACAAAACCTGCACGGCTACGTTTGCTGAACTAAGTACCTAGTCACAACAAATGAGATTTTGGAATCCAAGATAAATCTTGGACTCCTTTATCTTATCACGGAGAAAAAAATGTGAAAAACCCATTTCTTCCTTATTTATTTATGACAGTGCTACTCATGCCCTACAATGCGGATGCGACAGAATCGGTGCTGAAAGATGATTTTGAGCCGCCACGACCAGAAATTGAAGTGATTGCTGATACAGACACCAGCCACTTCTTTTTTGAGCCTAGACTGGTAACTGGCAAGATCTATGAAAAATATGAAGAGAACTATGCTGAATCAGATGATATTCTGTGGCAGGATAACGTACCCTTTATTGGAATAGGTTTGACGCTCGGCAAGAAAAATTTTTCCGTTGACATTTATGCACAGCAGTCAGAGTCGGGGAAAGACAGTTTTATTCGAGAAACTTCAAGTCTTCTCCAAGACTACAATGCCACTTTAAGTCGAAAGGATTATGCGCTAAACCTGAGTTACATCAAGAGCAACTTGTTTAGTTGGGATCATAGCCTCGTTTTTTCTGTAGGTTATAAAATAGGTCAAACAGACATTGGTGTTAGAACAAGAAACATCACTAACCAAAGCAAGCCCATTATTAAACCCCAAGACATTCAATTTGAAACAAAAGGTCCTACCATAGGACTTGCCTATGGTTTTCCAGTAGGCAACAGTGTACTTGGAATCAACCTGGGCTATGCTTGGTTAAATACCGCTCACAGCAATAGCAGTTTTGGGGTGGAGACGAATCCAGCCTCAACAAGTGGCATAACAGTGGGCTTTCTTTGGGCAGGCTCAATTAGCAAAAATTTTGGATATAGTTTATCTTTGGACGGGTATAGCTATACCATGGGTGCAGTGACTACAAAGACTCAGTTTAAGGATCAAAATGGCAATTTGCAAACAAGGGAAATAAAGCTCAATAGTATTGAAGAAAGTGTAATGACTTTCAAATTTTCACTCAGCTATAGCTTTTGATGGCTAGGAGTCCAAGATTTATCTTGGACATCCTTTAAACTACCTAAATCCGCCACTACGCAGCCTTAATGTCTCTTTTTTTTCCTTCCCTGCAAAGAAAAACTCCCCTTTCAGCGACGACGATTCCCACGGCACCTGTTGATTATTAGTTTCCTCAATGACAGCATTCCGCACCAGTTTAAACATTTTTTCAATAGACATATCCCGTTTACGAATATACTTCAACAGATTGCGAGTGTAAGGACTATACTTTGCCTTACCATCATCAAATGCCACCCGATTAGGGGCAGTCGCATAAGCAATAAATGAACCTTGAGGCACCATTGAATCCTCAGAAGACGTATTATCTACCCAAGCCAGCCCCTTGCCAACACTCTTAGAACCGCTTTTGAACCCACCTTTAGAAAAGGGATTATTACGACACGCATCCAAAATCACAATGTTCATCGTAGCATTAGCCTCCTTCATCCCATCCAACACACTGGATAACGCGATTGTCTCCGATGAAAAGATCGTCTCAAGATTACCAGCAGTATCGATAGCAACCGGCAAAAGATAATTCTCATCTCCATATTGAGCACCATGTCCTGAATAGTAAAACAAGCCAACGGTTTCATTACCCCGTTGCCGTTCACTTACCAAGAGGGCTTTGAATTTTATAAGGGCACGCTCCATTTTCCATTGGTTGGCGTTTTCCGCGTAAATCACCTTGAAATTGAGATCCTCTTTTAAAACCCAGTACATCGCCCTTGCATCGTTGACGGGACTTTTCAAAGGCTCAAGCGATTGATAATCGGCATTACCAATGACCAAAGCAATGCGCGAGGTAGCCGCGTGCGCGGGTTGGAGCAATGCAAAGAATACGAAAGCTAGCAGTGCTGTTTTGTACATGGAAAAGTTTGAAGTATTCATATTATCTACTATCTCCATGGTTAAAAAACTCATTAGTACACAAGATCATCCATCCGGGTAGTGGTGGTGGGTGAGTTTATCATGCTGCTGTACGCGCTCTCACCCTACTTTATTTTTTTCTTGGCTAAATATTTAGAATCAGGATTGACATCTATAGTTTGTAATTTTGGTACTAATACTACATCCATATCTTCCATAGGAATAGCACCAAGCAATACTTCACTCTTTCCGGGTAACACAGCAGCATTACAGCTTGTCGTTCTGTTTTTAAAATTAACTATCACAGGACCAACTACTTCTAATTTTTGATAACTGCCATCTGCAAGTTCTGCCTCCATATTATCTACAACTGGTAAATCCAATTGAATTTTAATATGTTCATTAATACAAAGCATATAAGCACCGCTATCTACCAAAGCAGTTACCGTCTCTTTTTTTATTTCACCTGTTTTTATATAACCTTTCCTTGCCAATTCTTTATCACCGGCACTTACTAATTCTATATCGGCATAAATTAATCCCATATTCTTGTTCCTGTTTTTCCTCTTGAGTGTAGCCAGATCGAGATAGTTTTTCAACGCCAAAGCCCGTCTTTTTGACAACATACAATTGTGTGCATCCACTCCGCGCTGATCAGTATGACCAATCATCACTGGGCTCCCCAGCATCTCTTAATCTTGGTAAAGTACCCGCCAACAACTGAGTTTCAGCCGCTAATTGATATAGCTTTTTAATCTCAGAACGCGATGGCTTTAGCCGAGTCACCTTAGGATCGGCTATCAAATCCAGGGCGCTGTTATAAAATAGTGCCGCCTTTTCCCATTGTTTACGTTTGGCAGCAATCTCTCCACGCACAGCCTGAATATTCCATAAAGTCAGTGGCGCATATTTATATTGTAGCCACTTTTCGGCTTCATCCAACTCTCCGCGTTGTACCAACTCACTAGCTTTCTCAGCGGCAATTTCTGACATCTCGCGCTTAAGATTGTCTAAATCATCGCTTGTGCAATCCTCTTGTCTTTTAAGCGTCGCTAACAATTCACTTAGTTTAACTAAGTCTTTTGCCCGCTCCGCCTGCTCGATTTGCACGTCACAAGCGACTGAGCTAAGTGGCTCGCTGGGCGCCAATAGAGTAGAATGACAACCGCCCAGGCACAGTGCAGCTATAAAGCAAGCTCCCATGTATAATCCAATGCCTCTGCGGTTTATCAGAATTGATTCTGGCATTGAATCATAGCTCAGTACTGAGACAATTTCTGTACGCGCCATCACCATCAATAACAAACTCCACCCGCCGATTGATTTGATCAATTTCCTCCTGGGTATAGCGACTTAGATCATAGAAATCAAAAGGCTCCTGCTCACCTTTACCAACCGCCGTAATAACACTAGCACTGAACTTGCCTATTTTAACGAGATAATCTTTCAACGCCAAAGCCCGTCCTTTTGACAACTTACAATTATAGGCTTCCCCCCCGTGCTCATCAGTATGACCAATTAAAGTAATCCTATTAGGCTGTTTTTGAGCCAAATACTTAACCAACTCCTTTGCCGACTTCTTACCCCTATCAGTCAGCATAGTTTTATCATAGACAAATTGCACAGGAATAGGACGTTTTCTGATCTCGATACCAAGATCGTCACGCATGATACCACTTGGCTCCCCATCTCTCAGGGATGGTGAAATACCAGCCAACAACTGAGTTTCAGACGCCAATTTATACAACTTTTGAATCTCAATAAGCGAAGGCTTTTGCCCAATCGCGTTGAGATAGGCTATCAAATCCAAAGCCTTATTATAAAACAGAGCCGCCTTTCCCCATTGCTGACGTTTAGCAGCAATCCTTCCACGCACAAACTGAGTTTTCCATAAAGTGAGTGGCGCATACTTATGTTGCAACCACTTTTCGGCTTCAACCAACTTTCCGCGTTGTACCAACTCACTGGCTTTCTCAGCGGCAATTTTTGACATTTTGCGCTTGAGATTGTCTAAATCATCGATTGTACAACCCTCCTGTCTTTTAAGCATCGCCAACAATTTACTTAATTTAAGTAAATCTTTTGCCCGCTCCGCCGGAGCGATTTGCGAATTATAGTTACAAGTGACTGAAGATACGCTCACAGGCTCACTGCGCTGCTTTGTTGGGGGAGTGCAACCGCCCAGGAACAGTGCAGCTATAAAACAAGTGACTAATGATTTCATAGTAGACTTCTTTTTTCAAAGGTAAAAAACTGTGAGGATTCTAACCCATGACATCAATAAAATCAAATTATCAATGAGTCATGGGTGGCTACCTTTGGAGTCCAAGATTTATCTTGGGCGACCGCGCACTCCCAAGATAAATCTTGGACTCCAAAAAGTCCGAAGTTCTGAATCAGTACTTATTTAGTTAAGGACTCACCTCATAACTCACAGTCGTGAGAGACCAACTGACATTCTCAGCCACATTCTTTAAAGCTTGATTAAGTTGTTGGCTTAATTGTTCTTGTGACAGAGCTTGAGCCTGTTTTGAAACTTGCTCAAAAGCCTCAGAAAATGAATTTTCTAGCATTGACAATTCACGGTATTCATTGACTAGCACCGCCACCAATAATCTTTGACCCGGTGATTTTGCAATAATCTCAAAACCAGATAACTGATCCGGTACAACCCGAGGTTTTCCAGCCTTGAGGTAGACAAATTTACTAAGTCGATTAGGGAATAGGCGCGTTAAAACCGCATCTCTCACATCAAACAACAACAAATATCCACCTTTTTGATCACTTGTTATCCTGAATCGCATTGCGCTACCCTGTTTAAGACGACGCGGCAAAATCTCAACATGTAAATCATCCACTACCGGCATCACCAGCTTAGGTGGCGGCATTGGCTCAACAATCGCAGCCCAGATACGAATATCATCATCTGACATGCCTGACTTGATATCTAATTGTGGAGTTAGCCCAGACACACAAAGACGAGGGGTAGCATCACAATAAACCTTTGACTCACGGCGCGTGTACGCTAACAATTCCCGATGAGTGACTTTTCCATCTTGATTACGATCAGCCTTTTTATCTCGAATGCCTCGAATAAAGCTGCGCGTAAAGACACCAGCGTATGGTCTAATCCTGGTATCTACCAAGGCCATTTGGTTAGAGGCGACCGCACTATAAACCACAACCTGTGATTGAGTGTCAACCAAAACCTCCCGTTCAAATCCACCTTTGCTCCTCAGACGTAGCACTTGTCCCCGAAAAAAAGGCACCTTAACAGCAGGATTAGGCCCAAATACACTTTTACTGATGGTACCAGAATGGCAAGCATCAACAATCATCATCACCTGACGGCCCCTTAATTTTTTCAAACGCTGATTAATCTCATCATCTCGGATCAAATTCTTTTTCGAGCCCGAAGACTCAATGGCATCAACTGGACACAAGGCTTCATCATAGCCATCACTTTCATCATGGCGGCTATCATCCTTGATATAACTACCATGTCCACTATAATGAAAAAACACCTTATCGCCGGGCTTGCTGCCTTTAATAAGCCACCCATCAAAAGCCCTCAAAATACCTGCCCTAGTGGCTTGAGAATCGATCAATTTACGAATTTGTGCCGGTTTATAACCCCACTCAGACTGGATAAATTGTGCCATATATTCTACATCTTGTTTACTACCGCTGAGCGGATTAATATACCAGTAGTCATCAATACCGACTAACAAGGCACGATTTTCAGCATAACTGGCGGAGATCATAAAACACAACAGCGCAACGCCAAAGATTTTTTTAAACGTCATAGAATTCTCCTTAAGGAAAGTACAGCAGGAGTGCAAGGCGTACCTTGCACGACACACTCTTGGCTTTTTTTTTTTCGCAACAACTCCATTATTATATACAAAATCCCATATATATATATTGGATTGGCACCCCTTATCCACGCTTGATTATTCACAGCAATGACTGCAAATAATATATAATTTTCGAGACGTGATAGACAAACTCATTTATATTAGGATAAAAAAAACTGTGGAACAATTTCGAGGTACCACCGTTTTATCGGTGCGCCGTGAAGGAAAAGTAGTGATAGGCGGCGATGGACAAGTCTCACTGGGCAACACCGTGATGAAACATAATGCCCGTAAAGTGCGGCGTTTGTATCACAACAAAGTCATCGCCGGTTTTGCCGGGGGCACGGCAGATGCCTTTACCTTATTTGAGCGTTTTGAAGCTAAACTGGAAAAACATCAAGGCCATTTAACCCGCGCCGCCGTTGAATTGGCTAAAGATTGGCGTACTGATCGTATGTTACGTCGCTTGGAGGCCCTACTCACGGTGGCTGATAAAAAGGCCTCTTTGATTATTTCTGGCACAGGCGATGTAATAGAGCCAGAAGAAAGTTTAATGGCAATAGGCTCAGGTGGGCCCTTTGCACAAGCAGCCGCGAGGGCTTTATTGGATAACACCACCTTGAGTGCCACTGAGATTGTCGAAAAGGCATTACATATTGCCGCCGACATTTGTATTTATACCAATCGTAATTTGACCATTGAAAGTCTAACGACAGAATAACCGGCTATGAGTGAAATGACACCTAAACAAATTGTCCGTGAATTGGATAAACATATTATCGGTCAAACCGCCGCAAAACGAGCAGTAGCCATTGCACTGCGTAATCGTTGGCGACGCATGCAAATTGAGCCGATTTTACGCAATGAAATTACCCCCAAAAATATTCTGATGATCGGACCAACGGGCGTGGGGAAAACGGAAATTGCCCGGCGCTTAGCCAAGCTCGCCAATGCGCCCTTTATTAAAATTGAGGCGACTAAATTTACTGAAGTCGGTTATGTTGGTCGTGATGTAGAGTCTATCATCCGAGACTTAGTCGATATGGCGGTCAAAATGAACCGCGAAGATGCCATGAGCAAAGTCGAAAATAAGGCGATGGATGCAGCCGAAGAGCGGGTATTAGATGCCTTGTTACCGCCGCCGCGAGACGGTAATAGTCGCTTTGACTCCGAGGCTGAAGACCCTTCCGCAACGCGGCAAACGTTTAGAAAAATGTTGCGTGAAGGCAAATTGGATGATAAGGAAATTGAACTCGACGTGAGTGAATCGCGTGTCGGTGTTGAAATCATGGCTCCGCCGGGCATGGAGGAGATGACCAGCCAATTGCAAAGCATGTTTCAAAATATGGCGGGAAGTCGTACCAGAAACCGCAAATTGCGTGTTAAAGAGGCGATGAAACTGCTACATGAAGAAGAAGCCGCTCGATTGGTTAATGAGGAAGAGTTGAAAACACAAGCGATAGAGCGTGTTGAGCAAAATGGTATTGTGTTCTTAGACGAAATCGACAAAGTGACCAATCGTTCAGAAACCAGTGGAGCGGATGTATCGCGTGAGGGTGTACAACGTGACTTGTTGCCGCTGGTTGAAGGCTGCACCGTCACGACAAAATACGGGATGGTGAAAACAGACCATATTTTGTTTATCGCCTCAGGGGCCTTTCATTTAGCCAAACCCTCTGATTTAATTCCAGAATTACAAGGCAGATTGCCAATTCGGGTTGAACTAGATGCCCTGAATGCGGAAGATTTTGTTCGCATTTTAACCGAGCCGGATGCTTGTTTGACGGAACAATATATAGCTTTGATGCAAACCGAGGGGTTAAATATTCAATTTACTGATGACAGCATTAAGCGGATTGCTGAGATGGCTTGGCAAGTCAATGAGCGTACTGAGAACATTGGCGCAAGGCGCTTACATACGGTGATGGAGCGTTTGGTGGAAAAGGTGTCTTTTGATGCCCCCGATAAGGGTGGAGAGACGGTGACGATTGATGTTGATTATGTCAATGACCATTTGGCTGATTTGGTGGATAATGAAGATTTGAGCCAATATATTCTTTAGTCAGTTTTTTTAATAAAACTCGCTGCCGGACGGGGTTTGCAAC
Organism: Pseudomonadota bacterium; assembly: GCA_039714115.1. Taxonomy (GTDB): domain Bacteria; phylum Pseudomonadota; class Gammaproteobacteria; order Beggiatoales; family Beggiatoaceae; genus Thiomargarita. The sequence continues at coordinate 33,498 of JBDLJY010000013.1, read as the reverse complement.
CCCGTCCGAAACGTTTTCTAAGCGGCTCTAAAACGACGTCAGGGCAGGTTGCAAACCTGCTCCGGCACAAAAAAAATACTGATAACTGATAAGGTAAACGCATGACTAAAAATACGCCCATTCCAAAGGAAATTAACCTACATCAAAAATCCCGTCTTTTAGATCTGACATTCGACAATGGCGAACATTTTGAATTAAGCTGCGAATATTTGCGGGTTTATTCTCCGTCTGCTGAAGTGCGAGGACATGGGCCCGGTGAAGAAACATTGCAAATTGGCAAAGCGGATGTGAATATCGACAAAATTGAGCCTGTCGGCACCTATGCAATACAACTGTCTTTTGATGACGGGCATGATACGGGCATTTATTCTTGGGACTGGTTGTATCAGATCGGAAAAAACCACGATAGATTGTGGCAGGAATATCTGGATAAAATGGAAAAGGCGGGACAGAAACGGGCGCCGACTAGTTAGGCATTGTGCAAAAATAACCTATACATAAAGAAACCAAGTAGAATACTAAAGAAAAAACTTGGTTTCTCTCCTAATACTTGTAAAAGTTATTTTTGCACAATACCTTAGTATCAATTAATGCCTCACCTCTTGCCCTCACCCTTGATGGGTTTGATTCTTGGGGAAAGGGTTAGGGTGATGGGTGATTTAACAACTAACGAAGGACTCAAATAATGGCTAAAGTGATAAGCACCATTAATCTCAAGGGTGGTGTTGGTAAAACTCAAATGACAGTAGCATTAGCTGAATTTCTTTCAAAGGAAAATGGTAAAAGGGTACTTTTCATTGACTTAGATCCCCAAACCAATGCTACAGTCTCGCTAATGGATGAGAATTCATGGCTCAAAAAGGATCAAAATGGGGAGACGCTTCTCCAACTTTTTAAAGATGAGTTGGATAAGACTTGTCGGTTTGATATCAATCAAGCTATCGTTAAGGGCGTTTCAAATGTTGGTGGCGGAATAGAGAATCTTGATCTCTTGCCTTCAAGTCTTGGCCTGATTGAAATTCAAGATGCTCTGCCACTTATTCCCGCAGGACGATTTTATGTGAAAAGCCCAGTGGGGATATTGAAAGATGCCATTTCAGGTCGTTTGGATGAATATGATTTTGTGCTTATAGATTGTCCCCCCAACTTAGGGATTATTACTTTAAACGGTATTTTTATCTCAGACTATTTCCTCATTCCGTCTATTCCAGATATCCTCTCGACATACGGTATCCCCCAAATTCTTGGAAGAATTGATAGCTTTAAACGAGAAACAGGGATTAATATAAACCCGTTGGGTGTCGTAATTTCCATGTATCGCGCACAAAGCCGATTACATGACTCCGTCATCAAAGTCTTAAAAAGTAAAGCAGCTCAGAATACATATCCTCGCGTTTTTGATACAATAGTTCCTTTGACTGTGAGAACAGCAGAGGCTGCCGATTTTTCTGTTTCGGTTAATACCCTTCGTCAGAAATATGGTTCTGGTAGGGTTTATGAAAACTACCATGACTTAACAAAGGAGTTTTTGGCTCATGTTTAGTGATTAATGGCTATAAAAACTACAATGACTGGTATTTTGTAACTCTCTCTCTCGTAGAGATTGAGAGTTATTATAGGACTACCATTTAACGAGGGAGCTTTTGGACCATGTTTGATACATATAACAACCAAGAAGTTGCAAAAAGAGTCGTTCATATTCTTAGAATTGTTGCAACTCAAATAGAAGAACATCCAGAATTGTTGACAAACGCAGAATTCAGGATCGATGATGTCCCAGCGCGAAAAAAAAAGGTCGCCCCCCCACTTGTTGATTTTGAAATTTTTGAAGTTTTTGCGGCGGGAGGAGAGTCTGCTTTACGTTCTAAATTAGAACATCTTGATATTAAAACCCTTAAAATAATTATAGCTAATAACCGTTTCGATCCGTCTAAGTTAGCAGAAAAGTGGCGCAAAAAAGACCGATTGGTAAATTTAATATTAGAGAGAGTGACAGCGCGAAGTGAAAAAGGACAAGTTTTCAAAGAGTATCCCTAAGGGCAATGCCATTAAGTTACTGACATGTTATTGATTTTATGATAAAAACAACTGTGCAGGACGGGGATGTTCCCTACTGGACCCCAAGTTCTCTACGAGACAACGTTAAATCCTGCGTAGTCCCGTAGGGAACTTGATCTTTGATGACGGGCATGATACAGGCATTTATTCCTGGGACTGGTTGTATCAGATCGGTAAAAACCACGAGAGATTGTGGCAGGAATATCTGGATAAAATGGAAAAGGCGGGACAGAAACGGGCACCGACGAGTCAATGCCAGTATGATAACCCCTCCATAATCAGGCTGACAAGTATCCAAAACCTGGCAGGTCGTTGTAAACTCCGATTGACCTGACAGGTTTTTGACACCTGTCAGGTTTGTCTTAACTTAATGGCATTGACCGACGAGTGCAGGATAGGATATCCAATCTCAAAGAAATCCTATTTTTTAAAAAAATAGGATTTCTCAGGTTTGGAGTCCAAGATTTATCTTGGGCGAGAGAATAACAATATGCAACTAGCTACCGCCCCCATCGAAGACGAGATCGACTATCCAGACACTGACGGAGAACTTATCGCAGAAAGCGATTTTCAGCGTGATCCACTTACCTATTTGGTAGAAGCTTTAAAATATTATTTCAAAGACAAGTCCAATGTCTATGTGTCTGGCGATCTGTTGATTTATTATGAGGAAGGCAACCCCAAAGCGTCAGTGGCACCCGATGTTTTTATCGTTTTTGGTGTCCCTAAACATCAACGAGGAATCTACAAAACATGGGAAGAAGGAAAAATACCTGATGTAGTCATTGAAATCACTTCGCACAGCACTCGTAAAAAAGATCAAGTGGACAAAGCCAAGCTTTATCAACGCTTAGGGGTGCAGGAATATTTTCAATATGACCCAACAGGCGATTATTTGCGCCCGGCATTGCACGGCCAAATGCTAGATGAAAATGGCAATTATCAGGAAATGAGCCTTGAAAGGATGGAAAATGGCGCACTTGCTCTTACCAGTTTTCGCATGGGACTTCAGTTACGTCTGGAAAATGGCATCCTAAGAATGTTTGATCCTAAGCACAAAGAATATAGAGTCACCTATTCTGAAGAAGTTGAAGCCCGAAAAATTGCGGAAAAAAAGACTAAACTAGAGCAGCAACGAAGGAGATGGGCTCAACAACAAGCCAAGCTATCTCAACTTGAGGCCGAACAAGCTCAAATTGAGGCTGAGCAAGAACGACAACAAAAAGAATTAGCGCACGCTAAAGCCGAAAAATTAGCCGAGCGGTTGCGAGCACTTGGAATCAATCCATATGAAATCGACTAATCTATAGTAGTTTAGAGGAGTCCAAACTTTAGTTTGGACGTCCAAGATAAATCTGGCCGACTCCTAACCGCCTTGCAAGCAAACAGATTTAAAAAATCCTATTTCTTAAAGAAATAGGATTTTTAGATTGCAACTCAATTGAGAATTAATAACATGGAAAAAACCACCCATTTTGGCTTTACCCAAGTCCCACACCAAGACAAAGTCCACCGCGTCGCCCAAGTCTTTGACTCCGTTGCCACCAATTATGACATAATGAATGACCTCATGTCTTTAGGCATACATCGCCTCTGGAAACGCTTTACCATCGAATTATCCGGCGTACAGCGTGGGCAACGAATACTTGACTTGGCCGGAGGCACAGGCGACTTAGCGGCCAAATTTGCCACCCTTGTTGGTGAACAAGGTCAAGTCGTCTTAGCAGATATTAACGCTGCCATGTTGCAAGTCGGGCGTGAACGTTCGCTTGATCGAGGCGTATTGGTAGACTATGCCCAAGTCAATGCAGAAACTTTGCCCTTTGCCAACAACACTTTTGATATAATTACCATAGCTTTTGGGCTGCGAAATGTGACTGATAAAGAAGCCGCCCTCGCCTCAATGTTGCGAGTGTTAAAACCCGGTGGGCGACTCTTGATATTGGAATTCTCAGAACTAAAAGTCCGCCCCCTAAAGCCCTTATATGATCTTTATTCATTCAAAGTGTTACCCTTATTGGGTAAAATGATTGTCAAAGATGCAGACAGTTATCGCTATCTAGCGGAATCCATTCGTATGCATCCTAATCAGGAAACTTTATTAGAAATGATGCAAACGGTGGGCTTTGATCGCTGTGATTATCACAACCTAAGTGGCGGCATTGTTGCCGTACATAGGGGATTTAAAATGTGATAACTTCAGACACCTCAGGAGTGCAAGGCGTACCTTGCACATCTTTTTTTTTATTAGAGACAAATTCATTTTGAATCAATTAATTGCTACCACATTAGAAACGCTGCTCAATCAAGCACTGCGCTGGAATCCGTCCAGTTCACAAACTTTACAAAAATTGTCGGGCAAAATCATCCGCATTGAATCCAGCGGTATTGAGCTCACCTTATTTCCTGATAATCAAAGCATTATCGTACTCAGTGACTATCACGGCGACGTTGATGTCTGCATCAGCGGAGCCCCTTTTACCCTGTTACGCCTGTTGTTACAAGACGAAGCGACACTCTCAAATAACCCCGACGTGACTATCACAGGGGAAATGAGCGTTGCCCAACAACTGCTACACTTGTTAAAGGAATTGGACATTGATTGGGAAGAGCAACTGGCACAACGCTTAGGGGATATCCCCGCGCACAAATTAGGAACACTGTTTCGACAGTGCCAAAACTACACGAGTGTACGCCTTGACAATCTACAACACAATATAAGCGAATACTTGCAAGAAGAAACTCGTCATCTGCCCACCCCCCCTGAAATGGAGACTTTTTTAAATGCGGTAGACACCTTGCGTGATGATCTTGAACGTTTAGAGCAAAGGGTGCGACGACTTACATGAAAATTATCCGCCAAATCAGTCGTTTACTCACCATTTACCGTATCATTGTGCGCTATGGGCTTGATGAATTGCTACTTTCTACTAAAATTTTCCGCCCACTGCGCTTATTTGGCTATCTCACGCCCGGTTACTGGTTACGCCCCAAGCACCTCACACGAGGGAAGCGGATTCGTTTAGCCTTAGAAGAATTAGGGCCTATTTTTGTCAAATTTGGTCAAATTCTCTCCACTCGCCGCGACTTATTGCCCGATGACATCGCCTTAGAATTGGCAAAATTACAAGACAAAGTCGCGCCGTTTAGTGGCGAGGAAGCTCGCCAAATTCTAGAACGGGCTTACGCCCGCCCCCTGGATGAAGTTTTTGCACACTTTGACAATACTCCCCTCGCAGCCGCATCCATTGCCCAAGTACATGCCGCTCGATTGCATAATGGGCGCTCTGTCGTAGTCAAAGTATTACGTCCAGGCATTCAAACCCGTATTCATAGAGATATTGAATTGCTTTACCTATTCGCTGATTTAGCGACTCGTTATTGGACTCAAGGACACCGCCTACGCCCGCGAGAAGTAATCGCAGAATTTGAGAAAAATCTCCAAGATGAACTCGATCTCATACGGGAAGCCGCTAATGCAGCCCAACTCAGGCGCAATTTTAAGGATTCAGATTCACTCTATGTGCCAGAAGTAGAATGGGATTACACGCTATCCAACGTGATGGTGATGGAACGCATCAAGGGCATACCCGTCCGCAACATAGCCACTTTAAAAAAACAGGGGGTTAATTTTAAACATCTGGCTGAAATTGGAGTAGAAATTTTTTTCACCCAAGTTTTCAGAGACAACTTTTTTCATGCTGATATGCACCCCGGCAATATTTTTGTTGATGCGCCTAACCCATCTCGTCCCTCTTATATAGCAGTGGATTTTGGCATCATGGGCACCCTGAGTACCGAAGATCAACATTATTTAGCCGCCAATTTTCTCGCCTTTTTTCGCCGTGATTATCATCGGGTAGCTGAATTACATGTCCATTCAGAATGGGTACCGGCTCAGACACGGGTAGAAGAATTTGAAGGAGCCATCCGCAGTGTCTGTGAACCATTTTTTGATAAACCATTGAAAGATATATCTTTTGGTATGGTCTTATTGCGCCTGTTTCAAACAGCGCGGCGTTTTAATATGGAAGTGCAACCGCAATTAGTATTGCTACAAAAAACTTTGCTTAATATTGAAGGCTTGGGGCGAGAATTGTATCCCGAACTCGACTTATGGCAAACCGCCAAACCTTTTTTAGAGCGATGGATGGATGAACGGGTAGGCGTGCGAGCCTTTTTCAAAGGAATTCGTACTAATTTACCGCTATGGGCAGAAAATTTACCTGAAATACCGATGCTAGTACATGAAGCTTTAGTCCAACGTCAGGCACAATCTGAGCATATCAAACGACTGGATCATCAATTGACTCGCTTAACAACGGAAATGCAGCAATGGCATAAACGTCTCATGCTGGTATTGGTTGGCAGCGCATTCTTCATCAGTTCTAGCCTATTTATTTCTTTGAACGTTGAAACCTTTTTTAATTTGAATACGCTATTGTTAGGTATTATATTAGGAAGTGTGGGAAGTGTGATGTTGTTATTGGCATGGCACCATTCAAAATGAAAAGTTTTTCAGGAGCATTTTTCCAATGATAAAATTCCAACGACTTTTCAATCCTATCTTGTTGATAGGATTATTCACCACTATTGCCAGTGACTCTACTCACGGTTACAGCAGCATGGCAAAAGCGGCACAGCTTAATCAACCTTGGGGCATCGCCGTCGATAGTAACGGCGTCCTGTATTTTGCAGATTCCAAGAATCATCGCATTCACAAAATAGATAACAATGGCATTCTCACTACCATTGCTGGGGATGGCACACAAGGCTATCATGGCGATGGTGGCGCGGCAGTTGCGGCTCAACTTAACCAGCCAAAGGGGATCGCATTAGATAGTAGTGGCAACCTTTATATTGCCGACTCTCAAAACCATGTCATTCGTAAAATAGATAGCCAAGGCATTATTACCACGATTGCCGGTAATAATACACCCGGTTATAGCGGCGACGGAGGCACCGCCACTGCCGCCAAACTCAATTACCCAGTCGATGTCAAAATAGACAAACTTGGCAATATCTATATTGCTGATGCCAATAACCATGTTATTCGCAAAATAGATAGCAAGGGCATTATCACGACGATTGCCGGGGATGGTACGCAGGGAACTATTTAAATATTTAGGAGTCCAAGATTTATCTTGGACAGACTCGTCCAAAATAAATTTTGGACTCCTAAATATTCGCAACCCCGTTTGTCGTGAAAATAGTATCTGGCGTTTTTTTGGGAACAACTCTATTAAGAAATAACACCTCTCGCCATAAAGCTAAGGCTTTAGGTTTATCAAACAATTTATCAAAAAGCTCGCGGGCATTTATTCCCATTTGTTGACAACGTTCCTGATTTTCTGCTAAAAACATGATTTGATTAGCGAGTTCCTCGCTATCTTTTTCAGCCACCGTTATACCACAATCATAGTAACTCAAAACACGCGGAATTTCACCATCCTTATCCCCAATATAAAGGACAGGACGACCCGCTGCCGCAATACCATAAAACTTACTCGGCACAATCAAAGCTTCTAACGCAGGATGTAAAGTAATCAAGTGTACATCAGCCACCGTCAAACTTTTCCCTAAACATTCCCGAGGCTGATAGGGGCGAAATATCACATTGACCAATTTGCGTTCGGCTACTTCATGAACTATCCACTCTCGCTGACAGCCGTTTCCGATGAGTAAAAAAAGAATTTTTTCATTTTCAGCAAGCTTTTCGGCAGCCTCTAATAAAGTCACAAATTCATGGGGGCGTCCCATATTGCCTGAGTAAGCGACCACAAATTTATCTTGTAGTCCCCACTCCCTAGCTAAAGGATTATTGGCTTTTGCCAGAGGCTGAATATTCTCACCATCCGCCCAATTGTGTATCTCTGTTATTTGAGTCTTCGCTAACCCAAAGCGAGTCAAGCGTTTTGCCATCAAATCACCTAGCACAACATTTATCTGGGCACGTTGAAGGGACCGGTTTCGTAAGAACTGTAACAGATTAAATACCCTACCTCGCATACCAAAAACGCCTAAAGCAGATGCAATTTCAGGAAATATATCTTGTAACCAATTCACTAAAACCGCACCACGCCATTTCACTATCACAGAAGCAACAATTGAAATCAGCGGCGGATCCGTTTTAGCGATCACCACATCCCCGGGAGAAACTAAACGCCACAAGCGCCAAGCAGCAGAGGTGTAAAAAGTCAGATAATCAAATGCGCGTCCTAGCAAATGTAGCCTACCAAAACGGCTAGTCCAGAGGCGATGAATTTGTACTTGATTGATGACTTCAAAGGAGGGGAGTTTGATGTTAGGAGCATCATAGCACTGGCTACTGGTGATGATATGGACATTTTGATCTTGGGCAAGATCAAAGGCGAGATCACTCAACAACTGACTGGTAGCAGAGATATCTGGGTAAAAATAGCGGTTGATAAAAATGAGTTTTTTTGACTTAATATCATGTTTGGCTAATTTTAAACTCTTCATCTTATTTCTTAGCTTGCAACTTTGTTGTGTTAAGCAGATAACAATTTCATCTATTTAGGACTTACGCATTGATAAACAATTTATTTTATAAATAAAATAGTTACAACTAACAATTCAAGTGATATAAAAGGTCAAAAAATGCGACTAATAGCTTGAATTTACATATGAATTAATTTGTCAATGCGTAAGTCCTAATATTACAACTTGAAAAATCATATAATATCACAATAATTCTATGTCATGTCCTAGTTTTTTTTGTCCCCCAGGAAATCACCAGCCAAATCGTGCCGGGCAACCATAAAGGATTGCCCCTACCTGATATGACGGTTCGTAGGGGCAATCCCTTGTGGTTGCCCGAACGATAAGGCATTGAAGTCTGGGTAGATTATTTTTTTCCTAGCGACGTTCTTTGACGGCTAAAGCCGGACAACCTTGATAAATCCACCATGCCTTAAGCTCTTTTGTTGCGACACTACCCAATCCTAGAACGGCACCCTCCCTGACAATAACGCCCGGTGCAACCGTTGAGCGTGCCGTTAACCAAGCATGATCCTCAACCCTAATCGGTTTAACCATTAAATCAAAAGTTTCGCTGTTCCAATCATGGCTACCAGTACACAGAAATGTTCCCTGGGACAAACAACAGTGACGACCAATCGTCACATTAGCCAGATTATCAATCCAAACATTTTCGCCAATCCAAGAAAAGTCTCCAATTTGCAGTCGCCATGGAAACTTGACTATCACACCAGGTTTTATGGTAACAGCTTTTCCGATTTTAGCACCGAACCAGCGCAACAAAAACACGCGATGCGTCGAGCCTGGTATCCAAGAACTCATCAACAGCCACTGTAAAATAAGCCAGATGCTCTCGATCCATACCGCTCGCCCTCGCTCAAAACCCTTTGAATTATAACGATCTAAACGCAAAATTATTTTAACCAAGATAAATCTTGGACTCCTTTTATACCATAAGAACAGAAGAAGGTGGCGATCCGCCGCCCAAAATCCATTCATAGACAGAACTCATTTCAGCAGCAATTTTAGGCCAAGTAAATTGTTCTTTCACCAGTTTTCGTCCACATAAGCCTAAAGTCTGACGCTCATTATCAGACATTGAGAAAAGTGCATTAAGTCCCTGAGCAATACTCTCTTGATTAGCCTCAACTTGAATGGCTGCACCCACCCCTTCAGGTAAATTACAATGCGGTGTCATCAGCACTGGCAAACCATACGACCAAGCCTCTAGTATGACCATTGGTAGCCCTTCACTAAAAGAAGGTAAAATAAAAGCGTTTGCCCTAGAATAACTCGCGTGTTTATCTATGTTGAATTGCGGACCAGCAAAAATAACACGATCCTGAATACCTAATTTTCGACACAACATTTTGAGTTCATTTTCGTGACCATTTTGATCCCAACCGGCAATGACCAAATACCAGTCATGGCTCATATCCCAAGCATAAAGAAGATTTAACAATCCCTTCTTAGGGTGTAACCTTCCCAAGTATAATAAGACTTTGGCATCATCCGGCACCTCCCATTGTGTCGCAACCGGTTTTGATTCAGGCGGCAAAAAAACACCGTTTGGAATCACACAAATGGGATTTTGTAATCCATAAGCCCGTATAGAACGCGCCTCCGATTCACAGAGAGCATGTAGGCAAGTGGCACCATGTAAGTGGGCATTTTCATACAAGCGGCTTATTAAACGTTTTTTCCAACGTGAATTTTGCAGTGCCCACGCATCCAGCATACCCCTCGGTGAGATCAAATAAGGTTTCTTTGTCTGTTTAGCCCATTGCAAGCCCGCCAGTGAAGGATACGTCCAAATACCATGAGCATGATATAAATCTAAGTCTGCATCATGCAAGGCTTGTCTCAGTCTTGGCGCATATCCAAGGGATAATGGTCCACTGATGTTGAATGCTTGGACTGGTATTTCTCCCCACTTAGATAAATCTTTACTGGTATACTCATCTGCTAACCCAAACACTTGTACATCAATCTTAGCAGACTGATGCAATTGTAAAGCCAACTTGCGAACAGAATTATACAAACCACCAGCATTGCGAGAGACGGAGGAGGTGAGAATGCCTAGTTTTATTGATAATGCAGTCACGTTCATCACCTTTGAACTGTGATTATTGGCGAAAATACCATGTATTTTTTTACCGAAACGAAGTAACTTCGCTCCGCGACGTTCAAACGAGCGTTTTTTGAAAAGTTGTCACACTGTCAGATTGAACTGCGGCGGCAAGTAATCTATCTAACCGAGCATCGTCAGTGATAGTTGTCAAGTGTTGCTCTATTCGTTGACATATGGGGGGTTGCAGATTAAAGCGTAAAGCCAAAATACTTAAAATATCTTTTTGACGAGAACCGGCACGAATCCGACATAACAACGGTGTCTTCATCAATAACTCATCTTTTTCAATCAGTTTCTCTAACATCGGTTGTATCTTTTCATCATTAAGAAGTGCCATCATGCGTCCTCGCATGTCATTATCAGATACCGTTTTCAGTGCCCTGTTGGGGAATTCTGGAATTCGTTTTATTTGGTTATGAAGAACAGCACTCAAAAAATGACCTTTACGGCGATCAACACAGGTGGTCACCAATCTCATTGGACAAATGGGCGCAATTTTTGGCGATGAAAAACCAGTCAATTGCGGTAGACCATAATAGACATATTTGGGATCATCAAAACGAATTTCCCATGTTCCAGCAATCGTTTTACGAAATGTTTCTCCTATATAGCGAGTGATTCCATCAACCATGACAGCCTCTTCTGAGGGCAGCATTTTTTCTACGCTGGAATATTTTTTCAGAATCCAATCTTCTAATAAATCTAAAGAATGAGGTGTAAAGTCTAAATGAGCAACGAGGTGATCTGGCAAGTTCTTAAAAAAACGTGCCAAAGCCTCATCCATCTCAAAAAGCCAAACGCCAAAATTTTCTTGTTCTACTGTTAATTTAGTCATTTAAATCACCTATTATATCAAAGTAGATACCCGCGTTATGAAGTGCTTTCTGCAAGGGTTTGGAAGGCTTTTCAGTAAAAACCCAGTTTATTTCCCATCCATCCTCTATTAATTTTTTATCTTTGGCAATTTGTAAAAGATTAGATTCATCAGCATACTGATATCCAGTTTTATATTCAATTCCTCGCAATACCGCATCATCTGCGATGTCAAACCGACGCTTTTGCCTCAGCCCATCGATTTCAACAGTTACTTCTCGTCTTCCCCATCCACCAATGCGCTTGTGGTACTGATTAACCGCCTCATGGGCTTTTTTGGCTTTAAACATATTTGCATCATATACTTTATCCCAATGTTCTTTTGACCATGCTTGTTTTTCCATCCTTTCTTGATATTCTTTCCACCGTTGTTCTCTATGTGCTTCAGAACCTGGTTCATAATCATGCTTGGTATGGGGCATTTTATTGAATCCTTTTGTATTGCTGATGCTTTTTCTTTCATGATACTGTGCAATGTACGCCTTGCACTCCACAGTATAGTGCCATTTCAATGTGGTAAATCAATATTATATTCTCGCCGCCACAGTTCAAACATAGTCAGCGCAAACAACCGGTTAGCATTTGAATAACCTTGGCTTTGATTTTTGATCAGCCTTTGTATCATACTTTGATCAAACAATTCTGCGTCCCTAAGTGTCGATTTTATGAAATCTCCCCAATCCGTTTTAAACCAACTGGCAATAGGCATTGTAAAACCCTGTTTTCGTTTAATATCCAAATTATGAGGTAAATGTTTACGCGCTAAGTGGCGCAATAAAATTTTACGTTCAGATTGAGTCGCTCGCAAACTGTCTGGTACACGTTTAAAGGCAAATTCTATCAAGGGATAACTTAAAAAGGGCGCACGTATCTCCAGTGATGCCAGCATACTCGCACGATCCACCTTGACAAGATAGGCATCCACCAAAGTGGTTTGAAAATCCACCGCCATAGCCTGCTGAGCGGGAGAATGAGCCGGCACACAAAGACGCTCTTTATAAGTTTCTGGAGAAGAATTGATAATAGCAGGTGACAATAAACGCTCGCGTGAGACTTTATCAAAATATAAATTTATATATGAAATGCCCCTTTGTACACCTCCACCAAAGCCAATGAGATGGTTTCGTCCTCGCATACCGACAGGCAGCATATAAGATGCAAGATATCCTATAGATGAGCGCAAAAAGTTTGGTATTATGCGTCGCAGGCGTATTTGTCGTTGAATCCAAGAATAGTGAGGATAGCCGCCAAACAACTCATCTCCACCATCACCACTCAGCGCGACAGTCGCATGTTCACGAATCAATTGTGAAACAAGATAAGTGGGCACAATTGCATGATCTGCAATGGGCTCATCAAATTGGCGGGCTAATTTTGGTAAAATATCCACAGCGGCGGGCTCCGCAACTAACGCCAGATGCTCAGTTCCAAAATAGTCAGCTACAATCTTCGCATAAGGCGCTTCATCATATTCCGCATGTCCAGCGAAAGAAACGGTAAATGTCTTGATGGCACGACTTGTCGCCTGTGCCGCCATCGCCGTAATTAAGCTAGAATCTAGCCCACCACTTAACAAGACACCAACCGGTACATCCGCTATTAATTGACGACGCACAGAATCTTCAAGTAAATTTTCAAGTTCCCCAGTTAACGCCTCTTGATCATGAGAAATAGTCGCTAATTCTGGTAATTGCCAATAACGCCAAATATGGATTTTTCCACTTCGATACGTCATGCAATGCCCTTGTGGCAATTTATGTACCCCCTTAACGAGACACATTTCACCAGGAATATACCCATACGCCAGATAGAAATTCAGCCCCTCTAAGTCTAATTTTCGAGAAAAACCAGGTATCGACAACAGCCCTTTCAATTCAGAGGCAAATACTAACTGGTCATTATTGTGTTGATAAAATAAAGGTTTTTCACCCGCCCGATCACGGGCCAAAAAAAGCTGCTTTTCTCTACTATCATAGATACAAAAGGCAAACATACCCTCCAATCTTGAAAGGCACTGAGTACCCCATGCTTTGTAGGACTCTAAAAGAACCTCCGTATCACTTTTAGTGCGGAATGTGTGCCCCATTGCCCTGAGTTCATCCTTTAATTCACGATAATTATAAATTTCTCCATTAAAAACTATCGTTAATGCGCCATCCAGCATAGGCTGATGCCCGCCTGACGATAAATCAATGATTGACAAACGCCGATGAGCAAGCCCCACACAAGCATCCTGAGACCACCATATACCCGCATCATCAGGACCACGATGAGTCATCGTGTCTCTCATACTAGAAAGCGACTCACGATCTTGTAGAGGTGCTGAAGAAGCTATTCCGGCAATACCACACATTTTTGTATCCTATCGTATCGTCTCTAGGAGTCCAAGATTTATCTTGGACGTGCCACAGTAACGGCATTAAAAAAACCGTTTGCAAATTGTTCAGGGCTACAGGCAGCCACTCTCTTTCTGCTTAATTCTCCCATTTTTTTTATTGACTCTTCACTCAGATTGTGTACTTTTATCAATGAATCGCTTATGTCATCTAAACGGCTTGGCTCAAATAAAAAACCATTTTCGCCATCGCGGACAAGTTCCGCACAAGCCCCTACAGTACGACTCCCTAGAATCGGCAAACCAGCCGCACAAGCTTCATTGATCACCAGCCCCCATTGCTCTTGCAATGCAGGATGTATAAAAGCATTAGCAAGCCCATACCAATTTATAATATCCTTATATGAGATAAAGCCCGGTAAATGCACATAATTCGTTAGATTGTTATCGTTAATGAGTGCTTTAATCGCCGGCGCTTCAACACCGCTACCACATATCACCAGTTCCCAAGCTTGATCAACACCCACCTTATCACGGTAAACCGCATAAGCTTTGACAAGACGATCAATATTCTTGCGCTTAATCAAGCGAGTAACTGCTATGAAATAAGGTTTTTTAGGTATAGGTATTTGAGTTTCTCTAACCGCTACTGGGTTTTTTCTGGCTTGATCAGCACCTTGAAGAAAATAATCATTATCAACGGCATCATAACCCAGAAAAATATTATTTTCGGGAAAACCCAGCTTAATCAAATAATCTTTATGCGCCTTTCCTCCCACCAGTGCGGCACTAAATTTTTTTATTAAAAAAAATGATTTAAATAACTCGCGCCACCAATAGCGTTTTTCGTCATCAAACTTACTTTCACTCATAACAATGCTAGGCACCTTATGATGGCGACACCAGGATAAAGCAGCACGAGAATCGGGAAAGCCCCATCCAGCAATCGCAACCACATCGGGCTGCAAAGAATTTAAAGTAGCCCGAACAGCGGGAACCGCATCAGGTGTGTATGGACTGTAATCTTTATGAACATCTTGCTGCTTGGACAACAGAGTTATTAACGGAAATGACATTTCCTCTTCTAAATTACCCCAAGGGTGTTCATCACCATTGTCAACCGTTTGAATGGCAGTGAGTTTTCCACCATTTTGCCCAAGTATATTTTGAGCCGCGCGTAATCTGGCGGCATGGTAACCGCCTATGTTATAAAACATTATTGCAACATGCATAGAACATTTTTTCATTTATCAGTTATCATTATCGTATTTCTGCCGGAGCCGGTTTGCAACCTGCTCCGTAACGAATTCTTGTATTCTATATTTATTACTCATATGTTCAAGTATGGACAATAGTGGATAATAAATCAAGTGCTAGACGGTGCCGCAATGCTCTGATTGCCATTCAAATACGCAATGACAATATTCTTAATTCGACGTTTTGTCGCGGTGGTGAGTACAACTAATGGTCAACAACGAAGAAAAACCTTGAAGTATCAATAACAACAATGCTCTCAAGTCCTATCAGACTCAGCAGGACAGCAAAATTTAGCGTTCGATCAATCACTCCGGCGGCCTTGATAGCAGTGATTAACTTGGCTGTATTGAAGGTTTTATTCGTTGTTTAGCATTAGTTGTACTTACCACTGTGACAAAAACGTCGAACTAAGAGTAAAAGTGACGCAAGAAACCAAGTTAAGTTTTTTCTTACTTTGTTTCTCTCAAAATAAAATTTTCGCTCAAACGATAAATAATTGTTTACTGATAACTGTTATCTTAATTTGATGTGCATCAGCACTTGACAGCCGGCTTTGAGATTTGGAAAAAACTGTTCTGAATAACTATACGAAACCGCTTTTAATCTTTTCCTATCTAACCAGAGCACCAAAAAAACGGGCCAAAAAGCCATACCAATCCAAGCATAAATACCCGGCAAGTCTCCGCCACGCAGCAAAGGGATCAACGAGCATATGACAACAGCCCGTATCAGAATGCCCTGATATGACAAGCGGTTACTATACTGCATAAGAGCGGCTAAAATAGCACCATACAACAAAGAAAAAAGTATAATAGCAATTGCGCCTCCCTCCGCATAAAAAGAGCCAAATAAGGTAGGTGAAAAACCTAATGTACCGTGTTTTTCGACATTGTATAAGCCTAGCTTATTGACATAGCCACCGACAGGCTTGTCTGGCCACAAAACCCTCGGTATGGGTCGTGCTAAAATTTCCAGATGTTCCATACCATACCTAAAATCTAATAATTCAGGATAGACATCTTGTACCATCACGAAACCATCAAGCATGTTTGCATCTTCTGCCGTATAAAAGCGCTCCCAGGCCACTGTTTGTTGCAACTCACTTGAATAACGCATCGTGCCGGCTATTGCAAATAAAGCTAGAATCCCAACAGATATTATGCTTAGCGCAATCATACGTGTTTTTGAACTATAAGAACAAAACCAAATACTAGCAGCAGCCACTAACAATCCTATAAATTGAAATCGCGAGGTCGGCTGAAATGTCACGTAGAATGTACTTACTAAAATCAAAATAGCCATACCTTTGCTCTGCCATGATGCCAAACCATTAAATTTCCATAACAATATAACCAGGGTTGATGAACCTATTAAAGCAAGGGGAAATAAAAACAAATAACTGAGTCCATAGGCAAGTGTTTGCCCTCCTAGAACTAATGCAAATGCAGTCATGCTCGAGAATATACTCACAGGAACCAACAGTAAACCTAACAAGAATACTTTTGGTGCTATTTGTTTTAGAAAAAAATCGTCTTCTTGTGTTATTTTAACTATTGCTATGACTTCCCGTTGTCTCAGCATATAGCTTGCAAGCAAACAGAGCTGACCCAAGACAATGTAATGCAAAGCACTCAGTGCCGATTCATCTGTAATATAGTAAAGACCGAAAGTGGCATACGCATTCATCCACTCATCCAGCTCTAAATCCACAACCAAATATCGGTAAGAGGCAACATAAAATAGTAAAATACTGATAAGTATAGGAATTTCATCGTTGCGTCTCAGAAACCACATACTACTGACAACAATCAGTATCAATTGAATAACAAACAATTCAGGAAATTGAAAAAAGTGCATGACTATATAAGTACCCAGTCACAACATACTAAATTTTGGAGTCCAAGATTTATCTTGGGAGTGCGGTCAAATCCCCCCCCCCAAGATAAATCTTGGACTCCAAAATACCCGATGTTCTGATTCAGTATTTAGAATTAAGATAATGTTGAAGTTCTGATAAAGTGAGCCCAACACGCTCGGAGGCTCTCGCATAAGTGGTCAAAACCGCCGGGTGATTAACGCAGAACTTTATCGCTTCTGCTATTGCATTTGCACTGACTTCAGTCAGTACCATTCCATTTTTCTCATTTTGTACCACTTCACCACAAAATTGTGAAGCGATAACAGGCAATTTCCAAGCTTGGGCTTCAAGTTGGGTGAGTCCAAAACCATCCGAAAGAGTCGGAAATAAAAAGACATCTGCCTGTTGATAATATTGTGCGGTACCACCGCGTGGCACTGCACCAATCCAATGTAGTTTGCTATTTAATCGGTATTGTTCTGGAATCTTGATATCCACTTGCCCGACTATCCAGAATTCGACAGGCGCATCCCGCAGAAGTTCTGCCGCCTCTAACAGGGCAGCAATGCCTTTTCGTAAGAGCACTTGTCCCAAAAATAAAACGCGCAATGGACGCTTAGCAGAAAAAGCCTGCGGATAGCTACGCACAAAATTTTGAGATTGTACAGTGGGCTGATAGGCAAGAGGGATAATGTTAATTTTATCCTTGGCAATACCTACTTTTTGCAATGCTTGGCTTGACCACGCTGAGTTAACCATGATGCGATCAGCCAATGCACACTCTTCTCGCCACATTTCCCAATAATGGGCGGGAGCGGGTTGCCAGTCCACTTGATAATTAGAACGTCTAAGATGTTCTTTTAATACCAATTCTTCTTCAAATGGTCCAGGGTCAATTTGTCCTAAGATAGTACGCCAACCTTTGCTTTTTGCAAAACGTAATATTTCTAAGGCAGCGTAGCTATAAGCAAACAGCGTCGGCTCAGCTGGAAAGTTTGCCTGTTGACAGATTTTTTCCAAGGCTTGCACACTCTGTCTTTGAAACCAGTGATTCCGGGAGATCATACGATCCCACCCCGTTATTTTTTGCAAATATTGACGGAGTTCGTGGTAAATCAAGGAAGTAGTGAACTGGTAAACGGATGCCTGTTCTAAATCAACATGGAATCGTTCACGTAATTTGGTCAATACAGGTTTTGGTAATTTATTGAATAGCGATTGCCGTGTTACCCAAGCATCGGTTATCAGGGCAAACAGTTGCCTGTCTAAAGCACGCGGGATAGCGTAATGTTCACGCGAGCCCAGTTGGCAACATATCCAAGTTCTCAAAGCAGCCACGGTTGATATTTTAAGGTATATTCCAAGTTAGTTTTACGTTTTTTGATAAATTGAGCGGGATTACCGGCAACAATAGTATAGGGTTCCACATCTTTCGTTACCACAGCAGCTGCCCCCACAACGGCCCCTTCGCCAATCGTGACACCCGGTAAAATAAGGGCTCTATAGCCAATCCAAACATAATCCTTAATGATGACATCTCCGCCTTTATCATTAAAGTGTGGAGATTGCGGATCATGTCCAAGCGTCAAAATAGTGGCTTCTGGCCCAATTGATACATTGGCACCTGTGTAAATAGGGTAATGCCGACCATCAAATAAGCAGCCAAAATTAATAACGTTATGGCAGCCCAAGTGTACTTTTCTCCCGTTTAAAAATCTGCATCCCATTTGTACTGATGTGCCTGTTCCTATTTCTGCCAAATAGGCTTTAAGGTAAGCCATGCGGAGTTTACGGGATGGCAGGTTTCCAATTAGGTGATTGTAGCTGTAGCTAACAATACTGCCAGCAATAATTTTATAGTTCACTGATAGGTAGCAATCTAAAAATCCTATTTCTTTAAGAAATAGGATTTTTTAAGTTTGTCATGAGCTTAATTACCAATTCAGCATTGATTTCCCATGAATTTTCTTTCAAATACCTCTCCCATTGAGGTTTTGGCGGCGTGTCAAATATTTTTCTCACGCCTTCAACAATTGCATCCACAGATTCAATCCAAACACCAAGCGCATATTTTTGTACAACGGAGCGCAATGCGCCATCTCCAGCAGACGCAACACAGGGCAAACGGTGACAAACTGCCGTATTCAGCACGCCACTGGCTGAGCGAAATGATTTATTATAGATCAGCAAAATAATATCTGATGCTATAAATAATTGACTCACCTCGTCATCAGGAATAAACCGGCATTCCCACCGACAGCGATCCATAACCCCCAATTCTGTTGCCAATGCCTGATAATAAGTTAAGGGGCGTTGTGCCGCTGACTGTTCTTTTCCGGCTATCACTAAATAGACATCGGGTAAGGCAACCATGGCGCGTATGATTGGGTCAATATTTTTACCATCACGAATGCCACCAAAGATTAACATCACCTTTGCCGTTTGTGGTAAACTGAGTTCGCGTCTTACACTTTCTCTTGTGTGCTTGGTGCTCGGAAATTTATAAGGTCCATGCGGGATAATTGTCGTTCTGAGTTGAGAACTTGCAGTATCCAATTCAATCCGATCATGCACAAAAGCTTCCCGCAAAAATGAATAACCACAAGCGATTGACCAACGGTGCCACCAAATTGGTCCCACAACAAAATCACGTACAGGATCATGTACAACAGCACCAAAAACGACTCCTTTTTTTGCTAGGTGCTTCAAACGCCATGACCATAAAGGGGCTAAATATTCTGAATAATCGGATAATACATACTGAAAATTATTTTTTTTGATAAATTCTGCTAATATGAAACGGTTTTTTAAAACGGTATAAGCAAAGTGTGTGTGTTTTAATATTCTATTCTGTATAGGTTTGTTCGGAGTTATGTCATGCAATATGGGTACGACATGATACTTTTCTCCTCTACCTGTCGGATATTTAGGTGAGCAAAGAAAAGTGACCTCCATCCCAGATTCAACCAAGGCATTTGCTTGTTCATGTGCATAATCGGCTATCCCACCATAACTGGCAGGTGAATAGTATAACAATTTTCGTCCAAGATAAATCTTGGACTCCTGAGAATTATTCAACATTTTCCCATAAACATTTTAAAAAATTATCTGGAGAGTGATACGCTTGTGCAATTAACGCACGCGCCATTGCTTTTTCTTTATATTCATCTATTTTAGATACCATCAGTTCAATCTTTTCGGCCAAATCCAAGGCATTTTTATCTTCTATGCCTATGCCTGCACCATACTGTGAGACGGCATCTTCCATCCAAGTATCTTTAGTAAAAATAATCGGTATGCCAGCCGTAGCGGCTTCTACCCCCACGCCGGATATTCTCGCATAGTATGATTGACGATGATAAGGTAATACCATACAATCCGTTTGGCTCATATAGTCGTCGTATTCTTCGCTGCTGAGGGCGGAGGTTAAAAAAACGACTTTTTGACTCAGTGCCGGATCAGGCTTTAATTGAGTACCATCCAATAAAAATATTTCCATATTCCATTGAATGATAAATTTCACATTTAAATCAGGCTTTTGTCTGAGCAGATGCAAGATTGCCTCTTGTAGTACATCAATACCTTTTTCCAGTCTAGCTGGACCAAGGCAACTCATTATAACAGGCTCTCCCTGCTTTTTTTCTTTCTTTTGGGCTGGCAGTTTTATCCTTGGACTTGGAAAAACAGAAAAGTCCAAGCCTGACAGAATATTGTATTCTCTGGCTAAACGATCACTGTCTGTCGCAAAACAGACGCTGCTTGACGAAAAGCCTTGGAGCACTTTTTTGAGAAGAACTGTAGAGCGTTTAAAAACTGGTTGTGTCGAGTTATCATGATAGCTCCCTGCATTATTCCTAATAAATAACACTACCCGCTTAAATTTTTTACCTTGGTATTTTCTGACTAAAAAACGCCATGCCACCAAATGATAAATAATCACCGTGGGCACAAATACGCAATCAAAGGGTTCTGAGGCGGCTATAAATTTATCTAGGGTATTATAAACACGCCAATTATGTTTTAGAATTCCCCAATATCGCTTGATAGCAATTGGGCTATTATAAATGTCATCCCAATTGGTATATTTGAACAATGGTAGTGCATTCAGTTCCTCAATAATGTCTTGACTGACTGTTTGGTGAGCCGCAAGAGTCACGTTGACACCGATTGCCCGGTTAATGTCTGTCACTGCTTTATCGTATTCATACCAGTGCCCTCGGTGATCTTTTAGAGCCTCTTCTACGATTAACAATTTTTGCTGTTTCAAATTCATAGCTTTTTAGATAAATAGACTTATCCCTTTTTAAAGGAGCATTATTTTTTATGGACAAGTCTATTTATTTGCGTTTTTCCTGTATTAGTTAGTTCTCTATACATAGAGATTAATATCACATAATAAATAATGATTATTGATAACACAAATAGATTTTCAAGACTTGAAAACATGGTATATTCTAATTTTATTAGAAAGATATTTGTCACCGACATTAAGTACCATTTTAAAATTATTAAACCTATTAACAAGCCTTTAAATAATTTGCTAAATTTCTTGACTGAAAACAGCAACCATAGCGGAAAAATCAATACAACAAAATCGTAAGCAAGATGGAAAAACAACGCCAAGGATACAAAAGAAAGGAAGGAGATGATTAGCAAATCATTAGGTTCTTTCTTTTGGTATATAACTCTTGTTACCATCGCTAATAATATTAGCCCTAAAACTACGGCAATAAAACTAGGAAGTTCATACCTTTGAACTATGCCAATAATATCAATGTCACCTATACCAGTTGCCGTAGTAGCTACTTGTACATGTCCCAAAAAGAATTGCGTCACTGGCTGATCAATCCAATAAGACACAAATAAAGTGAGAATA
The DNA here is from genome assembly GCA_039714115.1 of Pseudomonadota bacterium. Lineage (GTDB taxonomy): Bacteria > Pseudomonadota > Gammaproteobacteria > Beggiatoales > Beggiatoaceae > Thiomargarita. Next base: position 11,609 of record JBDLJY010000013.1, on the reverse strand, counting down.
ATATGGATCACTGTACTAATTAATAATACATTGTAATTCTTTTTATATAAAAAGAATAATGATAAGGGAAATGTGATTGTATATTTAAACCAAGCGATAGATAATAATAATCCTGAAATGAGTTTACTTTTATTTGCGAATACTATAGCCCAAATAAAAAACGCAATTACGAATAATGAATGTTGACCATTACCAAGTACGGTTCTCCACGAAGCACCACCAATAAAAATCATAACAGCGAACACTTGTAAATCTATTCGTTTTATAGGAAAAAGTATTTTCAACCAAAAAAAAATCATAACTGTAAAAATCAGGTTTGAAATAGCCCAACTTAATTTTGCACTTTCCCAATCTAAGGAAGCATAGGGCCATAAAAATATATATGCAGAAGCAGGATAATTTGGTGCTTGCGACATCATGAATGGTTTGTCTATTTTACCATCTTTGTAGTCTATCCATTGTTTAAATGGATTTTGATGTTCTAATAGTGCTTTACTTGGCCCCCATTGGTAATCTTGGCTACGATTATCTTTGAATGCTCCAGATGTAAATCCAACATATACAGATATTAATGAAAATAAAAACATCAATATCATTATAAAGTGCTTTATTGTAATATATTTCATATACTCTAGGGCTTACGCATTGTCAAAATTTTTGGAAAAACTTGGTTTCTTTAAACATCTACCACTACCCTTTTGTTTACCTACTTATAACACTGGTTCAATGATGATCAGAAATACATGAATCATAAATCCCACCCCTGGCAACAGATTTTGATAAATGATGCAACAGATTTGCCATACGCTTTTTAAGATAAGCGCCCGTTCTTCTCCTGAGCGCTCCGACGGGAACCGATAAAAGATAGAGAAAACTCGCAAATATCACGCCACTTAGACTCCTGAAAAAATAGGCCGTTGGATTCACTACAGATAAGCTAACTGCCTTTTTTAAATCTTTGGCAATCGCCTCAGACACCAGCTTTGCAGCGAGAGCGGCATCAATCACCTCTACAGCATAATCATGTGCCCCATAGCCCAACAGAATAGCGATAAATTTGCTTAATATAATATGCGTTTGCTCTTCAGAAGAAACCGTTCTCAGGCGTTCCAGCAGTTGCTCCCGCTTGAGAAAATAAACGGCATCTCCCCAAATCAATTGAGGATTAGAATTGGCACCATAAACCAAGTTATGCCGTAACCAGTGTTCACGGGAAAGGATAAATAAAGCAAAACCCTGTTCTCGTATAAAAGCGTCAGTTTCAGCAAAAAATGGGGCACCTTTGTGCCGTTCTATGAAACTGACCTCAATTTGTAGCCCCATGAGAGTGGTATCCAAAAAATCTGAGGCACCCTTAAGCACGTCCAAATCCGCGCCCTCCACATCAACTTTCATAAAATCAGGTCGCAATTCAGGGCGATCAGCAAGGCAATTGTTTAGCGTATCGACTTCTATAGGAATAGAACCCGCTGATTCATGCCATTCTCGATTAGCAAAATCTTGGAGTTGCGCCATATTTAATGGATATAAAGAGGAAGCCGGCGCGAATGTCGTCAGATGAAGTGCTTTCTTGCCTTTTTCAGCACTCAAACCAGTGGCAAAATTCACTGTCTTTGCTGTCGTCGCATAGTCTTGAGAACGAGTATCAGGCTCAAATGTCACAAACTGGATTAATGATTCTGCTGGCTGCCAGCGTTCATCTACGCCCATCGCTGCCCCTACATCGACAATCACAAGCGGTTTTTCAGTGAGAACCTTGGCCATAGCATCAGTGATGACATAAAAGTAAGTCGGCCATAATTTATGATCAAGCTTTTTAATTAGCGCAATCAATTTGCTCAATGCTTTTTTTTTCATTTCGTAGTATTTTGGAGTCCAAGATTTATCTTGGACTACTAGCCGACTAATGAGTTTGATACCATTTAACGGTATTATGGATACCCTGTTCTATACTGGTAGCCGCTTGCCAGCCTAGCTCTTTTCTGACGCGGCTCACATCTAACAAACGCTTTTTCACGCCCACAAATTTTGTGGTATTGTGCTGAATTTTTCCGGTAAAGCCAGAAGCCTGCCGAATGATTTCTGTGATGGCTTTGATAGAATAAGCTTGTCCAGTCCCCAAATTTAAAACATCTACTTTAGAATTGTCCGCAGCCGCGATAATCCCATCTACTGCATCTTCCACATACAGAAACTCTCGTTCTTGACTGCCATCTCCCCAAACTTCAACCACTTCAGTGTCATTCAATGCAGCACGGACAAATTTACCAATCAGTGCCCCCATGACATGAGAATTTTCAGCAAAACTATCGCCAGGACCATAAACAGTCGGTAAGACGACACTGGTACAATCCAGCCCATATTCCTCACGGTAGGCGCGTTGCCCAATCAACAGCGCTTTCTTTGTCATGGCATAACTGAACAAATAATCTTCCGGCTCTGTTCCCCATAATTCAGTCTCAGGATGTGGCTCCCCATGAGAAGGATACATACAATAAGATAAGATACTGGTAAATTTCGCTTTAGGAAAAAAACGCGCCCATGCCTCCAGAATATTGACATTCATGGACATATTAACGTGAAACTGCGTTGCAGGATGATGAACTGGCCAATCTCCTGCCTTATATAAGGCCGCCAAATGAATAATCTGGTCACATTCAAAAGCCCAGTGTAACTTTTCAAACCAGTCAAAGAGGGCGGCACGGTTAACTAAATCAACCGTTTCTGAGCCCATAGCAATAACTCGGCCATTCGTGCTATTGCGTAAGCTCTGGACTAATGCCCTGCCAATAAAGCCTGTTGCGCCTGTAATGATGACATTTTTCATGGATAATGGCTTACAATTTAATGAATAGATTCAGAACCGATAACACGTACATGAGGCACCGGCACAATAAACTTTCCACCCTTGCGTAGAAAATCCTTATATTTATCCACAATAAATTCATGTTATCAATGGGCTGACACCAGATTGTCGAACTCTGACTCGTGCATCTTCAACCACAATCAAGCTGCCGGCCGAAAATTATCGTTCAACCTGTAAGAGTTCTTCAAACACTCTGACGACATGATGAAATTTTACATTTTTTAATCTAAGATAAATTATGCCGTGATATTTTTGACCTTGGTAAATGGTTAAAGTACCAAAATCAGAATCATGAGTCAAAACAAAACGTTTGTCTAAATAGGCTTGTTCCAGAAGGTATTTATCTTCTTTTCCTTGCCAGCCCTCTTCTTTTGCATCAAGAATATCAACCCCTTGTTGTCTTAGCAAGGTAATAACTCTTGGAGAAATATTCTCATCAGTTAAAAGTCGCAAATCACGAAATTTCATGCCGCTTTTTCCAGTTCAATATATATCTCGTTTTTAACCGCATGGGCGGCGTATGTCAGACAAGCATATATATCTTCTTTAGTCAAATGTGGATAGTCTAGAAGTATTTCATTTTCAGTGACATGAGATGCTAGTAATTCAAGAATAAACTCCACTGATATCCTTGTGCCTTTTATAATAGGTTTTCCACCTAGTATTTCTGGATTCGTAGTAATTCTTGACATACTTGCTCCTTTATAAAACAGATTCAGAACCGATAACACGTACATGAGGCACCGGCACAATAAACTTTCCACCCTTGCGTAGAAAATCCTTATATTTATCCACCAGATAGTCAAGAAAATTCCATGATAACACCAAATAATAATCCGGTTGTTGCTGAAGAGTCCGCTCGTCAACCACCGGAATATGAGTACCCGGTGTCAAACGACCAATCTTGAATTGATTCACTTCAGTGGCACATGTGACTAAGTCTGGCCCAATATTGCTGTAATTAAGTAAAGTACTGCCTTTTACCGGTGCCCCCAAAGCAAAAACCAGTTTTCCTTGCTGCTTGAGTTCTATTAGCAATTTGCGTAATTCATCAGTATTTTGTTTGACAGTGGCGGCAAAATCATGATAAGTGGAAAGCTTGTTCAGTCCAGCTTTTTCTTCAGCTTCAATAGCTTGTTGCACCGCTTCAGAAGTGGGCATAGAATGTGAATTCAGTCCCACATACAAAACAAAGGAGCCACCATGAATTTCTGTGAATTCTACATCTAATAGCCGCATATCATGGGCTTCAAATAATCGTTTAATGGGTGCTACGGCATGAATACAACTATGCTCATGATAAAAATGATCAAACTCATTTCGTTCCAGCAAATCTTTTAGATAGACACCTTGGACCACAAACACGCTGTCCTTATGCATGAGCTGTTTTAGTCCATTAATGAAATTATGCAAATCAGGCACATGATAGAAAACCGCAGTTGCTGTGATCACATCAGGGAAAATATTTAATTGGCGCATAGCCTTGCCAGTTTGCAAGTTCCAAAATGTTTTAAAGACTGTTATTCCCTGTTCCCGGGCCAATTCTCCTGTACGTTGTCCAGGATCAACCCCAAGAATTCTCATACCATGCTTAGCAAAAACCTTTAACAAGCTACCATCGTTACAGCCAACATCTACCACCAACGCATTGGCTTGCAAATTCAATTTATTGATAATATGAGGAACCAATCGTTCAAAATGTTGAACAACAGGCACATTAACGCCTGTAATATAAGGATGATTAGAAAAAAGAAACTCAGGGGAGGGAAATTCAGCAATTTGAACCTGCCAGCAATCCTGACACACCTGCATTGCCATTGGAAAAACCTGCTCCTGAACTTTTGTATCTACATCTGGAAAATTATTGCCATTTGGTTGTATGCCAAGATCAATAAACTCAGCCAAATTAGGTGAGCCACAGTTCATGCATTCTGTTCTAGTCATTTACAGAAATATCCTTTATATAAATTTTACTTACCAATCAGTGTATCCTTTAAAATTAATTAAAGCACACTCCTGAGCGGATTTGAGTGATAAGTGAGTTTGTATTTGTGATTCTTCTAATAGAAGGCTCAATGAGTTTTTATAGTAATCAGGTTCAAAATTGTTTAAGTTAAAACAAAATTTATTATCCAACCCAACCATATCGGCAAAATCTCTACACTTAGGATGATATTCCATAAGTAATAATGGCGTTTGATTTATGTAAGCAAAAACTGAACCATGTAGTCGCATAGAAACGATATGTGAGCATTTTTTCATGGCTAACCAGGTTCGATAGGCATCACCATCATGTTTGAATATTTCAATATCACTTTTATTCGGAAAAGAATCAAGAAAAGCTTCACATATAATGTCATCATTATAAAAATGATGGCGGCATAGTGAGTATAAAGTGATTTTAAATCCTCTATCTTTGATAACGGAATATGTACTTTTAGCTAAGTTTTGGATGAACTCTATATCTTTATTCAATTCATTTGGATTTTTTAAATAATTAAATGCTAATAATGAAAATCCTATTCTTTTTGATTTTTCAGTGGTGGTAAATTGATAATTGACCGCTAAAGGTAGAAGAACAGCTAAATCAAACGCTTTACTAAAAGCAATGTCTATATTTTTAGAAGCCGCCCAATTGTATGAAAAATCGTCACGGAAGCCAATATAATCCATTTTCTTCAAAAATTCTAAGGTATTTTTTTCATGCTGCAATGAAACGAAGGGCCCTACGGACACTCCTATCGCTATAATTTTTTTTTTCTGAAACATATAACTATTAAAAAAATTATTGAGCTCTTTATCATTAAATAAACTCCCCCCTGCAAAAATAAGAGACTTTGATTGAGTATAATAAAACCTTCTTAAAAGCCGACTTAAACCGGGTATATAAAAAGATTGAGTTTGCACAAGCTTAATATTGTATTTTTTGTGCAAAATACCAGAAGCATCTGATTCCATGACAATTGTATTAGCTTGACAATAGTGGCGTAGCCCCCAACTTGTAACAATAGCGAACGCATCGTCACCCGTGTTAAGCTGACCATGCCATCCTAACATGTAATAAGTTTTCATATATTAGACTTGTTCCCAAATAAAAATATCTTTGGCATCGAAATCATGTACGTCTACCATAATCTACAACCATACTGACAGTTCTCTTTGAATGAGAACCTGAAGTTTGAGGATATCTTCTCTATAAATGTCAATCAATTCATTTCGTATTTCTATTGGTAATACCGGCTTAGAAAGATTAGACCTTCTAATGCTATTGCGAAAAGAAAGAGGTAATTTTCTGTAAGAATTCCCTAAAATATTTCTAATTGGATTCTTAGAGTGTAAAAGGCTATGGATCATTCGGTTTCGTGGAATTCCAGATACATTTTCCCTTATAGAGATATCAGGGACAAATGTATTGTCTACCCCAATAAAATGATAAATGTCACTTATTAAACCCAAAGGATTTTTGTGTAAATCTTCATATAAATAAACCTTAATTTGATCCCGATCAAATAAATTGTAGTAACGCTGTAATTGAGAATAGTAAAATCCCATTTGCTTATAGAGCCAAAGAGGTGTCCAATTTCCAAGAGTCCGCGATTCTGAATCGTTAAACGCTTGTATAAAATCAGTGCTTTTTTCACGTCCATCACGCCTCAAGTGCAAAAAACTTGAAAAAGCTTTTTCAACAGGATGACGAAGAATAACGATTAATTTTACCTCAGGTATGTACCGTTTTATCCGTTCAGCAGTCCCCGGAAAAACGAGATATGTGGTGGATGCTTCCCCAATCGCTATCTCGTTGGAAACATTTTGAAAAAGGCGTTGGTAAGTTTCTAGATCAGTCACGGCAGTTCGATGAACTTCACGATAGGCTGGCCCCCTCAAATCAAGCTGTTCTCCTTCAAAAGCAAAAAAATGAGGCTCTTTTAAAGGACTCATATAAACTTGGGGGTGCTGTCCCAGATAACTTGCTATAGAAGTTGTACCAGATTTTGCGGCTCCTATAATTAAAAAATTAGGTAATGCCATGCTCTCTTTTTCTCCCAAAATATTTCGTACCCAATCTCCCGAATCAAAGACTTTTGTTGCTCCGTCAACGGCCCTGCCTGATATGAACTTGGCCACCTGTGTCCACGAATACGCTGACGGAATCCGCCCCATTTCTTATCTAACCAATCAAGCATATCCCATTCACGCCCTCTTGTGATGAGCTTGAGCTTTGACAGGTTTTCTTGATCTATGTGCTCAAGTTTCTGCATATCTCGCAATGCACGCCAAACGTTGAGCCGAAATCGCCAATGCCCTAGTACAGGGTGGCGTTCTTTTGCCAGCAATTCTATCACTATGTTAAAAAAATGAGCAGTATCCATAGCTTTACGCTGAGCATTGCTACCACTTCCAGTCAGCTTATCATGATCTTCCGGGTTTTCCGAACGATAGAGAGTCAGGACATTTTTTGTAAAAACCACTTTTGGGCCTGCCAGCAATAAACGGACAAAAAACTCGCCATCTTCGTAAAGTCTCATATCCTCCCGGTAAAATCCCACCTTTTCAAGGAAAACACGCCGGAACAAGCACTGCTGAAATATGATTGACCACTCTGTTATAAACCAAGTGAGCATATCCTTAACGGTAGGCAGGGCTTGCTGCTGTAGTACCACGTCTTCAGGATGAAAAACTTTTTTCAGGAAATAGCCTCTCACCCACGGACTGTACACAATATCCCCATCCGTTTCCTCTAAAATGGCAGACTGGTGCTGCAACTTGTTCAGTGAACTCAGATCATCGCTATCCATAAATTGTACAAAGTCACCCGTGACAATCCTGAGAGCGGCATTGCGGGCAGCGCCCGGTCCACGATTTTCCGCCTGCTGAATCAATGTAATTTTATTCCCGAAACTTTTTAGCACAGATACCGAGTCATCTGTAGAACAGTCATCCACCACAATGATTTCATGTGGTGGCAGGCTTTGCAAGAGCATATTTTCAACGGTTTCGCTAACAATTTTCGCTCTATTATAGTTAGGAATAATGACTGAAATTTTAACCATTTTTGACTGTATATCCATCCTTCACGAGCCAATCCCATGTACGAACCAACCCCTCCTCCAATTCTATCTTGGGCCGCCACGAATACAATTGACATGCCTTCTGGTTAGAAAGAATATTAACCGAAACATCTCCCAAGCGTTTATCATTAAAAATTTTCTCTATTTTTCGGCCCGAAATTTTTTCCAGTGTTTCGATAATTTCATTCACACTTTTTCCTTTCCCAGATGATACATTGACAATAGTTGAGCCTTTTGTTTCAATCGCACACAAGATTGCGTCTATAACATCGTCAATATATATGTAATCTCTTACTGTATCTCCCTTTCCAAATACCTTAAACTTTCTTCCGTCAAGGGCACATCCAAGCGCCACCGCAATTATCCCTTGCACCCCATACGGATTTTGTTGTGGCCCATAAGGATTTGATATTCTCAGTGTTTGCACGTCTATTTCATTTGTCCGCGAAAAAAAACTAAAATAACTTTCAATCACTTTCTTGCTCTGTCCATATATAGACAGAGGTGCCAGCGGATGTTCTTCTGTTATTGGAAGATGTTCAGGTTCGCCATAGATTGTGCCCCCTGATGATGCATAAACTATTTGCTCTACACCCTCCTTTACACAATATTCCAGTAGCCTTATTGTTGGAATAAGGTTGGAATATACATCGTACACACCACTTTCTACTGTGGTACTTGGAAAGGTGGTGGAAATCAAATGAACAACACAATCAATATCAGAAACCGCTTTTTTTAGGATGACTTCATCCATAAAATCACCATAAATCAGTTCAATTTGTTCCAGCACAGCCGCTATATTTTTGACTGATTTCCCTGGGCGGGTAAAAACTCTGACTTTAGCACCGGCTTGCACCAAGCGCTGAGTTAAATGACTGCCAATGAAGCCGGATCCACCGAGTACCAGGAGATTTTTCCCTTTCATATATGTTCTATTAAATACAAAAGTTTATTATCTGGTGTTTCAGAGAAGTTTCTTAAAGCAGCTTCGTGTGCGTTTTGACCAATCTCAGAGAGTTTTTCTTTCATAGTCCATGCACGTTCCAATGCTCTTCCAAAATATTTTGGCTGAGGAGACTCTGCTAAAAAACCAGACTGAGAGTCAGTAATGACCTCTCCATGCCCGCCAACATCTGTTACTACACAGACGCGCCCACATATCATGGCTTCTAAGACGGCTAAAGAGAGCCCTTCCGCTCGTGAAGCCAGGACCATCATTTGATTTTCTCTCCAGATATCTCTCGTATCCGTGACATATCCACGAAACCTAACTCTATCGGTTAAATTAAAATGATTAATAAGCTGACGTAAGTATTCATCTCTACCCAAACCAAATAGATTCAAACGCCAATTCCTTGATTTCCATTGTGGTTGTGCTAATGATTCAATCAAGATATCTTGCCCTTTTTCCTGCACTGCAAACCTTGCGACACAGGCCATTTCAAGGGTGTCATTCGCCAGCCAAGGCAACTTTTCGTATTTATCTGTATAAGAAATCGAGCCACTAAAAACGGATACCTTATTAAATTTCAGCGCGATTTGTCTCTCAGCAAGTAAGCAATTGTGTTTCGACACAAATATAAGATGGTTGGCTCGCTGACAAAAAGAAGCTATTATTGCCCTCGCATTGTCATCTGGAACTATACAGTCCGAATTAAACAGAAATAGCAATATCACTTTTGCAGGAGTCTTTTGCAATTCCCTCAATAAATCAGGCTGTAGGGTTAAATCCATCATGGAACCCAAAGACAAAATAACAACATCAGGTTTAGACTTAAATACCTGACGAAAGGCAGAAACGTAGCTGTGCTTTAAAACATGTAATCGACCATTTCTAAAACGTTTGCGCCAGTGTAGTTTACCGCCATGAGATTGAAAATTTTCAATTTGATGACAAGAACATGGCATTTCAAATAAGGATGCCATGACTTGATGCCCGCGTTCCAAACAACGAAGAGAGGTTTGATACCATAATTCTTCGCTGCCTGCCCACGGTTCAGTAAAAACAGTTGAGATAAATGCGATTTTCAATTAAATAATCCTCATTCTGGCCTAGCACCTAAGCGTTTTGCTGGCACACCACCCCATATTTCGTAACTCGGCACTGATTCCGTCACCACGGCACCTGCGGCAATAATGGCACCATCGCCAATCGTTACGCCCGGCAGTATTACCACATGACATCCAATCCACACATCACTACCGATTATAATCGGCGCACCGACATAGCCTTGTTCCTTAATGAGTTTGTTAGGATCATCAAATTTGTGATTGGCAGAGATAATATAGGAGTAGGCACCTATTAGGGTATCACGCCCAATACTCACAGGCTGGAAAGCACCTAAATAGCAGTTTCGTCCTATATAAACGCCTTTTCCAATGCTGAGATGAGGATTTGAACCCACTTCCTCTGCTATCCAAAAAAAGCAGTCCCTCTCAATCACGCATTCACGACCAATGTCTATGTATTGAATAAATGACTTTGGTCCTCGAATTTCAATGGTTCTATGAACCTGTCCCCCTTGTTTCCGCACAGAAGCTAACAAGGCGAATTTTCGTCGTAGATAACCGGCTTTAAAATACGGCCCGCGTAAATAGACTAATGGCGGCCTAAATGTCGCTTTGTAGGGTAGTTCTAAAAACAATTTTAACCAACTACGAGGCTTTTTCATCTCGGCTAGGAGTCCAAGATTTATCTTGGACTATTTGATAAGTGCCCCAATGGCATCAACTAATACTTGATGAATCTTGTCAGGATGAAAACGGCTTTCGTACATATATTGGGCATTGTTGACGATCTGTTGCCGACGTTCAGGGTTTTCTCTGAGAGCCACAAGACTTTCCATGCAAATTTTGGGGTCCTGAACCGTGCAAATGTCTGCTGAATCAAACTCTTTCGCGGTACGAACCGCACTACAATATTCGGGCCCCCAGATCAGAATCGGTTGACGAAACGACAGGTAATCTAGGAACTTAGTTTTGAAACTGGTTCGCTCAATTTGTGCTGACGACTCATCAAAACCCATAGGGAGTAGTAAGACATCTACCTCAAGCATTTCCCTACGAAGTTCTTCAAAGGCTATGTGTCCACGGTAAATACCGCTCTGTGTTGCCTTGGCTAAAAATTCATCACTCCAGTTAGGATTATTGCCAAATATGCGGAATTTGATGTTATCTTTTGCAGTAGTCATGAGCCCTTCTAACATTTTGCCATACCATTCCCCAAGATTTCCAGCAAAGGCAACAGTGAATATCTTATCTGTCTTATCTGTTTTTTTTATAAGCTCATTAGCGTGCATCAGTGCGCCGCTTGGGTAAAACACTATCGCATTTTTATGCGGGCCGAGTTCATCGCGCATACCTTCAGAGGTACACAGCGCGAGATCACAGTTCTGATAAAATTTGCGAAATGAACGCTCTATCCATTTTTCCGTAGTAGGATGATAGATGAGATGGTAGTACCACCAATCATTAAAGCTTCCCACTAAAGGGATTTTCAGTTTTTTGGCCAACACGCCTGCCATTCTAGTCGTCCACGACCAGCTCCCTGCAACCGTCAGCACGACGTCTGGTTTGAAATCTATAGCTTGTTTGACAATTTGGGAAGGTACAACATTTCCCCACGTCATAAGGGCATAGGAATAAATCCATCGGCTCAATCGTGTACGCACCAG
>JBDLJY010000012.1:0-42899 GCA_039714115.1 Pseudomonadota bacterium | reverse complement strand
GATTACACACGATGGCTGCACCTTGGCAGGCTGGATAGCCAACCCGATTGATCCTGATTTTGATGGGCAAGCCTCTATTGATACCCTGTCTGAACGTTTAAAAGTGCCTTTATTAGCGCAAATGCCTTGTTTAGCTTATCAGGAGATTCCACTGCTTACTGAAGCGATAACCCACAACAATGTTTTGTGTAGGCGATAAATCGCCTACTACGAACGGAGACAAGGTGCTTAACTTTTAAACAGGGATTAGCACGGAAAAGTCAAAAGTTAAAAATCCTATTTTTTCAAAAAATCGGATTTTTTTTACATAGATGCTCCTACGAAACAACGTTTTTGAGCTTAACTTAATAGCATTGGGTTTGTAACCACAACGATATTCCCTCAATCCCTGTACTAACTCAATGCCATTAAGTTAAGACAAACCTGACAGGTGTCAAAAACCTGTCAGGTTAATTTTTCATTGAATTTACAACGTGCCATGTTTTGGATACCTGGCAGGTCTGAATTTTAGGGGTTTATCATACTGGCATTGCTGTACTAACTAGACTCCCAAGGAAAACAATCGCCAAGCAAAAAATCTAATATTGATATCACCTGGATACCCTCAATAGGTTCTTCATTATCATAAGTGATGAGAAAGCCCTGCACCGATTTAAAGCCTTGACTCGCTTGGTATAATCCTTTTATTTCTCGTTGCTTGGTTTTTTGCTCATCCAGTTGGTAACACACCTGAATAGCCGCACTGACTGCCTCTTCTCGTTGAATGATGAAATCACACTCAAACTTATTTTTGTAATAAAAAAGAGTATCCAGCTCAGAAAGGCGACGTTTTAATTCCCAGAAAACCACTTGTTCTAAAGCCTTTCCTAAATCTGCGGAAAAATGGAAACTCACTGCATTGGTTAACCCATTATCTATGGCATACACCTTTTTTTCACTAAGTTCTTGCGTTGATATTTTATAGGCATATTTCTTCAAAGTACCAAACATAAAAATGGACTCTGCGTGTTCCAAAAAATCATACAACGAATTTTTACCGATGCGAATACCGACAGATTTCAGATCATTATAAATACGATTAATAGAAACTTGTTTAGTGGTTGAAGCATAAAGCCGTTTAAGAAAAAATTTCAAAGCAATCATATTCGTAATTTGGTAGCGTTCCACCATATCTCGAAATAACATCACCTGATAATATTCCTGTAACGTCTTTCGCTTTAAGTCTTGATTAGGCAACAAGGATAATTCAGGAAAACCACCTTCGTGCAAATACCTTTCTAAAGCATGGTAAAGAAAAGCGCGTCCTTTAGTCGTTCCCAAATCAGGCTTAATAGATTGAAAACGAAGACTTTCTTTGAAACTCAACGGATACACTGTATAACTCAGACTTCTACCACGCAATGCGGTTGCTATTTCACTGCTTAACATTTTAGCATTGGAACCAGTGACAAATATATTTAGAGAAATTGTATCATAAACACGACGAATAAATTTTTCCCAACCAGCGACATTTTGAATTTCATCAAAGAAAAAATAGCACTGAGACAAATCGTGATACTGCGGATAGAGTTCCAAATAGGCTTGTATCACTAAATCCAATTCTTGACGTTGTAAATCAAGCCGCTCATCTTCAAAATTAATGAAGATAATCCGTTGTTTTGTCACCCGAGCGATAAGTTGTTTGACTAATTGATATAATAAAAAAGATTTACCACTGCGCCGTGCCCCAATGAGAGAAATGATTTTCCCACTAGCAATAGGAATTTGATAATCACGGGTGATTATTGGGGGCAATGTTGAAGCATGAAAATCTTTCAAAAGCGTTTTGATGATATATTTCTTTTTCATAGAGAAATAATATCAGATTATATCTTCTTTATAAAGTTTGGTGAACAAATCTTCAAATCTAAATTGAAAACAGGGTAACACCTTAGACTTAATAATGCCCACTTTTAGTGGCTTGATGGCATGAGACCTCATATCAGTGTTCTTTAATGAAGTTGAAAGCGAGGAACTGAAAATATGGAGTACGAATGGGATGAAAATAAGCGACAAAGTAATCTGGAAAAGCACGGATTAGACTTTGTTATAGCATATAAGATATATGAATCACTTGAAAAATTAACAATATCGTCTAATTATGCAAGTGAACATCCAATTCGTAGATATGATGAAGAATCGCCTGAAATCACCGAAAATATGTTTTTTAATTGCCAACGAGCATAGGAAAAGCTCAATGCCATTAAGTAAGCCTCTTAAGCCCATAATAAATGAATGTAGTAATCCACCCTACAATTTTCGTTTTATCATAATGGCATTGATTCAAAAAGTGTTCTAGTTAAGGGTTCGTAGTCGGCGATTTATCGCCTACTGTGCCAACACCTGCGCCAACACCTGAGCGCGATCACGGGCGTGACGGACACACCTCCAATTACCCATAGCCTCACACGCCTGCGTAATCACCACCCAATTATTTAACCGTAGATTATAATCACCACCCTCCGCGTGATTTAATGACTTAGTTGCAAGTTTCATAGCATCACCCCACTTTTTTTGTTCCAAGCGCAACTCCGCTAAATCATGCAAAAAGTAAGGATTGCGTGGATCAATATGCAAAGCGCGTTCAAGCGCCAGAGTAATCACCCGCCTATTTTTTTTCCGTAGCTCCTCATATTTCTTATCACTACCCGCGAGCGTATTAGATTTTTGAGCCAGAAAAAGCACACGTTTCCAATTTTCTATAGGAGCATCAACAACCACCTGTGCTTGTGTCAAACGAATCTCCGCCAATTGATACCAGAGATAAGGATTATTTGGCTCACTCAGCAAAGCCCGATCAAGCTCCGCCGCCGCTAGCTCAAATGCCTCTGTAATCACCCCCCTATTTTTTGCCCGTAGAAGCGCATTATCACTACCCGCAAGCGCATTCGACTTTTGAGCCAGATCGATAGCACGTTTCCAATTTTGCTGTGTCAAACGCACCTCAGCTAACTGAGACCAAATATTAGGATTATTTGGAGCAATCCGCAAGGCACGTTCAAGCAAAGCCGCCGCTCGCTCAAATTGCTGAATATCAGAATATTTTTTCGCATTGTCCAACAATGCGTTCACCGCTGAAGAAGAATCCGGACTTGCTAGGGTATTTTCTACCGTTATCGTCAAAAAGGTGATGACTAGCAAGCACCGCCAATTAATGTTTATCTTGAACATTTTAGTTTCCCACCCTACTTACAATCACTATTCAGCGCAGAATTTGCCGCGAATTGATCCACAATAAACGGAAAGCGTTTAGAATCAACCCGGCGCCATTCCACACCATCAGGCGTTAGTGGAGCCTCCGAGCGCGGACTAAGAGCATTTATGAAATCGCTCCAAATGACCATCGCGCCTGACGCACCCGTTAAACCCATTGGTTTATTATCATCGCGCCCCACCCAAGTCACCGTCAACAAATCACTGCCAAAACCCGCAAACCAGCTATCCATTGAATTATTAGTAGTGCCAGTCTTACCTGCCAAGACCAAATCTTTAGCCAAGGATTTTCTAGCAATATAGCGTCCCGTACCCTCCCGCACAGCCTTTTGCAAAGCATAATTAAGTAAAAATACCGGAGCAGCACTAAAACATTGCTTCACCGAAATAGGATGATGCTCTAAAGGCTTACCATCATGGGTTGAAACATCCCGGATCGCACGCAAAGGGCTCCGAAAACCATGACCAGCAATCGTTTGATATATTTGAGTCACCTCCAACGGAGTCAAAGCGATACTGCCCAGCAAATCCGCAGGAAGCATTTCAAACTCACGATCAAGCCCTAAACGTTTCAGCGTATTAGTGACCTTATCCAGTCCTAACCCATCCATGCCCAAATGTACCGTAGCAAGATTATAAGAATGAGCCAAGGCATGATACAAAGGAACATGACCATGTGATCGACCCCCATAATTTTTAGGCTTCCAAATTTTGCCCGACTGCGTTTTCAATTGATAAGGCGTATCATCAACCAAACTTGTCAAATTATAAATATCGCTTTGCTCCAAAGCCGCCAAATATATCGCCGGCTTAACCAAAGAACCAATCTGACGCTTCGCATTCAGCGGACGGTTAAAACCAACAGAATGAGTTGCCTTACCATTAACCATAGCCAACACCTCACCATTTTGACTGCCCACCACAATCATCGCCCCCTGCAAATCCTCCGCCTCGCTACGCTTTCCCTCAAGTTTTTCAAGACCCTCAACCATAGCCTTTTCCGCCGCCTTCTGAATGACAGGATCCAAAGTCGTCACAATTTGCAAACCCTCAGAATGCAAATCTAAATCCTTTTCCTCATAATACTGACGCAATTGACGGCGCACAAGCTCAAAAAAAGCCGGAAACATACTCCCAGTATTCTTTTCAAGACCCAACGGAGCCTCTTTCGCACGTTTAGCCTCCTCACCCGAGATTTTACCGTTCAAAGCCATCACATCCAGCACCAGATCGCGACGCGCTTTAGCACGCTTTGGATGTTTTCGCGGATTATAAAGCGAGGCACCACGTACCAAAGTGACCAACAATGCAAATTCTGGTAACTTCAACTCCTCTAAAGGGCGATTGAAGAAAAACTGCGCCGCCAAACCCATACCATGAATCGCACGCTTACCCGCTTGGCCCAAATACACCTCATTCATATAAACTTCAAGGATCTCCTTCTTACTATAATGCCATTCTAGCAACACCGCCATGATAGCTTCATTAAATTTACGCTTAAATGAACGTTCCGAAGTAAGAAAAAAGTTTTTAACAAGCTGTTGAGTAAGAGTACTCCCACCCTGCACCCGCTTACCCGCCCTAAAATTAGCGACAACAGCGCGTGCCAGACCACGTATGCTAATACCCCGATGCTCATAAAATTGACGATCCTCCATCGCTACCAGAGCATCAATCAGCGCCGGCGGGACATCCTTCAAGCGCACCAAGATGCGATCCTCATTATGAGTAGGATAAAATTTACCTATCAATTGAGGCTCCAAGCGAAGCAAAGCCAACGGGCGTTCCTGCTCTAATTCATTGATAGATATAACCTTATCATCTAAAAAGCGCACTTGCACAGTACGCGACGGCTCCGGAATATCCCAAAATTCAAACCCACGAGTAGTGATTAAAAAATCATTCTCCCTATACTCATATTGTCCCGGCTTATTAGGTGGAGAAATGTTCTGATAACCAAGAGTTTTTAATTCCTCACTCAAATTCTCCGGAGACAGATGCTTCCCGGTATAAAATTCCAAGGGGCGGGCATAAACACGCGCTGGTAACTCCCATTTTTTTCCCTCAAACTGCGAGCGGACTTGGATATCCAAAGGAATGACATAATAGCCCAAAAAAATCATCACAATGAATAACATTAACCAGCGCCATCTAAAACTATAAGGCCTATAACGGCGCGTTGCCGTTCTTTTTTTATTAAAAAAAAGCATAAATCGTTCCTATCAAAAAAATCTGTGCTGGACGGGTTTTTTTCGTTGTTTCGGGAATGGAGCGGAGCGGATTTCCCGAAACAACTGAATCCCTTATGGTATAAAGCTGCTTAACTTAATGGATATGGTTTGCAACCCCGTCCGTAACGTTAAATTAAATCTGCTGACAAAATCATCTATCCAGCCAAATTGACAAAACCTCACCATCGCGGCGGATTTGAATAGAGCGAGGAGTTTTATACCAACTAAAACGTTGCCTAAAATCGTCTAAATCATTAACTTTCTTTCTATTTATTCCAATAATCGAATCATTCCGACGAAGTCCTATTTTCCAAGCATTACCATCTCGCATCACCTTATACACCAGAACACCATCAGAACTATCTTTCAAAACTGCACCCTTCAAATACAAGCTAATGTCACCACCCTTAACCCGCTTCATATCGGCAATGACCGCGTATAAATGGCGGGTATTTCCCTTGCGTATAACAGTGATTTTGACCTTCTCACCAATGCGTAATAAGCCAATACGGTTGCGAACAGCCGTCGCCGAATTCACAGACTTATCATTAACAGCGGTGATAACGTCGCCAGAGCGCAAACCGGCTTTCTTGGCAGCAGAATTCCGCTCAACCTCAACAACAACGGCCCCTTTTTTGTCACTCAAACCAAACGCAGCCGCCAAATCGGGTGTTAAATCCTGTATCTGTACACCTAACACACCACGCCGAACTTCACCAAAATCCTCCAGATGTTCAGTGACTTGCTGCACCATATTACTCGGAATAGCAAAACCAATCCCAACATTGCCACCACTGGGCGCAAGAATCGCCGTATTAATACCCACCAATTCGCCCCGTAAATCGACCAATGCGCCTCCCGAATTGCCCGGATTAATTGACGCATCCGTTTGAATAAAATCCTCATAGCCCTCAATACCCAAGCCGCTGCGTTGCAAACCGCTAACAATGCCAGAAGTCACCGTTTGTCCCAAACCAAACGGATTACCTATAGCGACGACAAAATCGCCTACCCTTAACTTATCAGAATCCGCCAACGGCAAAGCCGTTAAATTATCGGCTGATATTTTCAAAAGAGCCACATCAGTTTCCGGATCATCACCGATCAACGTAGCACTAAATTGGCGACCATCAAGTAGCATCACAGAAATTTCATCAGCTTCCTCAATAACATGATGATTCGTGATCACATAACCCTTGCTCGCATTGACGATGACACCAGAACCACGGCTTTGTTTTTCCTGTTCTTTCGGAAGATTAAAAAAACGACGAAAAAACGGATCATTCAACAATGGATTATCAAATGCGCGACTGCGGGTACTTGAAGAGATATTCACCACGGCAGGCATGACTTTCTCCAACATAGGAGCCAAGCTGGGTAAAACTTGCCCACCCACGCGGGCGGGTAATTCAGCACAAGCGGGCTGTCCTATCAATAAGATCAGTAAAACTAACCATAGAGAATGATAAATGTGTTTGTACATAATAACTCCTTTAATTTATTGATTAAATGGTGCAAGAAACACACCAAGTTCGTAGTAGGCGATTTATCGCCTACGAACGGTGTTACCACAAAATCCTTGCAACATCCGGATATTCCTTCACAAACTGCACAGTCACCCCTTCCCGCACATTATCCGGCAACTCATCAAAATCGCGTTTATTAGCCTCCGGCATAATCAAATCAAAAATCTTAATCCGCCTTGCCGCAATCACCTTTTCACGAATCCCCCCCACAGGCAACACCTGCCCCGTCAAAGTCAACTCACCCGTCATAGCAATCTCCTTATCAAGCGCCTGCCCTTTTACCAAAGATAACAAAGCACTTGCCATCGTAATCCCAGCACTCGGTCCATCCTTCGGCGTCGCACCCGCAGGAACATGTAGATGGATAAAAGCTTTTTTAAAAAAACTTTTATCCACATCAAACAACTCAGAATGTGACACGAGGTAGCCATAAGCAATTTCCGCCGACTCCTTCATCACATCACCCAACTGTCCCGTAAGTTTAAAGCCGCGTGTATAATTATGACTACAAGAAGCTTCAACGCTCAAAGTAGCACCGCCCATCGGAGTCCACGCTAAACCCGTGACCACACCAACACCCTTGATCGCCTTTTCAGTTTCAAACAAAGGCTTACCCAAATAATCTGACAACTTATCTGCGGTGACTTCAATGGGCATCGTTGCGCCTTCTAACAATTTAAGGGCTACTTTGCGGGCAATCGCCCCGATACGTTTCTCTAAATTACGCACCCCGGCTTCCCGGGCATAATCCTCAATGATGCCAGACAGCGTCTCATCAGGGAGAACTAACTGCTCGGCTTCCAAGCCGGATTTATCTATTTGGCGTTTGACCAAATGCTTTTTAGCAATTTGCAATTTCTCACTAGCGATATAACCCGACAGCTTAATCAATTCCATGCGATCCAGCAAAGGTGCCGGTATAGTATCCGTTTGATTAGCGGTACAAATAAACAACACCTTAGACAGATCAAAGCGCACATCCAGATAATGATCAAGAAAATCAACATTTTGCTCAGGATCAAGCACCTCCAATAGAGCAGAAGCGGGATCCCCACGATAAGAATTCCCGATTTTATCAATTTCATCCAACATAATGACCGGATTAGCATATTCAACATCCTTCATCGCTTGGAGAAATTTACCCGGCATAGCACCGATATAAGTACGGCGATGACCCTTAATTTCCGCCTCATCATGGATGCCACCGACAGAAAAACGAAAAAATGCCCGTCCAACCGCCGTCGCAATGGAACGACCAATAGAAGTTTTACCCACACCAGGAGGCCCCACTAACAACAAAATTGTGCCACTAATACTACCTTTCAACTTACCGACGGCTAAAAACTCCATGATGCGATCTTTAACATCCTTTAAGCCCTCATGATCACGCTCCAACACAGCCCGTGCATCCTTTAAATCCAACTTATCTTCAGAAAATTTCCCCCAAGGCATTAAAGAGAGCCAATCCAAATAGTTACGAGTAATAGCGTATTCAGGCGAACCGACTTCCAACATCGACATCTTGTCCATTTCCTCATCAATGCGCTTTTGCGCCGCCTCTGGGACAGTCAACGTCTTCAGACGTTCACGGAAAGTATCTATTTCACTCGTGCGATCATCTTTTTCTATCCCCAACTCCTTCTGAATGGCTTTGAGTTGTTCGCGCAAGAAAAAATCCCGCTGCTGTTTATCCATTTTATCTTCAACTTGGCGGCGGATTTCCACTTGCGCTTTCGCCTGGTGCAACTCCTTATTGAGCAAGACCAAAACCTTTTCCAAGCGTTTGAGGATAGTGATATTTTCCAGCACATCCTGTAATTCCGTGTTGCTGGCGGTTGTCAAACTGGCTGCGAAATCAGCCAAGGGCGAAGGATCTTCAGGACTGAAACGCTGAAGAAAAACTTTAAGTTCCTCATTATAAAGCGGATTAAGCGGCAATAACTCCTTAATGGTATTAATAACCGCCAAAACGTAGGGCTTGATATCCTCTACCTCTACCTCTTTATAGCGGGTTTCATGATGATAATTAGGCTTGACAACAAAAGGACGTTCTTCAGACACCCACTCTTCAATACTAAACCGTTCCAACCCCTCTACCACGATTTGTAACTTATCTTCAGCCTGAACAACGCGATGCAGCCGACAAACCGTACCCATTTTGTAAAAATCTTCGGTTTGCGCCTCATTGACGTTATCTTTTTGAACAAGCAACAATCCAAACACTTGGTGCTCGGATTCAGTAATCGTCTTGATCGTTTCAGCCCAAGGATCAATCTCCACAATCAATGGAATGATTTGATGCGGAAAAAATGGACGATTAGCGATGGGTAAAATGTGCAATACATCTGGGAGCGCCTCTTCGTTCGAAAGGAGTTCCGCATTGCTTAGTGTGATTTCCTCGGTGGCGTTTTCATCTATAGTCTCAACGAGGTTTTCATCTATGGTAATGTTTTCAGGCTTTGTTTCTTGTTCTGTTTCAATAGTCATGTCAATGGATCCGCGTTACGATTTCAGTCCTCACCAGACCCGCAAGTCAGTGAGCAGTTCGACCTACGGGGTTTGGCCGCAGGTATGAATAATTAGGGCACCGCCGAAGAATGGTGATCCACGATCAGCCACTTATCACCTTCGCGTTTATAAACAAAAGTATATCGAGCGGGGATACTCAATATTTTACCATCACGCTCATAGAAAAACGTGTAGTAACCAGTATTGATAGCAATATCACCGTAAATCCGAACTTGCGGATGATGATAATGAGCATCCAGTTTATCAAGTACCATGAAATGCTCAAAATAATCTCTAACCTCATATGTGGTAGTACAAAGATAAGGTGAGATTGTGCCCCAAAGAGCCGCATCCTCCGCATACAACTCTGCCACCGTCTCAGGTTCAGTCCTTGTTACAGCATCAATCCACTCATCCATTGCCGCGAGTACACTCGCTTTGTCTGCGTCCATTGTTTAAACTCCTTAGTAAAGTAAGAAAATTATGGTGAATACGCTGAGCGACATCCACCCTACATGGTGGATACCCTCCGCTTAATCCACCCTACATTTTTTGAGGTCATTGGGCCAGCGGGACATAAACGCGGGTCTGTTTATAACTCCCTGATACCTTTAAAGTTTTTTTATTCCCCCTTTTGTATAAAGGTGTTATTTTTTTAAATTATAACTATATAAAACATATACTGTCAACAACAATATTTATGTGAAACTTATAGAAGTTTATTATCGTTTAATAAATTTTATTTATAATACCTATTAATTTAATTAAATTAAGCAATTATATAAAACACATCCTATAAATAATTATATAAAAAAAAAGGTTATAAGCCAATATTTTGCTTATTTTATAAACCTGTAAAAAAGAGGTTTTTAACATTGACATAAATTTGATAGGATACGCACCGTTTATTTTTCCGTCATAGATGTGTCATAAGGTAACAAAGGTGATAGATGGTTTATCACCCGTGGGGAGCTTACTCCTTAAAGCCGGTTGTTGTGGTTTTGGCGTTTTAAAGTAAGAGATAGGTTTCGTAATAGACTATATTTTTTCTTGAGACAGGATGTTCAGATCACCTAAAATAAATAGGGTATAAAAACGAGAACATCAAGTCATCTATCCGAATTTTTCGGCCTAAGCGATGGAGATAATGCCAATAATGCATCTGACAAGTCATTTATATTTTCGATCTAAACTCACGAGAAAGGAGTTTGTTTTTTTGCTCCTTGGCTCATTAATGATTCTACCTCAATCCTTATCAGCTCAGTCGGGTGAAACGAGTTATCAGCAGAAATGTGCCGCCTGCCATACGATTGGAGGCGGTCGCTTGGTTGGCCCCGATTTAAAAGGGGTTATATCTAAGCGAGATCCCAGTTGGTTGATACGTTGGATACGAGAGCCTGACAAAATGTTGGCAGAGGGCGATCCGATTGCCACGCAACAACTACAGGAATATAACGGTGTTCCCATGCCAAATTTGGGGGTTTCTGAAACCGAGGCAAAAAATATTATTGCCTATATAGAAAAGGCTGAAAGTGGACAGCCAGCGACGCCGACAGTAGAAGAAAAACCCGCACAGGTAGTGGGATCAACTGACAACAGTACACAAGGTAAACAAGCTAGCGATGAACCAATAACTGTTGCCAAAGTACCCACGCCAGTTGTGTCTCAACCAGCAGCACCGGCAGGTGATCCTAAGACTGGTAAAGCCTTATTTCTTGGGCAACAAAGCTTTGCCAATGGCGGCCCAGCCTGTATTGCCTGTCATACCACAAGCGATGTCACTGGTTTAGGCGGCGGAACATTAGGGCCCGATTTAACAACGGTTCACTCGCGTTTTGGGGGGAATATAGGGCTAAACTCGGTTTTAGTCAGTCTGCCCTTTCCCACAATGCAAGGTGTGTTTTCTAAAAAACCCGTCAAAAAGGACGAAGCCGCTCACCTAACTGCTTATTTTGCCGAAACGAATAGCCTAACAGAAAAACCGTCGATGGACTTTACAATCAGTATGATAAGCATTGGAGGATTTATTTTCCTATACCTCCTCACGCACCTCATCTGGAGAAAACGATTGACCGGGGTACGCATACCCTTGGTTGGGAGATAAATAATATGGGCTGGATTCAAGACATTGTCAATCCAAAAACCCGCCAATGGGAAGCTTTTTATCGCACCCGTTGGCAGTATGATAAAATTGTCCGCAGTACGCATGGTGTCAACTGTACCGGGGGATGTTCTTGGCGAGTTTACGTCAAGTGTGGGGTGATAACATGGGAAATGCAACAGGTTGATTACCCTAAATTAGAAAAGAGTTTGCCCCCTTATGAACCACGCGGTTGTCAACGGGGTATCTCCGCGTCTTGGTACGTTTATAGTCCCATCCGGGTTCGATATCCCTACATTCGCGGTGCATTGATAGACTTGTGGAAGAAAGCGCGTGAAAAGCATAGTGATCCAGTTGATGCTTGGGCATCAATTGTTAACGATCCTGAGTCTCGCCAAAAGTATCAACAAGCACGCGGCAAGGGTGGTTTTCGGCGAACCAACTGGCGGGAAGTCCTAGATATCATCTCAGCGGCCAATGTCCACACCATTAAACAGTATGGCCCTGACCGTATTGTAGGCTTTTCACCCATCCCCGCAATGTCGCAATTGAGTTTTGCGGCCGGCTCACGTTTTATAGGGTTGATGGGCGGCTCTTTGCTCAGCTTTTACGACTGGTATAGTGACCTTCCGCCAGCCGAACCGGAAGTTTGGGGAGAGCAAACGGATGCCCATGAGAGTGCAGATTGGTACAATGCCAAGTTTATCGTCTCAATGGGGTCAAACTTAAATATGACCCGGACTCCCGATGTCCATTTCATCGCGGAGGCTCGCCATAATGGCTCAAAATTTGTGGTTTTTTCCCCAGATTTTAGCCAAGTTAGCAAATACTCAGACTGGTGGATCCCCGTCCATGCCGGACAAGATGGCGCCTTTTGGATGTCCGTCAATCATGTTATTTTGACAGAATATTTTGTTAAAAAACAAACAGAGTCTTTCAATGCTTATCTGAAACAATTCACCGATTCACCTTTTTTGGTGGTATTGAATCAAGATGAGGATGGGTACAAAGCAGGCCGATTGTTACGTGCCAACACCATTGAACCTTACAAGGATGAAGAAAATGGTGAATGGAAGTTTTTAATGTTTGATGAGACCACCGGAGCCCCCAAAATGCCGAAAGGCACCGTGGGACACCGTTGGCAAACCAAGCAAGGCCAGTGGAATTTAGAATTAAAAGATGGCCTAGACGATTCGCCCATTGCGCCCCTACTCTCCTTTATTGACAATCGTGATGAAGTCCTTCAAGTTGAATTTGAAGACTTTTCAAACGAAAACGCGATGAACAAGCGTGGTGTGCCGGTGAAATATATCGAAACGGCTGAGGGAAAAGTCGCGGTCACCACCATCTTTGATTTGATGATGGGGCATTTTGGCGTTAATCGTGATTTAGGCGGCGAATATGCCAACAGTTACGATGAGGCGGAACTGACTTATACGCCCGCTTGGCAAGAAAAATTTACTGGCATTAGCAAAAAAATAGTCATCAATTTTGCTCGCCAATTTGCCGACACCGCTGAAAAGACGGATGGCAAATGCACCGTCATCATTGGTGCTGGTATCAACCACTGGTATCACAATAACCTAATCTATCGAGGCCCGATCACGGCTTTGATGTTGTGTGGCTGTGTGGGTAAAAATGGGGGTGGCTTAGCCCACTACGTTGGACAAGAAAAATTAGCCCCCATTGCGTCCTGGAAAACGGTCTCAAGTGCAGCGGATTGGGGAGCCTCTGCCCGGATGCAAAATGCCCCCAGTTGGCATTACATCCACTCAGATCAATGGCGTTATGAAGGCCCATTCTCCAAGTATTCCGGTGTCAAAGGGGATAATGAATGGACTGAGGGTCATGCAGCGGATAACAATGCGCGTGCGGTACGCATGGGCTGGTTGCCTTTCTATCCTCAATTTGAGCGAAACAGTATCGAGATCGTTAAGGATGCCGAACAAGCAGGGGCAAAGACAGACGGAGAAGTTGTCCAATACGTCGTTGATCAACTGAAAGAGAGAAAATTACGTTTCGCTATCGAGGACCCCGATCATCCGAATAACTGGCCTAGAGTCTGGTTTATTTGGCGCGGTAATGCCATCATGGCCAGTGGTAAAGGTCACGAATACTTCTTGCATCACTATTTGGGTACCCATAGCAATAAGATTTCCGAGGAAGAAGTCAGCAAGGATATGCTGAAGGAAATTGTCTGGCGTGACGCGCCTAAAGGTAAAATGGACTTGGTGGTTGATATCAATTTCCGTATGGATACTTCAGCACTTTATTCCGATATTGTGTTGCCGACAGCGCACTGGTACGAAAAGAATGATATCAATAGCACTGACATGCATTCTTTTATTCATCCCCTATCAGAGGCAGTCGCTCCGAATTGGGAAGCGCGAACTGACTGGGAGATTTATAAGTCGGTTGCCAAGAAAATAAGCAAGTTGGCTGAAACACATTTTCCTGAGCCGGTGAAAGATTTTGTGTGTACGCCCTTGGAACATGATTATCCTGATGAAATGGCGCAACCCTCTATTAAGGATTGGGCGAAGGGAGAATGTGAAGCCATTCCCGGGAAGACGATGCCAAAAATGAAGATCGTCACCCGAGATTATAAAAACTTGTATAATCGATTTATCTCATTTGGTCCCGATGCGAGGGAGAAAGGTCTCGGTGCTCATGGCGTTCATTGGGATATTGATGATATGTACGATGAAACGCTAAAAACTCATCCCACCACGCAATGGGATGGAAAAACCTATCCCTCCTTGGAGGATGTGGTTCATGCCATCAATATCGTCTTGCGATTTGCCCCAGAAGCTAATGGTCAATCGGCCTATCGTGCCTTTGCTGAACATGAGAAAAAGGTAGGTTTACCGCTTAAAGATTTAGGAGAAGGAAATCGTAATGCCGCCGTGACATACGAAGACCTTCAGCGTCAACCACGTCGCATTTTGACCAGCCCTTGTTGGTCAGGCATCGTCAATGAAGGTCGCGCCTATTCTCCCTTCTGTATGAGTATAGAACGTAAGGTGCCTTGGCGAACCTTGACGGGACGGCAACATTTCTACCTAGATCATGAAGGTTATCTGGCTTTTGGTGAGCATTTGCCCACCTATAAACCCAAGATGGATCCCCTGTTATATGGTGACTTTGTTAAGACGCAAAAGGAAGATAAGAGCATCATGCTCAACTATCTGACTCCGCATGGTAAGTGGCACATTCACTCCACCTATTATGACAACCACCGTATGTTAACCCTGTCGCGGGGAATAGAACCCTTCTGGCTGAGTCCTAATGATGCGGACCAAATTGGGGTTGTCGATAATGACTGGGTAGAAGTTTACAACGACCATGGAGTTGTCGTTACCCGAGCGGTTGTCAGTGCCCGTATTCCTGATGGTGTGTGTATCTGGTATCACTCACCAGAACGTACTATCTCGATACCTAAATCACCATTGCGGGGCGGTAGACGCGCTGGTGGACATAATAGTCTCACCCGTACTCGACTCAAACCGGTACTGATGATGGGTGGTTATGGACAATTTACGTTCCATTTGAATTATTGGGGGCCCACTGGGGTCAATCGTGATGCCCATGTTCTTGTTCGCAAGCTAGAAGGTGAGCCTCAATTTTAATTAATGGGAGTGTGCAAGGTACGCCTTGCACTCCTGAGTTACCTAGCGGAGTGAGAAATAATGGATGTCAGAGCACAAGTTTCAATGATGTTTCACCTTGACAAATGTATTGGCTGTCATACTTGTAGCGTTGCCTGCAAAAATATCTGGACAGACCGCGAAGGTACAGAGTACATGTGGTGGAACAATGTAGAAACCAAACCGGGCACCGGTTATCCCACCAAATGGGAAGACCAAGACAAGTATAAAGGCGGTTGGGAAGAGAAAGGAGAAACGATCAAGTTAAAGGTGGCGGATAAAGCCAGCACTTTCGCTAACATCTTTCATCAACCTCATTTGCCAACGATTGATGATTATTATGAGCCATGGACATACAAATACAGTGACTTATTTGATGCCAAAGCCGGTGACGATCAACCGACGGCACGCCCGGTTTCGCTCGTTACGGGTGAAAATATTGACATCAATGCTGGGCCGAATTGGGATGATGATCTGAGTGGTTCAAGTGTTTATGCCAAAAATGATCCCAATTTGACTGAGGATGAAAAGCAGGCACTATTTGAAATAGAACGCCTGACCATGTTCTATTTGCCACGGATATGCAACCATTGTTTAAACCCCGCTTGTGTCGCGTCCTGTCCATCGGGTGCGCTCTACAAGCGTGGAGAAGATGGTATAGTGTTGCTCGATCAAGATACCTGCCGAGGGTGGCGTTTTTGTGTTTCTGGTTGTCCTTACAAAAAGACTTATTATAACTGGAAAACGGGTAAATCGGAAAAATGTATTCTCTGCTTTCCAAGAATCGAGTCGGGACAAGCCCCTGCGTGTTTCCATTCCTGTGTGGGTCGCATTCGTTATCTAGGTGTGGTGTTGTATGATGCTGATAAGATTGAAGCCACAGCCTCTGCCCCCGAAAATGAATTGGTGGATCTTCAACGGGAAATGATTTTGGATCCTCATGATCCTGAAGTGATTGCCGCTGCGGAAAAGAGTGGGGTACATTTTTCAATGGTTGAAGCCGCTCAGAAGTCACCCGTTTATAAATTTGTTAAGAAATGGAAATTGGCTTTACCGTTGCATCCAGAATTTCGTACCTTGCCAATGCTCTTCTACATTCCGCCACTGTTGCCAGTGTTAGGGCGTATGGAGGATGGCGTTTACAATGTGGATTCGGAGGATTACTTCACCTCATTGGACAAAGCGCGTGTGCCCATGCGGTACATGGCGAGTCTGTTCTCGGCGGGGAATGAAGAGCAGGTGCGTCTCGTTTTAGAAAAACTATTGACAGTCCGCACATACAAACGGGCTGAAGAAGTGGGCGATATGGATTCTGCTCAAGTCAAAGCGATGCTTGAAAAAACTGGTTTAACGCCAGAACTCTGCGAAGAGATATATCGTTTGACTTCTTTGCCAACCTTTGAGGATCGTTTTGTGATACCGCCGACGCACCGTGAATATGTGGCTGAACTGACGATGGACGATCCCTATACTTTCAAAGCAGAAACAGGTTTCGGTGGTTCCAAAGGACGTATAGATCGGGGTTTATAAATGAAAGAGAGCCAACTACTGCAAACTTATCGTTGCTTCTCTAATTTGTTGGATTATCCAACACAGAATCTGGTTGAACAAACACGTACTTGTATTAACTTGCTCAAAAGAGATTATCCTCAAGCGGCGGAAAAAATGGCAAGCTTTCTGAAGTTTGCAGAAAGTACGCCCTTGGGCAGCTTAGAGGAAGTTTACACTGGGACTTTTGACATCAATCCAGCCTGTCATATTTTTGCAGGTCATATTCTCTTTGGTGAAAGTTTCAAACGTGGTGCTTTTATGGCTCGGCTTGAAGAAGAGTATCAAAAACAGGGTTTTGATGCGAAAAAAGAACTAGCAGACCATATTCCTGTATTACTCAACTTCTTATGCACACTTGAGCCAGATGACAGTTTAGCTAATGATTTAATTTATGAATGCCTGATACCGGTTTTTCAAAAGATGAATGACAACTTTAAGGATGATTCACCCAATCCTTATGTGCCGGTGCTTCGGAGTGCTTTAATCGTACTTCAAAATTAAACGTAAATTCAGACCTGCGGGGAGACCAATACCCCGCAGGTCGTTATGGCATCGACTAGCTGGAGAAAAGATAATGAAATATGAGCAATTTTGGTTCGGTATTTTTCCTTATTTGTGCATTTTCATCGCCATTGGGGGAAGCTTTTGGCGATATACGAGTGATCGATTTTCTTATTCAAGTCTATCCTCTCAATTTTTAGAAACTCGGCAACTATTTTGGGGATCAGTGGCTTGGCACTATGGTATTTTAGCCGTGCTGACTGTGCATTTGGTTGGCTTTTTGATCCCTGAAAGCATCTTATGGTGGAATACGGTTCCAATGAGATTGTATATTATGGAAACAACCGGTTTCACCTTGGCTTTGCTTACGCTCGCAGGACTGATCATGCTTATCGTAAGACGAATCAGCAACAGCCGTATTAAAGCGGTGACTTCACCGATGGATATCGCCTTACTCATTTTTCTTTTGATTCAAGTGGCAACGGGCGTGTGGACAGCGATGTTCTACCGTTGGGGCTCTTCTTGGTATGCGGCGTATGCTGTTCCTTACTTGTGGTCAGTGCTCCAATTTAAACCTGATGTGAGTTTAGTCAACAACTTACCGATGGTAGTACATATACACATTCTTAATGCGTTTGTCCTTGTATTGCTGATACCCTTTACCCGTCTTGTTCACTTCTTAGCGGTTCCAGTTGAATACGCATGGCGATCCCATCAACTGGTGAGATGGAATCGACGCGAAGAGATCGTGGGTCCATCAGGGCTAGAAAAAACCTAATTGGCCAAAAAAATCCGATTTTTTTAAAAAATCGGATTTTTAACAGGGCATCAATCTGGTTAGGCGCTTTTATTTTGCAACAACTCGATTTTTAATCATTTTTCTCCATTTTAAACCAATCACCCTCACCCACCTTTACCTCCAATCTTAAAAGCACTTCTTACTCTTAGATATATATTATGTACTCGTCCAAAATTTATTTTGGACGAGTACAGCGGATTAGCGGAATAAACGGATTTTGTAGTAGGTAGTAAAAATCGGTTGTCAATATGGAAAATGGGGCGAGCGTGTTTTTAAGCCGATTGAGTACTTCAGCATTAGTTGTACTCACCACCACGACAAAAAACTTACCCATCCTACATGATTTGTGTAGATTTGACAGCGTTCTACTCAAAATGTGACGCAATGCTGATTCTTCGTTCCAGGTTGCCTTGCACAAAGAAGTTAGTTTACATTATTAAGTTCAGTCTCAAGCTTTTCCACAGCACTTATCGCATCATCAATTTCCTGTTTCACGATAGCCACTGTCTGTGAATGACTGAGTGGATTTAAAATAAGACTTCGATAAAGTTCAATTTCATTAATCAGTGTCTAACGGGGCGTTCCGTCTGGATTCTTTTCGTTTGTCGCAATGGATATGTGAGTACAACTAATGTTCAACAACGAATAAAAACCTTCAATCTTCGCCACACACACAGCTCATGTTAAACAGCAAAAAATAGCGTTTGAACAATTATACCCGACTTGATAGCACCAACTCACTTGTTGTGTTGAATGTTTTACCGAGGTGTTGAACATTAGCTGTACTCACCGCTCAAAAACTTGAACATCGAGTTTAAAGTTTTTTATCTCAATACCCGTAATTCGCATAATAGGGTTTACCTTCAACGATTCTAATGAGGGGTAGGCTATCCAAAAAGAACACATTATGACGAATGCGGTGTTCTCTGTCAAACAGCTTGTCAAAAATCGTTCTCAGGGTACTCATTTTTATCTAAATGATAGTAGTCTTTGTGGGTTGGAAAACTATAATTCCACCATTTTGCATGGGACCTTTTCTTTTTAGCAGGGCGGTTGGCTAATTGAGTTTTGTGCTTTAATAAATATTGTTGTATTGAAGTTGGCAGTTGTTCAAAGTTCTCTTCAACATAGAGAATATAGTCTGTGGGTTCTGTGATAGCGTATTTTTCTATCTGCTTGCCACTGATCCGTTTTTTAAGCCATGCTTTTGGGAACGCTTTCTCTTTGAAGGTAAAAATTTCATTCGCGCCGGTTTGCATGCCGCTGCCGATTTTGACGATATTTTTGAGTTTGCTATGATTGGCATCAATTTTTTGAGTTAAGGAATCTATCATACGTGTCACCTAATTTATTGTATTTAGGAGTCCAAGATTTATCTTGGACGTCCAAACTAAAGTAGGGGATTTGGACTGTGCCGGACGGGGTTTGCAACCCCGTCCGGCCTTATAAGAAATCCCGGTTTTTTTTCCGTCAATCCGTTGTACTAATGATAATCGTATTGCACAAAATCCGTTTATTCCGTTAATCCGCTGTACTAATGATTAGGGCATTGGATCGTATTGTACAAAATCCCTTATTCCGTCAATCCCTGTACTATTATATTTTGGACGAATGGGAATTAAACTAATCTATAACGGCATTAATAAATGTACATTGGTTCTATCCTACGCTCGCTAATATAACTCTTAACTTAAATGACAAACCTGCAAAACATTGTTTTTATTATATTCTTAAATTTTACCCCTGATTTTCAGATCAGCTTCATACGGACTCTTATATATATAATAGAAAAATCTGTGCGGGACGGGTTCAGAGTTTGCTTGTTTTTGCGGCAGCAAAAACAAGCAAACTCTGAAGTTCTCTGCGAGATCCCCGTCCATGACGTTAAATATTGTTCAATAAATTAGCTTAGTCGTCGTCTTAAACGTTGCCCACGGGGTTGCAAACCCCGTCCTGCACAAATTTAGTTGTTTCGGGAAATCGCTCCGCTCATTCCCGAAACAATTTTTCGACGGGAATGAGCGGAGTCCCTTTGCTCCGAGGGATCTTCCCGAAACTAAAGCCAGAGATAATTGAAGGGTGCCAAAAAAAACGACAGAAACGAATATTTTATCTAATCTCATAACTTCGGGAAAAAAGGCAACAGATATTAATATCAACTTATGCCTTGCGTATGTGCCGTTGATAAACCCATCAATGACTTATAAAATTATCCTTAGTTTTCATAATGATGCGTGTAGCGAAGCTCTACCCATCCTACATGATTTGATTTGTGTAAGTTTGACGGCGTTCTACTCAAAATGTTACGGAGCAGGTTGGCAAAAATCGCCCTCTTTCTCGGACGTAGAAGTTGGCTGGCCACTCCTTTTTGGCTTTTTTCGCCTTGGACGCAGCACGACGATCTGACGACGATTTATTATCTGTGTCCATACGTCGTTTCTTGGTGCTGCTTGATTTAAAAGCATGGATAAGATCGGGATTTTCATATATACACTCCCTCAACTTGTTTGCCTATAATAACACAATTAAAAAAAAATTTGTTGTTATTTGCCAGTCATAAGAAAAAAATCAGTTTTTTTTACGTTTCGTTACCAGACAATCTGCCAGCTTGTCCGACACTTCCCGTAAAAAATCGCCCTTTATTTCTCTACCGCGTTTGAAAGTTCTGCTAGTGACTCAATAGAATTGTCTTGGTAAATCTTTCTTAATTCGTCTCTTAGCTGTTCAACATGCTCGGATTGCTTCTTTGCAAGCCCACTTTTTGGCTGATTCTCGCCAGTTTTGGGGGGCTCAGCAGTAGCTATGGGTGTGACATAGCCGGCTGAGCAGCAGGTGAAGGTGCCGCAACCGAGTCTTTTAGAAGACTTCCGGGGATAACAATACATCGAGTACGAACGCTACCATTGATTTTTGAAACCATCAGTTTTGTGGGGGAATCATTCCCGGGCAAGATATACCCTTTGTTTACCCAGTATGTGTAGAACGATGATATGTCCCCCAATCTGTCTTTAATAAAGTAGCTGGTTGCGGGAATAGCGTAATTGCCATCGTTTGTCCAACAAAACGGTGTGTTACGATACTTATAGTAATCAAGCCATTCTGTCATACCGCCCGCAACGTTTTTTGCGCGTTCACTGGTTGAAATCATACTGCGGATCACGTCAAAGGCTTTTTCTGCGGGGTGATTGGGATCCGCGCTATCGTCAGAAAACTTTGCCGCGATATTCTTAATCATCACGTCTATGGCATTAGTCTTGGTAATGCCTAGCATTCGGAATAAAAAGCGAAGCGATGTTATGCACAAGCACATTGCGTCTGTATAAGCCTTAAAACGCCAGTCAAACTCTGCCTGTGTTTTTTCGTATTCGCTTTTGAACTCTTCCCAATGTTCCAAAACGAACTGGATAAATTCGCCTCCTAATACTCCGCTACCCCTTTCAGCCGCCTTATCAAGCAGTTTCGCTCTGTCCCGTCCCTCAATAGTTGAGGTACAACCGAGCGGTGGGCTTTTGCTTGCATCAATCTGAAGTTGTCGATAAAACTGCCCCGCGACATCACTTTGTGGTAACGATTCTCCAGTTCCCAAAAGTACTCCTGTTATTCTCTTGCCGCCCTCCGCTTTATATTCATTTGTCCTTGAGCCTCTCATACGAGTTTGCCCGTTAGCAAAGGACATCGCTGCATCACCCCATTTAATCACGTAACCCTTCTGTTCTTCGGCGCGATTGATTTCGTCAAATAGGCAAGGCAATCCATTGAGCCCTGCGATATTCTGTGAAAAGGAAGGAAACTGGGGTATTTCTCGTGGTACCCTCTATTACAAAGGGCCATTCTACACGAGTTACAAAAGCTCCAACTGCAAATCGCAGGAGTGTACTTTTTCCGGTTCCGCTTTCGCCCGTTAGGACTATTACGGGATTACGCTTTATCCTAAAGCGCTCAATAAAAGGGCTTGCTAGTGAAAAACCCAAGCGTCGTCGCCCCACTTATTAAAAATAGTCCGCACTGCGTCGGTATATATTTCTCGATCCTGCGGCTCACTAAAAAAATCATCATCATATTTCAAAACGGTATCTTCGCCGACTGTGGTGTGCAGTAACAGGCGTAACACATCTTTTTAAAAATCAGATTTTTCCCCAAAAAAAATCGGATTTCTTTAGTTGCTATAAATCAGATTTTTCCCCAAAAAAAATCGGATTTCTTTAGTTGCTATAAATCAGATTTTTCCCCAAAAAAAAATCGGATTTCTTTAGTTGCTATAAATCAGATTTTTTTAAAAAAATCTGAGATCATTGCATTGAGCGAGATTTAACATATATTATGTCGGAGTCCAAAATTTATTTTGGACGAGTGCCCGCTTTTCTTGATATTTAACACGGAGCTTTTTCTTATCGCAGAATTTCCTTATCCTCATCTCAAAGGCGGTTCGCAGGTAAATCACACCGGCTTTGTAATCATTGGCTTGAAAATTTTGGACTCCTAATCTCTTGTATTTAGGAGTCCAAGATTTATCTTGGACGTCCAAGATAAATCTTGGACTCCTATCAAAAAAGGTTTGGTGAGGTTCTATGAAAACCAAATATTCCAAATGGTTTCTACTAAGTGTAATTGTCTTATCTTTATTAAGCTGGGCCTGCTTAAAACTATATGAGGAGGAAAAGAATGCTATTCATATTGCGTTTGTAGGGCCCTTGTCAGGTAATGATGCTATCGTGGGCCAAGCAATGCGCCGAGCTATTCAACAATACCTTGATATCGTCAATGGGCAAAGGAAAATTAACCAAAAAAAGATCATCCTTGATGCTTTTGATGACCAAAATGATCCTAAGCAAGCGATTAAAGCGGCGCATAAAATTGTGGCGCAAAATCGTGCGATTGCCATTATTGGGCATAACTACAGTGCTTGTTCGATTAGTGGGGGGAAATTTTACAAAGAACAAGGTCTTCCCGCGATCAGTCCAGCTTCCACACACATTCAAGTCACTGAAGGTAACGAATGGTATTTCAGAACAGTTTTTAATGATAATTTACAAGGCAATTTCTTAGCAAATTACGCTAAACACCTTCTGCAACAAAATACAGTCAGTATCATTTACACAGATACTGTTTATGGTTCTTATATTGCTGATGTGTTTGAAAAACAATCAAAAAAATTGGATGTTGAGATCAAATATAAATGGCTACTTTCACTTGATAATGATCTAAGAGAAAATCTAGTGCCAATCCTCAGTGAATTGCTAACTAAACCCGATGCTGGTCTCATTTTTCTAGCAACACATGCGCCTGAAGGTGTCCTGCTGGTCAAGTTAATTAAGGATGCGGGGCTCGAAAATCCGCTCATAGCCCCTGATTCATTAGCAAGCAAAACTTTTTCACAAGGTTTCAATAAGTATATAAAAGAAAAGCTCAGCCCCGGTTATTATACGAACGGTATCCATGTTTCAACCCCCTTCCTTCTTGATACAGCTAACAGATATGCCCAGCAATTAAATTCAATCTATGAAAAAAAATATGGCGGAGAACTGCCGTGGCAAGCATTTTTTGCCGTAGATGCTGCTATGGTGATTCTTGAAGCCATCAAACAAGCAGAGATTCAGGGAAAACCAGAAACACGCCAGACAGATAGAAAAAAAATAAGGGATGCTATTGCACTTTTTAATACCCCTAGCCGTAGAAGGAAGCACAGGGTTAAATTATTTTGATAAGCATGGCAATGCCGCCAAGTCTGCAGATATCGACTAGGTATCAGCTTCCGTCATCGTGATTTAGAACGAAATCATCTTGTTTATGTGAAAGATGTTTTAGGTATGGCGCTGACATCTTCATTAGACACATTATCAAAATGAAAGTGCAATCCCTCCAATTGAACTGGTTCTTAAGTCAGATGAATTGCAGAAGATGACAGCAAATTGTAGGGTGGATTAGCGGAGCGTAATCCACCGGATGCGTAGAAATATAATAAGTCAAGCAAATATTCTGATAAAATAATGAGGGCTATGAATGTATTGGGAAGAAGATTTACATAAAAAAGGTACATTAGATTACAGAATCATGCCTATAGAGGAATTTATAGGCTGCATTAATAATGGAGAGATTCCATTATCTGCTCCTGAGGGAACCAGTATAGGCGGCTGGGATTTGAAGTGTGAGAGTTTTTTGAAAATGATTCAAGGAAAAAAAAGATGTAATGAGTTAGGAATGTGGGCCATTGTTTACCATGAGTGGGTAAAGGAACTGGCTAAATGGATAGGTAACAGACAATGCCTAGAGATTATGGCTGGTGCAGGATGGTTGGCAAAAGGTTTGAAACAGTGTGGAGTAAGTATTGTCGCAACTGATAACTTTTCATGGAATAAAAAACAACATGCCAAAATAAAACCTGTTTTTCCCATTTTGAATTATGAAGCATCCGAAGCGATTATGAATATCAACGCAGATATTTTAATCGTTTCATGGCCTCCTTACGGCAGTCATGCCATAGTTAAAGCCTGTGAGGTTTGGGGAACCGAAAAACCCATAATCTATATAGGAGAGAATCAAGGCGGTTGTAATACCACTGATGCTTTTTTTGAAAGGTTCAAACGGATTCAAAATCATCCTGATATACCCATAAAAAGTTGGAATGGGATACATGACTCTGTAGGAATAGGCTATTGGCAGCGAGTCTAGGGTGCTTACTTTAGCACCGGTTATTAGGTTCTAAGGAAATTGGTGTGTGGGACGCACCTTACGCTTCAATGCCATATCGTGCCTGGCAGAGGTGTAGGCGATTTATCGCCTCACCATAAATAGGCGATAAATCGCCTACTACGAACTTACCATTCTCCTTAATTTAGAACATTTCAAAAAATATGATTTTTAACGCAATGTCATTAAGTTAATGACAACTAATTTATTTTATTACAAAAAAAAGCAGTGCCGGACGGGGGGCCGTAGGGAACGTCCCCGTCCGTTATTATTATTTTTGTAATAAAATCAATCTGTTAATATTAAATGAATGGCATTGGATTTTTAACTCTGGATTTTGTCAAAAAAAATCAGATTTTTTCAAAAAATATGATTTTTAACTTTTAATGGCATTGAGCTGTTCACCCACTGCGGTCATAATTTTTTTTAGCCACCCCAAAAAAAATACTCACGCAATGGTATTCCCCATCTTTGGGGCATGAGCTATAGCACCGGGCAAAAACGTCAGAAATTGTACTGGTGCAATTGAAATGGGTATTTTTCTGCCCCTAAATTACCTAAAACTTGCCCCCACGCCAAGCCTCACCCTCAAAATCACCCATTGTTGACAAAAGAAAATGCCGGCACAACGAGAACAATCTCGCTGCTGAGAACATTAATTATTAAAAAAAACGCTTGCATTTTTTTTGGGCATTGATAAAATGAATATTTTCAAGGGCACTGAGGGCACTATTTGAACTGATGACGACCGGACGTGCTGAGTTTCGCCCGGATAATTGGTATTGAGGGCAATGAATTAGCCACTGTTAAACAGAATTGAGGAGTTAGAAAAATGGGTTGGGCAGCGAGAACCAAAAAGAAAAACCAAAAGCACTCTGGGCATTTAAAAACAAATCGTTTTGAGATTACTTCAGTGAAGTTTCTAAAAAATGCTTTTTTGACCGAGGAAGAATACGAGGATCTTGGGTTGCTAAAGCAATTTGGTTTTTCTGCTGAAATTGCCAGATTTAATGTGCTATTAGTTTCTCTTAAGAGGGGTGATGAAAACAAGAATGTTCTTTGTTGTACTGCTGGTGGAAAATTAACTGAGGATTATAAAGACGCTGCGCTAACCACGGTTGGGAGGGGTTCGCTTTTTGCCATGATGCACTTTGTAGAGCAAGACCAAAGGGTGCTTTTTGCGAAAATAAAGTGTCATTCTAAAACCCACATAAAAAATCGAGTGCTTTCCATTCTAAGTCGTGCCCAGGATGGAGACGGCGTGTGTTTTGTAGGTGACATGGCGGGTGAGTGCGATGGAAAAATTTTGGGAGGTGTTTTGAATCCCGATGGTAGTGTTGAGTGCAGACGATTTCAATAATTAAATCACGATTTAAGGCAAACCTACGGGGTTGGCAAAACCCCGCAGGTTAATTTTTCACTCACAAAAAAAACGACAAAGAGGCAAACGAAAAACTATGGGAGATTAATGCGATGGAAATTGAAGTGCGTTTTCACACGATTCAAAATCAAATCATCACTGTTGGGCATCTAGTGCCTCATAAAAAGCAAATACTTTTTGAATATACGCCATAATTTATAAAAACTGGCTTAGCACTATCTCCTTTTTATCTACCCAATAAGCCCAGTGTTTTTATAGAAAAAGAGCGAGTCTTTGCTGGACTATATGGACTCTTTAATGACTCATTACCTGACGGCTGGGGTGTGCTATTAATGGATAGAGCTTTTCGGCAATTAGGCATCAAAACCATTACCCCATTAGAACGCTTATCGTATATGGGCGAACGTACCATGGGTGCCCTAACTTATCATCCGGCTAAATTTCAGCAAAGTGACAATTTATCAGCCTTACAACTCAGCGTGTTAGCTGAAAACGCACAACAAGTTCTAAGCGGTACAGACGAAGATATTTTTCCAGAATTACAACTTTTAGGTGGCTCATCAGGAGGTGCCAAACCAAAAGTGATAGTCGGTTTAAATGAGGCGAATCATATTATCAGCGGCTTTTCTGAATTACCGAGCGGTTATGAACATTATTTAGTGAAATTTTCACAAAACAAAGATTTAGAAGATGCTGGCGCGATTGAATATATCTATTCTTTAATGGCAAAACCAGCCGGTATTGATTTACCAAAAACACGGCTCATCCAGCTAGAAAATAACCAGCGATATTTTGCCATCAAACGTTTTGATCGTGAAGGCAATCAGCGCATTCATACTCATACCTTAGGTGGATTAATTCATGCTGATCATCGAATTCCATCTTGTGACTATGACACTTATTTGCAAGTCACCCAAGTCTTAACCAAACAACAACCTGCGATAAAACAAGCTTTCAGACGGATGTTATTTAATATCATTGCCCATAATCGAGATGATCATGTAAAAAATTTTTCTTTCATGTTTGATAAACAAGCCCAATGGCAACTCGCACCGGCTTATGATTTAATGCCCACGACTGGTGAACATGCCATGAGCATTAACGGTGAAGGAAAACACCCACAATTAAAAGATTTAAAAGTGCTTGCCGAAAAATACAATGTTTGCCATTTAAGCGAAATGATAGAACAAGTAAAAGACGCAGTCTCACAATGGTCAAATTTAGCAAAGCAATATGACATTAAACCACGGATTATTCAGGAAATACAGAAAAATTATTTAAATGGCAAGCTTAGTTAAAATACCTTTTGGAGTCCAAGATTTATCTTGGGTGAGTTAAAATAAATCGCCACTCGCTATCAAAAGCCCGTTTATAAACCAAATAAACGCTAATCATAGAACCCAGGGCGGTGGCGGCTGAAATCATCAGCATAACGACAATTTGATATTTAGTCGCTTGAATTGGATCGGCACCTGCCAACAGTTGTCCCGTCATCATACCCGGAATAGAGACTAATCCAACCGCACTCATTGAATTGAGAGTGGGCGTGAGTCCGGCAGTGAGGGCGGTGCGGATGCTGGGGAGTGAGGCTTCCCACGGATTGCCTCCGAAGGCGAGGGCTTGATTGACTTCGCTGGCGCGTTTTTTGAGATCATCAAATAAACGCTCTAGGGCGAGGGCAATGCCATTCATCGCGTTGCCTAGCACCATGCCCCCAATGGTGAGGACGTAGCGGGGATCGTACCAAGGATCGACATGCACAATCAGTCCAGTGACTGAAAATGTCACAATGGTGGCAGTGAGAAAAACCGCAGTAAATGTACTAAAATAGAGCTTGGACGGTTTATGTTTGACGCGCTGGAGTAGGATTTGCGCCGTCATCAGCATCATAAAGAGGAATACGCCTAATACTATCCAAGCGGCGTGTGCCCGGAATATCCAAGTGAGGACGAAACCTAGCGCGATGAGCTGTAGATAAGTACGCACAGTGGCAATGGCGAGTGAGCGTAATAGTCCCAGTGACATGGCGATGGATACTACGCCCGCTGCCATGATAAAAAGGGTGGCGAGGGCTAATTCTAGCCAGCCGATGATGATGGCTTGAGAATTCATGTTTTGATTGAGAATCCGGCGTAGGCGATAAATCGCCTACTACGAACTTACCTATTGACGATATTGTTCCATCCGATACATTTTCGTTAACAAACATTCATTAACAACGCACACAGGACAAAGTCCTGGCGGGGGTATCTCCCAAAGCTTGAAAACATCTCAAGCGCTTCGCTCTCAACAAAAAACCAAAATATCACCTTGGTTCTCGGTTTATTGATTGGTTTTTTTATTAGAAGCTAAGCTGGTGCATATCATTTCACAATCAAATTTAGAAGTCAAACGTTTTTTATTTTTGTACCAACATGGTACTAATTTAAAATACAAGCAAGCCATAAAGGATTGCCCCTACACCGTGCGGTTTATCGTAGGGGGCACATTGACCTATCGGGTTTGCCCTTTCCTGTAGATAATTTTAATGGTTTATTAAGGTTTGTTAATAAATATGGTACTTTACCTTAACCCTCGCAACACAATATCAGTAAATCCAACAATGCCAATCACTTCATCGTTTTCCACCACTGGAGCACGTAAGAGGTTAAAACGATCAAGTAAACGGGCACAATAGCGAATATCCATCTGTGGCGAAATGCTCAGCAGAGGTTTAGCCATGATTTCATAAACATTCACCCGTTCTGGGGAACGATCTTTGGCAAGTACATGGCGTGCAATATCTGACAACAACATCATGCCAAACTCATCATCGGGATGCCGTTTGTTCACGATTATGGCTCTTGCCTCAGGATGCTTCATATTGCGGAGTGCTTGTGCAACGGTCATAGTACCATCTACTCGGTCAATTTCCGTTTTCATCACATCACGCACCCGTACCAGTTTGATAGGATTCATATTTGTTCTTCCACCACTTCTGTCAATTTTTTCACTTGATGGGAAATGCCGACGGCATCTTCTACGTCAATTTGAAATGCGATGCCAGCGCCCATGCTTTCTTCAAATTCGGCGACTTGTGCAATTTTTTCTAAAATTGCTCTCGATAAATGTTCTTCAACTAAAAGCAATAATACATCGCGTTGAATTTCCAGATTTAAGCCAAAAAATGTTTTGAGGGGTTTTAAGCCTTCTCCCCGTGCGTGGTTGATAACGGTAGCACCCGTTGCGCCCGCTTTACGGGCGGCATTGAGTACCTTGTTGGTTTTGTCCTCCGCGACAAAAGCGATGATTAGTTTAAAATGCACAGTCAATCATCTCCAATTTTGTTGTGCAAGGTACGCCTTGCACTCCTGAGTTTTTTGGTTCCCCCCAAGGAGGGGGATTTGGTGTTTTTTTTCCTTAGTCAATAAAGCTACGCATGCGATCAGAGCGACTGGGATGACGCAGTTTACGCAAAGCTTTCGCTTCAATTTGACGAATACGCTCGCGGGTGACATCAAACTGTTTGCCCACTTCTTCTAAAGTGTGGTCAGTGTTCATATCGATCCCAAAACGCATACGCAGCACTTTCGCTTCGCGGGAAGTTAAGCCCTGTAACATCTCGTGCGTTGCACGCCGCAAGCCTTCAAAAGTCGCCGCATCAAGGGGAGGTGTCATGCTGGTATCTTCAATAAAGTCACCTAAATGTGACTCTTCATCATCCCCTATCGGCGTTTCCATAGAGATAGGCTCTTTGGCAATCCTTAGCACTTTCCGTACTTTCTCTTCAGATATGTCCAAGCGCTCGGCCAATTCATCTGGCATGGCATCGCGGCCTTTTTCTTGCAAAACCTGCCGTGAGACTCGATTGAGTTTGTTTATCGTCTCAATCATGTGAACCGGAATACGGATAGTGCGGGCTTGATCAGCAATCGAGCGCGTAATCGCTTGGCGAATCCACCAGGTTGCATAAGTGGAAAATTTGTAACCGCGCCGATATTCAAATTTGTCCACCGCTTTCATGAGGCCGATATTGCCTTCTTGAATTAAATCAAGAAATTGTAAACCACGATTGGTGTATTTTTTGGCAATCGAGATGACTAAGCGCAAATTCGCTTCAATCATTTCCTTTTTCGCTCGCCGTGCTTTGGCTTCACCAATCGACATGCGCCGATTAATTTCCTTGATTTCTGCAATCTTCAAGCTGTTTTGTCTTTCTAAATCAATCAGCCTTTCTTGCGCCTGCACCAATTCCTCTCGGTGTTGTTTTAGGGAGCCAACGTAAGCTTTGCCGGTATTTAACAATAAAGCAACCCAGTGTGGATTGGTCGCATGGTTTTTAAAAGAGGAGAGAAACTCTTTTTTATTCATGCCAACTTTGCCAATACAAATATCTCGAATTTTGTATTCCTGCTTACGTATCAAGCCAACTGTATGGCGTAATTTGGCAGTTAAGTCGTCAATCACCTTGGGTACTAATTTAAACTGCAAGAAGTATTCCGCGACTTCTTGACGCAACTGCATATATTCAGGCGATTGGGTGCCATGCGTTGCCTCCGCTTGCATCAAACGAGTGTGTAGTTCGCGTAAGCGGTTAAAGCGGATACAGGCTTCCTCTGGTGCCATCTCGCTGTCATCAAGGAGGGATACCGCATCGTCGTCGTCGTCTCTGCGCCAATCAACAGCCATTGCCTTCTCATCAGACTCCATGTCGTCAATCAAGCCGCTAATGAGTTCTGATAGTTTGATTTCACCGGCTTCGACTTTCTCGTAGTATTTTAAGAATACCGCGACAATGTCTGGATGGGTTGCGAGTGCTGACAGTGCTTGCTTTAAGCCTTCTTCAA
This sequence comes from Pseudomonadota bacterium, assembly GCA_039714115.1. Lineage (GTDB taxonomy): Bacteria > Pseudomonadota > Gammaproteobacteria > Beggiatoales > Beggiatoaceae > Thiomargarita. The sequence goes on along the minus strand of JBDLJY010000012.1, from coordinate 11,889 downwards.
TCTGTTTGGCAATTTTGATTTCACCTTCTCGCGTCAACAATTCTACCGAGCCCATTTCGCGCATATACATACGCACTGGATCAGTGGTGCGCCCAAATTCACTATCGACATTAGCCAGCGCCGCTGCCGCTTCCTCGGCAGCATCTTCGTCAGCAACGGGGGCATCGGAAATTAACAAGGAGTCTGCATCTGGCGCAAATTCATGCACGGCAATCCCCATGTCATTGATCATGTTGATAATACCATCTATTTGTTCCGGTTCGACAATATCATCAGGCAGGTGATCGTTGACTTCGTGATAGGTCAAAAAACCTTGCTCTTTGCCTTTAGCAATGAGTGATTTTAGTTGTGATTGCTGTTGCTCTTGGTTCATCTTCAGTTGTCAGTTATCAGTTATCAGTTATCAGTTATCAGTTATCAGTTGATAACTGATAACTGTTTACTGATAACTGATAACTGATTAGTGTGGATTTTGACCACGAGATTGAGATAAAGATTTTAATTCATGCTTTTCCTCAGCCGTCAAATCAGTTATTTTTTGCGTTAAGTATGCCAGGCGTTGATTCGTGTAGTTTTCATACAAACGGTTTATGGCGCCGAGGAAATTCTCATCGATCTTGTCGGTATCTGTGAAGAGTGGTTTTTGCGTAGCTAACTGATTGATGGTTTGCTCATATTCTGTCCCTCGCCAGTGTTCGCAAATTGCACCTAGAGTTAATTTAGGATTCATCCTTGTGAATTCAATGATATTTAGCAGTAGTCTTATATCGGGTTGGTTTAAGAAAGATAATTTTTTATTAGGGTACTCCACTGTTTGAGATAATGTCGGCTTGTGTAATAAACATACAATCGCTTGATGTGCCAATGAAAACTGTTTCATGCTTTGATGGGAGCGAAATGTAACGGGTTGGTTGGTGCCTTGCCCCCTTTTAGTCAAATTGACACCCGTTAGTTGACTTAATTTTTGCAACATCAGTTCATGATAGGGTCCTGCTGGTAATTGTTTTAATAAGGGTTTGGCTAATTCCACTAAACGCGCTCGCCCGTCAATGTTCCTCATATCAACTTGTCGTGTTAAGGTGTCAAACAAAAAATCTGATAGTGCCGTTGCCTGAGCAAGGCGGTTATTAAAGTTTTGTGTACCTTCAAAACGTACTAAATTATCAGGATCGTAGTCTTGTGGTAGAAATACGAAATGGACTTGACGGCCTTCTTGTAATAGTGGCAATACGGTTTCTAGGGCTCGCCAAGCTGCTTTTTGTCCGGCTTGATCGCCATCAAAACAGAAAATGATTTCTGGTACATTGCGAAATAGTTGAGTTAAATGTTCATGGGTGGTTGCCGTGCCCAAGGTGGCTACCGCATTTTGTATGCCATATTGTGTTAATGCCACCACGTCCATATAGCCTTCTACTACGATGATTTTTTGTAGAGGGCGGATTTTTCTAGCGAAATACCAGCCATATAATTCGCGGCTTTTTTGAAATAGGGCGGTTTCGGGAGAATTAAGGTATTTAGGTTCGTGTTTGCTCTCTGATAGTGTTCGTCCACCAAAAGCGATGGTACGTCCCCGTCGATCTAAAATGGGGAACATCACCCGATCTCTAAAGTGGTCATAACGATGTCCGGATTCATGTTGTTTGATTAAACCTGTTTTGAGTAAGCGGCTCTGCATCTCTGTATCAGTGCCCAGTGTTTTCAATAGATTATCCCAACCCGGTGGCGCATAGCCTAAGCGAAAATCACGCGCAATTTCCCCAGTTAAACCCCGGCTTTTTAGGTATTTTATAGCCGCTTGGGATTGGCGTAATTGTTGCCGATAATAGTGTGTGGCTTGCTCCATGGTGTGGTACAAGTCGTCAAAGGCGGTGATTGATGCAGGCGTTGTGCCTTGCTCATACACCACTTCTATGCCGGCTCTGGATGCCAATTCATGCACCGCCTCAGGAAAATTGAGGCGTGCATAGTTCATCAGAAAACCTATCGCTGTGCCATGAGCACCACAGCCAAAACAGTAATAGAATTGTTTATCGGGGCTGACGGTAAAAGAGGGCGTTTTTTCGTTGTGAAATGGACAAAGCGCCGTATAATTTCTACCGCTTTTGCGGAGTGATACATGATTGTCAATTAGGTCAACGATGTCAACACGGGTTATTAAGTCGTCGATAAAATTGCGAGGGATGCGCCCAGCCATTTTTAGTTAATTAAGGAAAAGGCTTAAAAGAAAGATGCCGAGAGATAAATCTCAAGAACTCCTTCAGAGGCTTTTGCCTGTCCCGAGCGCTAGCGAGGGATCTCGAAGGCTTTTGCCTCTGAACCATATCGTGCCAGAAATAGGCGATAAATCGCCTACTACGAACTTTTATATAGCAGGACGGGATTTGCAATCCCGTCCGTAACGTTTGAAGACTAAATTTTATCTAACTCAAACGTTGTTTAATATTCGCACTGAGCGCTCTCATATCGGCACGCCCTTGTACTAATGGCTTGATATGCCCCATCACTTTGCCTAAATCTTTGATAGAGGTGGCACCTGTTGTGGTTATAGCGGCTTTTATCAAGTCTGCTAGTTCTGCTTCACTCAAAGCTTGCGGCATGTATGTTTGTATCACTTTGATTTCAAAGGCTTCTTGTTCTGCTAAATCTTGGCGATTAGCTTTTTCGTATTGCGCCAATGAGTCACGCCGCTGCTTGAGCATTTTATCTAGCACGGTTATTACTTGCGTATCATCCAAATGGATACGCTCATCAATTTCCCGTTGTTTAATCGCCGCTTGAATCAAACGTATTGTGCCTAAGCGTTGCTTGTCTTTAGCACGCATGGCGGACTTCATATCTTCGCTAATTCGTTCTTTGAGAGTTTGAGACATGGTGTTTTTTCAATTCAATTCAATTGACACCCACCTGTGAGGCAATGCTATTATGATAAACCGAAAAACCTTATCATTAATCGCATTGCCCTGGGCGGGCTTGAAGATAATTACTAAGAAAAAATTGAAATTTTGTGGGGACGTCCTCGACGCAATCTGTCACGACTGAGTCTTTTAAGATGTCGTTTGACGGCTGCTGCCGCTTTACGTTTGCGAACGGTAGTAGGTTTTTCGTAAAATTCACGACGATGGACTTCGGCTAAAAGACCGGCCTTTTCACAGGCACGTTTAAAACGGCGGATGGCTATTTCAAATGGTTCATTTTCTTTGACACGAACTTGGGGCATTGAAAGTGTGATCTCCTCAATATAAGGTAAAGTGAAAAATGGGGCATTCATTATAATACTTAACTGAGCGATTAGCAAAGTCTGAATAGGCGATAAATCGCCTACTACGAACTTACCATTCTGTGCAGGACGGGGTTTGCGCTCCACTCTATATATCATAAGTCAAAATATCACTAGCCCGCCGACAAATTTCTTGTCCATAGTCCGTCCAAAGTCCCTGTCCCCAGTAACGATAACAACTGGTTTGTGAGGCCATTAGATGAAAGAGGGCGTTGCGATATCTGTGATCGTTGGTGGGAATGCGTCCTTTGATGGCTTTTTCGTTGAAAAATGAGCTGACTTTTTCCATCGGTCCTAGTACATTTTCATAGCCCTTGACCCAGGAGATGTCGTTTGTCCAACTGGCACCATCTATATGAAATTGGTGGTCTTCTTTTTTGAGTTGTTCAATGATTTGGGCCATTTTATCTGGGCCATCGCCGGCTCGAAAGCGATCCCAGATGCGTTTTTGCATCACTGGCTGCATCTGCGGAAAGTCTTGTTCTTTAATACCCATTGCAAAAAGATGTTCTAGGTATTCGGTGACGTTCATCAGTGGGGTATCTGAGCCGGTGCTGTCATTGGAGACTTCAAAGAATTTGTGCGGAAATTCGTTCATCATGACGCCGCCATTTTCGCCGTCGGCAATTTGGGTAATCAGCGGTGGGACAGATTTGCCGCCCAGCTCCCAGCGGGATTGTCCTCTGGCTTCGTAAAAGGGCTGCATTTGGGCGACAAGCTTGGTGTCGCTGCCTTGTGTTTTGATGATGGCGATAATGCTGGCAGTTTCGCCGTGGGAATTGGTGCATGTGAGGCGGTGGGGGATGTGTGGACGCTCACTATTCCTGCCGTTTTCTGGCTGCTCAATGCTGTGCTCTTGGACTAATACCCATTGGTAGCCGCACTCTTTGAGTGTTTTCACAAATTCGTAGGCGACATCGGGATGATTTGGTAGGGCCATTTCTGAGGGTGAAAATCCTCGTACACGGCTCTGGGCTTCGAGGCCAAAAATGGCGGCAAAGTGGTGTTGCCAGGCGAGAACGTGTAGGCGGTAGTCCTGAACGGGGGTGGAGGGGGCGACGGCGTGTCCCCACGGGCAACCTAGCCATTCTACGGTGCGCCGATAGTTGTGATCTAGGGTTATGGTTTTTAGGTTGTCGATCACGTCGTGTAATCCCATTTGGCGTAAGCCATGTAGCAGCGTTCCTGAATATTCCAGCATGATACGTGGTTGTTTGCCCTCATTCACGAGTTGTGGGATAAATTCGCCTATGCGTTTGTAGCACCAGTGGAAAATGGGGGCATTATGGTTGTCGCCTATGTACTGATTGTCCATCATGTATTTGAGGTTGCTGATAATTTCCGCTGTACGGAGATCGCCACCACCGGCGGGGATTAGGGGTTGGTGCATGTGCAGGGCAATGGCGCATGCGCTGCGTATGTGCCCAAAGTCGATCCCGCTTTCTGGTAAAAAAATGGGGTGCCTGTTGGCAAGGTTTTTTTTGAGAATTTTTTCGGAGCCTGAGACGTTGGGTACGTCATTGATGTATTCGGAGAGATCGCCTTCCCAGTCGGGAAAGTTTGGCCTTTCAATGTGGGCGGGTTTTTCTTTTGATGATGGGGCGTTCATAAAGTTAATCCTTTTTTATTCCGTTATCAGTCGCCCAAGATAAATCTTGGACTCCAAAATACCGTCTGGAGTCCAAGATTTATCTTGGGATTTATCTTGGATCTTATTATTTGTTTCGGATGTGTTCGTAAATGTCCAAATAATGCTGACCCGAACGATGCCACGAATAATTATACTGCATACCCTGAATGACAAGTTTGCGGAAATCTTTGGGATAGTTGTACCACAAACCAATGGCACGCTGCATGGCAGATTCAATGCCAGTGTAGTCGGCTTCGTGGAAAACATAGCCGTTACGTGCGGTAATCGCTTTGTCAGAGAAGTCTCTGTCAAATATAGTATCTGCTAGCCCACCGACGGTTCGCACAATGGGCACGGTGCCGTATCGCAGCGCGATCAATTGTGTCAATCCACAGGGTTCATACATGCTGGGCATGATAATCATATCTGCCCCTGCATAGATGAGATGAGCTAATTCTTCGTCAAAGCCAATCTCTAAATGACAATCTTCATTATCATTTAATTGTTGTTTGAGATGCCAGAATTCTTCGTTAATGCTAGACTCTGGGCTGTTGCCCAACAGGACAAATTGTGCGCCGTTTTGCAGTGAGTAGAACAGCCCATGTCGGATCATGTGGACACCTTTTTGCACGTCCAGACGGCCTACGTATGCAATAATTGGTTTAAACTCTTTGCGTAATAATAATCTATCGCGCAGGGCTTCTTTATTGCCATATTTATTGTCCAAGGTTTCAATGGTGTAATGATGGGGAATGAGTGGATCTATTTCAGGATTCCACACTTCGTAATCTAAGCCATTGAGAACGCCGTTGAATTTATTTTGGTGGATATGTAAGGTATCGCCCAATCCATGTCCTTGGTCAGTGTGACGCGCCTCCAAAGCGTGTTTTGGCGACACTGTGGTGACATAGTTTGAGTAAACGATTCCCCCTTTCATAAAATTCAATGCCGTTGGGTGGACATTGTCTTGGAGGCGATCATAATGGTGGTAATATTCTGGTCGATTCAAATGGGTGGCTGACAAAATATGCGTCCCGGTGATGCCTTGATACCTGAAATTATGAATGGTATAGCAAACGCGGGAGTGATGCAGGCTTTGGTACATTTCATAGAGCAAAACGGGCACAAGCCCGGTTTGCCAGTCATGGCAATGGATCACGTCAGGATGTTTGTTAGCCATGAGCAGAAATTCTAGCGATGCTTTGCTGAAAAAAGCAAATCGCATGGCATCATCCGGGTAGCCATAATAGTTGTCCCGTTTGAAAAAATTTTCTTCGGAATGAGGCTCAATAAAAAAACATTTTCGCCCATGCACAAATCCAAACCAAACAGAGCAGTGAATAGTGCTATTGCCCCAAGGTACCCATAAATCTTGGTAAGCGATGTGGAGGCCCCATATTTGGTCATAGCGCATACAATCGTATTTTGGCAGAATGATTTCTACCATTTGTTCTCGGGTTTCTAATTCTCTACTGAGTCCATAAACAACATCAGCCAAGCCTCCGACTTTGGACACGGGAGCGCATTCTGAAGCAATCATTACGATGTACATTGTTCTTTCTTTCCTTTTAATCTAGCTGCCGCTTCGCCAAGTCAGAGAATAGATGTTTCGGGAAATCGTCCCTCATTCGTCCCGTAGGGAACTTAACTGATCTACCCCGATTTTTAAATTGGCGAAGGTATTGTACTTAGAAATTTAATTTGTAGTCTTGAGGAAAAATGATTTATCTCAGTTTGTTTGTGAGTGCCTTTCTAGCAGCAACCTTGCTGCCTTTTTCCTCTGAGGTTTTTTTGATGACCTTGGTGTTATCAGGACAAGATAATTTGTTCTGGTTATGGCTTTGGGCAACGCTAGGTAATGTAACGGGCTCGGTGATTAACTGGATTTTAGGATACTATTTCCTTCAATTACAAAATAAAATTGGGTTTCCTTTTAGTCAAAATGAAATTGGCAAAGCACGGGAGACGTTTTTGAAATATGGTGTCTGGACGCTCTTATTGGCGTGGTTGCCCGTTGTCGGTGATCCATTGACTTTTATTGCTGGCATGTTTAGAACGCAATTTTTGCTATTTTTTGTGTTGGTTTTTCTCGGTAAAGGCGCTCGTTATTTTGTGGTTATTTATCTGTCCCTAACACGCGCATAGATAAATCCACCGCCCGCACATCCTTAGTGATCGCACCGACTGAAATAAAATCAACCCCTGTCTGGGCAATAGCGCGTATGTTTTCCAAAGTGACTCCGCCTGATGCTTCTAGTTTAATTTGTCCCTGTACAAGGGTAACCGCTTCACGCAATTGGGGCAGTTTGAAATTATCCAACAGTAAACTGTCTGCGCCGGCTTGTAAAGCTTCTCTAACTTGTTCTAGCGTCTCAACTTCAACTTCTACAGGTAAATGCGCTGCCTGATGCCGGGCTGCGGCAACCGCTTTTGTGATTGTGCCCGCTGCCAATATATGATTTTCTTTAATTAAAAAGGCGTCATATAAGCCCATACGGTGATTGGTGCCTCCGCCGCAGCGCACGGCGTATTTTTGGGCTTTGCGTAAACCGGGCAGGGTTTTGCGAGTGTCTAAAAGGCGGGTGCCTGTGCCGCTAATTGCTTTGACATAGCGTTGCACTTGGGTGGCGGTGCCTGAGAGTAATTGTAGGAAATTCAAGGCGGTGCGTTCTCCCGTCAGTAAGGCGCGTGCTGGTCCCATCAGTTCACATAATAATTGTTCAGGTTTTATGGTTTCACCATCTTGGACATGCCATGTGATTTGTACTTGGTTGTCAATTTGTCTAAAAACGGCTTCAAACCAAGCTGTGCCACTTATGATGGCTTGCTCACGGCTAATCACTTGCGCTTTAGCTTGTGTCTCTGCGCCAATCAAATGGGCGGTTATGTCACCGCTGCCGATATCCTCGGCTAGGGCTCTTTGTACAGTTTCTACAAGATCAGTGGGTAATTGTTGACTTTTCATAGGATAAATTGCGAAGATAAAGACCTGCGGGGAGACCAATACCCCGCAGGTTTGGTTGCTAAGGATATTGACGTAAAATCAGCGTCTCTCCGCGCTGTGTGAATTCCAAATGCTTGAGAAAACTCATACCAAGCAAAATTTCATCGCTTTGCATTTGCGGATTAATGCTGGCACGCACCCGATGTAATTCAATATCCCCCACAGCCACGCTATCAAGTTCGGCACTATAAGTCGTCACCGTTCCATTGGCTGTACTTGCCAGCATTTCAACTCCTCGCTGTAAATTTAAGCGACGTGCCACCGGTTCTGGAATAGAGACTATCGTTGCGCCGGTGTCCAGAAAAAATACTACCGGCTGACCGTTAATCGTGCCGTTTGCTACATAATGTCCCCTGCGATTGCGTTGTAGTTTCACCTCACGAGTGCCGTCTTGGCGGTATTGAGTGCTTAAGTCTTGGTTAGGGTTGTGTTGTTTATCAACAAAATTATTGAAAAACAAAGTCAGTAAACCTAGCGCGAGTATCCAAGCGACAATAATCATGCCTTTGCCGAGGCCTTGTGGAGTTTTATTCATAAATTCTACCGTGTTCATGAGTGCAAGGCGTACCTTGCACGTACTGTCTATTTTGTAAGTCTTCCAGTATAATATCACTGTCACATTTTTTCATGCCTCTCAAACCTTTTAAAAATATAAGCTTGTGAAACAATTACGCGCCTTTTGGTTTTCACTACTCAATAGTGCCCGCGATCTTAGCCCCATTGTGGGGGTGATTGCATTTTTCCAACTCATTGTATTACAACAACCCATTCCCGATCTAGGTAATTTATTAGGGGGCATCTTTTTAGTGATGCTAGGATTGAGTTTATTTGTGTACGGGTTGGAAATCGCACTCTTTCCCTTGGGAGAAAATATGGCTTTTGCTTTTGCTCGCAAAGGCAATATATGGTGGCTGCTGGTTTTTGCATTTGCCTTAGGATTTGGTACCACAGTCGCTGAGCCGGCCCTGATCGCGGTGGCAGATGAGGCGGCAGAAGTGGCAGCCGTCGGTGGTATTATCGCAGCAACCCAGGAGGCTAAACAAATTTATGCTAATGGCTTACGCCTAACAGTGGCATTATCGGTAGGATTTGCTATTGTCATCGGCGTTTTTCGTATCATCAAAGGATGGCCTATACAATATTTAATCATCAGTGGTTATATTGGTGTTGTCATTATGACGGCTTTTGCGCCAGAATGGATTATTGGTATTGCTTATGATTCGGGCGGTGTGACGACTTCGACGATTACTGTCCCCCTTGTGACTGCCCTGGGTGTCGGGCTGGCTTCTAGTATCAAGGGACGTAATCCTATGATTGATGGTTTTGGCTTGATCGCCTTTGCTTCGCTCACGCCGATGATATTTGTTATGGCTTACGGCATATTGGTAGAATAAAATGATGAGCGGCTTAACTGAATTTTTGACTATTTTTTTAGAAACGGTGCGCGATGTATTCCCCATAGTGGCTATTATTTTTGGTTTCCAGTTTTTGGTGATACGCCGCCCTATTCCCAATCTTAAAAATGTTTTAGTGGGATTAATTTATGTCATCTTAGGTTTAGCCCTGTTCCTCCAAGGGCTTAAACAGGCTCTATTTCCTTTGGGGGAGCTTATGGCTCAACAATTAACGGATCCTGCCTTTATTTACAATGGGATAGAAAAGGTTAGCCAGTCTCCACACTGGACAGATTATAAATGGGTTTATATCTTTGCGGCCGCTATTGGTTTTGCGACGACTATTGCTGAGCCTTCACTTATCGCTGTTGCTATTAAGGCTAATGATGTTTCAGGCGGAAGTGTCACTCTCTGGGGATTACGGATATCGGTGGCTATTGGCGTGGCTATTGGTATAGCTTTAGGCACTTTTCGCATTGTGATGGGGACGCCACTACATTATTATATTATTACTGGCTATATTGTTGTCGTCATACAAACTTTTTATGCGCCGCGCCAGATCATTCCTTTAGCCTACGATTCTGGGGGTGTTACGACTTCTACTGTCACGGTGCCACTGGTGGCTGCCCTTGGCTTAGGATTGGCGGGGACAATCCCGGGGCGCAATCCTCTGATAGATGGTTTTGGCTTAATTGCTTTTGCCAGTCTATTTCCTATAATGACTGTGATGGGTTATGCTCAATTGAGCCATTGGTTATCTCGTTCGTCAAGATGATAAATAGGATGAAATTGCACAAAAAGAAGGCAAAAATAGATGGGAAATTGAGAACGAAACTTGATGCCATCCTCGCCTGTGGGGATGAAACCGAGTACGTGCGTCACAATCCCATTTTGAGAGAGAAGGATAAAACTATGAAAACATTTAGAAAGCTGCTTATCAGCTTAAATGGCTCTGAACCTGAAGCCATTATCAAAAAGCTTGAGACACAAAGTTCTCAATATTGGTATCATAACACCGAAAAGGATCATCGTATTGAAGAGATAGCCGCAACGGTGTATTGTTTTACCTATTCCGAAAACGCTGACAAACCACAATTGCCCCCCGCCCTGCTTTATATAGCGGAAAAACAAAAGGGCATTTTTTCTGTTACCAACATTCTGCCAGCAGAAAAATACGAACTTTCCTACGATGAATATAATGCCTTGCTGGTATCATTTTATGACGAACTCGTATTGCCTGCTGCCCAACAGACGCTTATACATGTAGAAATAACGCCGCCTGAAATCAAATTGGAGGAGCTTATTCCAACAGACGTTGCCAAATCACTACAGGATTTTTCGTCAAATGCTAATAAATTCTCTGGTTTTTTTATGCCTTTAGATGAACAGCACTGGTTTGAATTTCTCACCGGTACTCACCGCAGCAAGAAACCTCTTCCTACAACTATTCTTGAAAAGGCACTTGAAGAAGATGGTTGGGATACAAGTATGGCATTCAGCCTCGCTGAAAAATACGAATCTGCTCTCAATTTATTGGCTTATTACGACGCACATTAAAAAATGGCTACTCTCCTCTCATTGGTAGTCAATCGTATATTGACTCAACCTGCTCCCGTATTATTTTTAGATACCTGCGCCCTTTTAGATATTATTAGGGTGCCTTTTCGTGATGTTTCTGCGAATGTCATAGCGGCAAGCAACGAAATTATTTTGAAAGCTTCGACACCTAATTTATGGGTTGTAACACTAGAGTTGGTTGAAAAAGAATGGCTAGATAATGTTGGCAATGTGTCTATAGAATTAGAAAAACATATTCAGAAGTTACACGATAATTTGATCAACTTTAGTGATACTTTAGACAAAATTGGCTCAGTATCTCATGTTTATAATACTGATTTAAGGGCTTTTAATCTGGAACAGCAACTTTATAACTTGTCAAAAATGTTGCTAAAAACATCTATCATTGTAGAAAATGACGATAATTGCAAGATAAAGGCAATGAACAGAGTATCAGATGATGAAGCTCCTGCTGGTAGTAAACATGGAAAAAACGAGGCAAAGGATTGCATGATTATCGAACATTATCTTTGTATCTGTAGAGAATTAAGAAATAACGCTTTTTCTAAAAAATGTCTATTTGTGAGTTCCAATACTCAGGATTACGGGCATCCACAACGTTTACGATCACCATTGGATGTACAATTTGCGTCTATCGATCTGATTTTTGCCAAAGATTTTGCGATGGCAAATTCAATGATAAACGTTGAGCCGGATTAGGTTCTATATCTCCGTTTAATCCGTCAATCCGCTGTACTACAGTAGAGGTATATATTTGATGAAATCAAGGATACTTTCATTGAAGTTTTCCCTTATGTATTAGCATTGCGCCGCTTACAAGCAAGCTCCGGGTGCGTCCCACGCACCTTTTTGTTGGTGTAGAGCAATTATACGTTACAAGATGGTGCGTAGGACGCACCCTACACTCGCTGGCATGTTTCTTGACTCCCTTCAAGAATGCCTTTTCAAATTTTGTTTCCATTTCCAAAAACGTCCTCAAAGGTATGCCACTGCCCCGTGCCATCGC